>NZ_JBFPFS010000035.1:0-80609 GCF_047978125.1 Burkholderia sp. LFS061 | reverse complement strand
GGTCCATCTTCCTGCGCCAGCCGTGCGCCCAACCCGCTGCACACCACCGACTTCGCTTCCCCTCTCCCGCGCCGCGTTGCCGTTAGCGCGAAAGAGGCGTGATTCTATGCAGCCCGCGGCAATCATGCAAGGGGTTTCGCAAAAAATAAAAGGCCCCGCACGCTGCCGCGTGCGGGGCCTTTTATAGAAGCAGCCGAACCGTCAGGCCGCGCGCGCCTGGCGCGCGACGATCTCCATATAGTGATCGAGATCCGGCGTCGTTTTTCCTTCTTCCTTCGCGGTATCGTCCCAGCGACGCAAACGCAGCGCGTCCTCCGCAAACGGGCGCTGCAGGAACGCCGCCGTTTCCTCTTCACTGAAGATGCCCCCCTGCAACGCGAGGCTGCGCACCGAGTCCGGCGACAGGCTCTCGAAGTAGCCGGCGTCCGTGCGGCACAGGCAGCGCTTCGCATCGACGTGCAGCCGGATCGGTTCCAGCACCGCGTCGGAAAACAGCGGCCGCAGGAACGGCAGCACATAATACTGATGCAGATCGTCGATCCCGCGCGCGCTCGGCGTCTCGCCCTGGCGATTCAGCAGGTGCCCGAGGTCGTGCAGAAACGCCGCCGCAACCAGCGCTTCGCCAGCCCCTGCCTCCTCCGCCAGCAATCCGCTTTGCAACGCATGCTCGAGCTGCGTGACCGGTTCACCGCTATAGGCCACATGGCCGTGCTCGCGATACAGCCCGTGGATCTCTTCCACCGTCAATGCCATTCGCTCACTCCCAAGGCAGCGAAAACGTCTTCAGGTTCGTGAAGCTCTTCATCGCCTCCTGAACGCCTTCCTTGTAACCGAGCCCCGAATCCTTGATCCCGCCGAACGGCGACAGCTCGATCCGGTATCCGGGCACCTCCCATACATTCACGGTGCCGACGTTCAGCTCGTTTACGAACCGCACGACGGCTGCCGTGCTGTCCGTACAGACCCCCGACGACAGCCCGAACGCCGTTCCGTTGCCAATCCGGATCGCGTCGTCGATCGTGTCGAACGCGATGACGGGCGATACGGGGCCGAAGGTCTCCTCGCGCACGATCGTCATCGACGGATCGACGTTGTCGAGGACGGTCGGCGCATACAGCGCGCCGCGCCGCACGTTGCCGGTCAGCAGGCGCGCACCCTGCGCAACCGCCTCGTCGACCCGCGCCTCGAACAGCCGCGCCGCCGCCTCGTCGATCACCGTGCCCATTTCGTTCGCCGGATCGAACGGATCGCCGTACTTCCATGCGCGGGTCTTCTCGACGAGCAACTCGGTAAATGCCGGCGCGATGGAGCGCTGCACCAGCATCCGCTTGACGGCCGTGCAGCGCTGGCCCGAATTCCGATACGAGCCGAGCACCGCCAGCGATGCCGCGCGTTCGACATCGGCGTCTTCGAGAACGATCAGCGGGTCGTTGCCGCCCAGCTCCAGCACGATGCGCCGGTAGCCGGCCCGCGCGACAATCGCCTTGCCGATCGCAACGCCGCCGGTAAACGTGATCAGCGATGCATGCGGATGCGTAACGAGTTCGTCCGCGATCTCGCGCGGGTCGCCGGTCAGCACCTGCAGCATCGGCTCCGGCAGCCCGGCCTCAACCAGCAGATCGGCCAGATAGAACGCCGACAGCGGCACCTTCTCCGACGGCTTCACGATCACGCGGTTGTTGGTCGCGATCGCCGGCGCGATCTTGTGCGCAACCTGGTTCATCGGATGATTGAACGGCGTGATCGCGACGATCACGCCGTCGAGCGGCTGCCGCTGCGAGAACACGCGCCGCGCCTTGCCGTGGGGCGTCAGGTCGCACGAGAAACTTTGCGCGTCGTCGCGCAGCGCCTCGACCGCCGCGAACTTCAGCACGTCGGCAACGCGACCGATCTCGTAGCGGGAATCCTGTTTCGACAGCCCCGATTCGAGCGTGATCAGGTCGGACGCTTCCTCGGTGCGCTCGCGCAGCAGCGCGGCCGCACGTTCGAGGATCTGCGAACGCTCGTAGCGCGTAAGCTTCGGCCGGTAGGCCATCGCGTAATCGAACGCGGCGCGCACGTCGTCGACGCTGGCGAGCGGCGCGGTACCGACCCGGGCGCCAGTATAAGGATCGTCGATATCGAAGGTGCGCTCGCGCGTCGCGCGCATGCCGCACCAGCGCAGCGCCTCGGCGCGAAACTCGGGGTGGTCTTGCCGGGGGTGGGCCATCATGTCGCGATCCGGTTCAGCACGAAATCGAACACGTCGAAGTTGCGCGGGCGACGCGCGGGATCGTCCCGCTCGATACGGCGATTGAACAGCAGCGGCACTTCCTGTTCCGACACGCCGCCATGCGAACGTAGCGGCACCGTGAGGCCCGACAGGTCGTGTTCGCGCTCGCGCGTGCCGAGCGTCATGTCGCGACGGCCGATCACGACGAGATCGCCGATCCGGTCGGCCGGCAGCTCGAAGCGTGCGGCGGCTTCCGCGTTGTCGAGCACGAGCTCGACACCGTCGAGGCCGCCGACGCGCCACATCGCCTCGGCCCGGTCGACGCCCGGCGCCAGGTAGATGGTTGCAAACGAACCCAGCGCGCCGTGGTGCACGACATACGGATCGGTAATCGGCAGGATCACGCGCGCGGCCTGCGCGCCGTACCAGCCGTCGAACGCATCCTGCAGATAAATCACGTTCGGGCGGCCGGTCGCGGGATCGTGCTTCGCGTTCATCCCGTGGTCGGCCGTGAGCCCGATCGCCCAGCCGAGCGCGTCGAGCTGCGCGAGATAGCCGTCCATCATCGCGTAGAACGCGTTCGCGCCGGCGCTGCCCGGCTCGCACTTGTGCTGCACGTAGTCGGTGGTCGACAGGTACATCAGGTCGACCTGCCGCGTCTGCGCGAGCCGCACGCCGGCCGCGAACACGAATTCGGACAACGCCGCGCTGTAGACATCCGGCGACGGCAGGCCGACCCAGTCGAGCACGTCGACGATGCCGTTTTCCGCGAGATTCGCCTGCGCGGCCTTCTCGGCGGAAAAGCAGATGCCGTTCAGCTGCCAGCCAAGCAGCCGGCGCAGCTTGTCCTTCGCCGTCACGACGGCCACCCGCGCACCGGCGTCGGACGCCGCCGCGAGCAGCGTGCCGGCCCGCAGATAGGCCGGATCGTTCATCATCACTTCGGCGCCGCGCCCGCCGTCGGCGGTCGCGTCCCAGAAATAGTTGCCGCAGATTCCGTGGACCGACGGCGGCACGCCGCAGACGATCGACAGGTTGTTCGGGTTGGTGAAGGTCGGCACGACGCAATCGGCGCGCCACGCCGTACCTTCCGCGATCATCCGGCCGATGAACGGCGCGACGCCCGCTTCCACCGCACGTTCGAGATAGTCGTACTCGCAGCCGTCGACACAGACGACGACGGTCGGCTCGACCGGCAGCCGGTAGCGCCGGCCGTTGACGTCGACGGAGCGTCCCGCGAGATTCGGCGATGCGCCGGCCGCCGACGCTTCATCGGGACGGCGCAATGCAAACGCGGCGTTCATGATGCAGCCCGCGTGCCGCGCGGCACGCGCGCGGCGATCAGCAGCAGCGCCGCGAGCGACGCGCCGAGCATCAGCAGCGACAGCGCCGATGCCGGAAGGTAATAACCACGCTCCACCTGGCCGATCACGACGATCGGCACGGTCGCGAAGCCGGGCGGATAAACCGTCAGTGTGGCGCCGAGCTCGCCGAGCGACAGCGCAAAACCGAGCGCGAGGCTCGCGCGCAGCGCCGGCACGAGCTGCGGCAGCAGCACGCGGCGCAGCACCATCGCGGGTGGCGCACCGAGGCTCGCCGCGGCTTCGCGCAGCACGGTCAGCTCAGGGCGCAGCGCGGCGGCCGCGCAGCGATAGCAGAACGGCAAAATCAGCGCGAGCTGCACGAGCACGACGATCGCCGCCGAGCTCGACAGGTCGACCGGCTTCTGGTGATACGCAATCAGCACCGCGAGCCCGAGCACGACGCTCGGCACGCCGTTCGGCACCATCACGAGCGCGTCGACGACCGCGCCGAGGCCGCGTCGGTCGCGCCCTTCGAGCGCAAGCGCAAGCCACAGCCCGAGGATCGTGCCGATCGCCGACACGCCGAAGCCGATTTCGAGGCTAGTCAGCAGCGCATCGTATTCCGGCGAGCCGAGCCGCTCGAACCAGCGCAGGCTGTAGCCGGCCGGCAAGATCGTGCCCGACCATTGCGTCGACACGCTCGACAGCGCGACGACGATGACGGGCAGCACGAACAGCCAGAAGCACGCGAATGCGGCCAGCGCGAGCGCGGCGCGCGACGCATGCTTGAGCAGCGCGTCGCTCCAGCCGATCTGGCGGCGCGGCACGGCCTGCCCGATACGGAATTCAGCGGACATCGTCCCCTCCCGTCGCACGCCGGTTCACCCGGCGATAAACCGTATACAGCGCCAGCGACAGCGCGAGCATCACGACCGCGCCGGCCGACGCGGTCGGCAGGTCGAGATCGACGGTCGCGCTGCTGTAGATCGCGACCGGCAGCGTCACGAGCCGCGCGCTGCCGAGCACGAGCAGAATCCCGAATTCGTTCAGCGTCAGCAGGAAGCACAGCACGGTGCCGGCGGCGATGCCCGGCCACGCGATCGGCAGCACGACGCGGCGCGCCAGCATCCAGCCGGGCGCGCCGAGGCTGCGCGCGGCTTCGATCAGCCGCAGGTCGAGCGTCGCGAACGACGCGAGTGTCGGCCGCACGACGAACGGCGTATAGAACACGGTCTGCGCGAGAATCACGCCGCCGATGCCGAACAGGAAGTCGAGCGGCGGATTCTCGAGATGGAACAGGTGCTGCAGCGCGATGCCGATCGACCCTTGCGAGCCGTACAGGAAGATCAGCGTGAACGCGACAAGGAACGACGGAAACGCGACGTACAGTTCCAGGAAGCGCGTGACGAGCGATGCGCCCGGAAACGGCTTGAAGAACAGCAGCGCGGCCAGCAGCACGCCGAGCACCGACGCGGTGCCGGCGCTCGCGAACAGCACGCCGAGCGTCGTCAGCAGCACGGTGCGCGTGTCGGGGTTACCGAAGAAGGTCCGGTATGCGGCAAAACTCAGCCCGTGTTCGCCCGATACGCTCAGCAGTACGAGCCGCACCAGCGGATACACGACGAGCGGGCCCAGCACGACGACCGCGAGCGCGGCCAGGTGCAGGTCGCCCATGCGCTTGCGGCGCCGCGCGACGGCGGCATGCGCGGCGGCCGACGCGAGCACGTGCGGCGGCAGGCTGGCCTCAGGGCTCGATAAGGACGACATCGTCTGCCTCGCAATGCAGGGAAACGCGCGCACCGCGCTCGGGGGCCGCGCCGCGGCCGCGTTGCATCGTGACGCGCACGGGTTCGTCGGGCGCCGCGTCGATCACGACCGCGATCGACAGATCCGCGCCCTGCCATTCGACGGACGACACCGTGCCGTGCAAGCCGCCTGCAGCGGGCGGCATCACGGTCAGGCGCTCGGGGCGCACGCACGCGACCTTGTCGCGCACTTCGTGACGCGGATCGCCGAGCGGGAAAATCACGCGCGGCGGCAGCAGGTTCGCCGGGCCGAGATAGCGCGCGACGTAGCCGTCCTGCGGCGCGTCGTACAGTTGCTGCGGCGTGCCGAGCTGCGCGATGCGGCCGTCGCGCAGCAGCAGCGCGCGATCGGACAGCACGAGCGCGTCGTCGCGGTCGTGCGTCACGCAGACGACGGTCAGGTTCGGCAGGCGCTCGTGCAGCGCCTTCAGTTCGCTGCGCACCGATGCGCGCAGGTTGGCGTCGAGCGCCGACAGCGGCTCGTCGAGCAGCAGCACGTCCGGCTCGATCACGAGCGCGCGGGCCAGCGCGACGCGCTGCTGCATCCCGCCCGACAGTTGCGCGGGCAGGTGGTGGCCCGCATCGCCGAGCTGCACGAGCTTCAGCGCGTCGGCGACGCGTCGCGTCACTTCGGGCGACGCCATGCCGCGTGCGCGCAGCCCGAAGGCGACGTTCTCGAACACCGACAGGTGCGGGAACAGCGCGTAATTCTGGAACAGCAGACCGAGATTGCGCTTGTGCGGCGGCGCATGGGTCAGGTCGCGTCCGGCAACGGTCAGCGTGCCGGTCAGGCCGTCGGCCTTCACGAACCCGGCGATGAAGCGCAGCAGCGTGGTCTTGCCGCAGCCGCTCTTGCCGAGCACGGTCAGAAATTCGCCGGCGCCGATCGACAGCGACAGATCTTCCAGCACCGTGCGTGCGCCGTAGCGCACGCTCAGGTGCTGGATCTGCACGCCGCCCGGCGCGCCGGACCGCAGCGTCGCGTGCGGTTCGGCGGCGCCGAATGCGCCGGGATGGGTCAGGGTGGTTTCCACCGGGTTCATCCTCTTGCTCGCTGATACAGGCGGCGTGCGCCGATCACTTCGGCTTGACGACGTCGAGCTGCTTGCCCGAGCTGCCGATCACGTCCTTCTTCCAGCGCTCGATCCATACCGGCTTCTTCGCCATCACCTGGGCCCAGTCGACCGGGATCAGCTTCACGCCGGCGATCGCCTTCTTGACCGCTTCGCCGTTCTTGCCTGCCAGCGGCACGTCCGTGCGGCCCGGGATACCGTACATGTCCGGCACCTTCGACTGCACTTCCGTCGACATCAGGTAGTCGATCAGCTTCTTGCCGGCGTCCTGGTTCGGGCCGCTCTTGATCAGCCCGATGCCGTACGGGAGCTGGAACGTGGTCGGCTGGTCGCCTTCCTTCGCGGCCAGGAAGATCGGCTTGACGGACAGCGCGCCGTGTTCGGCATCGTCGAGGTCCATCTGCAGGTCGCCGTTCGCGACGCTGATCTCGTTACGCGACAGCAGCACGTTCAGGTAGCCCGTGCCCTTCGTGTGGAACTTCACGCTCTGCGACAGCTTCGCGAGGTAGTCGAACGCCTTGTCCTCGCCCATCAGCGAGGTCGTCAGGATCAGCACGGCCATCCCGTCGCCGGCCGTGGCCGGGTTCGAGTACGCGACCTTGCCGGCGTAGCTCGGCGACAGCAGGTCGGCGAACGTCTTCGGCTGGTTCTTCACGACGTCCGGGTTGATCGCGAAAGAGAAGTAGTTGTTCACGAACGTCGCCCACGTGCCGTCCTCGGCCTTCGCGATCGCCGGCACGTTCTTGTAGTTCACGCTCTGATACGCCTGCAGCAGGCCCATCTGGCCGGCCTGCTGAATGAACGGCGGCAGCGTGACGATCACGTCGGCCTTCGGGGAATTCTTCTCGATGTTCGCGCGGTTGACGACCTCGCCGCTGCCCGCCGTCACGATGTTGACCTTGACGCCTTCCTTCTTCTCGAAGGCCGGCAGCACATCGCGATAGAGGTTCTCGAGACCGTCCGCTGTATACAGCACGACCGCGTTCGCCGCATGCGCCGGCAGCGCGGCACCTTGCAGCAAACCGGCGGCGCAGGCGGCCAGCGCGAGCTTGCGGAACGCGCCGGCAGCGGCGCGCGAGGAATTCTGCAGTGTCATCTCACTTCTCCGTAGGTGGAACACCAAACGGCCGGGGCATGTCCGGCGCTGTCGGCCGGAGTTGGCGCTTCAGCGCTTACTCCGGCCCCATGCAAAGCTGTCGGCCGGAGTTGGCGCTTCAGCGCTTACTCTGGACCCATGCAAAGCGGTCGGCCGGAGTTGGCGCTTCCGCACTTCCTCCGGCTCCATGCAAGGCCTGTTATCTCCGGGCAGGCCGATAAGCGGCCCGCCTCGCCGCCGCGCTGCGGTTGGTTTCGCGCGGCAACCGAAGGATCACAGCGTTCAATGACAAACCCGTGACGAGTGCCACAATTTCCAAAAAATGACACATTTTGCCAATATCATGCACGTCATTCAGAAATGCCGCCCGGCGTTTCGCCCGACCTTTGCTGGAGACAAACCATGCCCGACCCGATCCTGCTCACGCCCGGCCCGCTCACCACGTCCGCCACAACCCGCCACGCAATGCAACATGACTGGGGGTCGTGGGACGCCACTTTCAACCAGCTGACGGCCAGCGTCTGCACGGACCTCGTCGCAATCGCGCGCGGCGGCGGCGACTATGTGTGCGTGCCGATGCAGGGCAGCGGCACGTTCTCGGTCGAGGCCGCGCTCGGCACACTGGTGCCGCGCGACGGCGTCGTGCTCGTGCCCGACAACGGCGCGTATTGCGCGCGCATCCTGAAGATCCTCGGCCGGCTCGGCATCGACGCGATCGCGTTGCCGTTCGGCGAGGACGCGGCCGTCGACGCGGCCGCGGTCGAGGCCGCGTTCGCACGCGAGCCGCGCATCACGCACGTCGCCCTCGTGCACCTGGAGACGAGCGCCGGCATCCTGAACCCGCTGGACGCGATCGCGGCCGCATGCCGGCGACACGGCAAGCGGCTGATCGTCGATGCGATGAGTTCGTTCGGCGCGCTGCCGATCGCGCTGGCGGACAGCGGCATCGATGCGCTGATCTCGGCGAGCGGCAAATGCCTCGAAGGCGTGCCGGGGATGGGTTTCGCGATCGTGCGGCGCGACGCGCTCGACGCGAGCGAAGGCAACTCGCGGTCGCTCGCGCTCGATCTTCACGATCAATATGCGTACCTGCGCAAGACGGGCCAGTGGCGCTTCACGCCGCCGACGCACGTGATCGCCGCGCTGCGCGCCGCGCTCGACCAGTACCTCGCCGAAGGCGGCCAGCCCGCGCGCGGCGCGCGCTACGCGGAGAATTGCCGGACGCTGGTCGAATCGATGCGCGCGCTCGGCTTCGTGCCGTTCCTCGACGCGGGCGTGCAGGCACCCGTGATCGTCACGTTCCACGCGCCCGACCATCCGGCCTACGATTTCCGCCGCTTCTACGACGCGGTGCGCGACGCGGGTTTTATCCTGTACCCGGGCAAGCTCACGCAGCTCGAGACGTTCCGCGTCGGCTGCATCGGCGCGATCGATGCCGACGATATCCGGCGCGCGGTGGCTGCGATCGCGCAGGCGGTCGAATCGCTCGGCATCGCCGTGCAGCGCGCGTAACGCGCCACGCGAGCCGGGATACAAGCCGGCACAACAGCCGGCGCGCAAACAAAAAAGCCCGGCGGCCAACCGGGCGCCGGGCGAACGCAAGAGATGTGCGTGGAGGTGATGCTTACAGCTCGATCCGCTTGATGTCGCCGACGACGAAGATGTACGACAGCGCCCCGACCAGCGCGATCACGCCGATGAACACGAGCGCGCCGACGAACGAGCCGGTCGACGCGACGATGAAGCCGACCACCAGCGGCGTGACGATCCCCGCAAGGTTCGCCGCGAAGTTGAAGATGCCGCCCGTCACGCCGAGCAGGCCGTCCGGCGCGATGTCCGACACGAGTGTCCAGCCGAGCGCGGCCATCCCCTGCGCAAAGAACGCGACCGACATGATCGCGATTACGGCCTCGTTGCTCTGCACGTAGTTCGCGAGAATGATCGTCGATGCGAGCAGCAGGCCCGCGATGATCGGCAGCTTGCGTGCGAGGTTCGCGGATTTGCCGCGGCGCAGCAGCCAGTCGGAGAAGATCCCGCCGAACATCACGCCGACCGACGCGGCGATGAACGGCATCACCGCGAAGAAGCCGATCTTCAGCCAGCCCATGTGGCGCTCGGTCGCGAGATAGGTAGGGAACCAGGTCAGGAAGAACACGAGCGTCGAGTTGCCGGCGAACTGGCCGAGGCAGATGCCCGCGAGCTGGCGCTTCTTCAGCAGCTGGCCGGCCATCGCCCAGCTGAACTTCCTCTGCTCGCCCTTGCCGCCGTCGTTGCCGTCCTTGCGTGCGGCGTGCACGAGACCGCCGCCCGCCTCGATATACGCAAGCTCCTCCGAATTGGCGCCCGGATGGTTGCGCGGCTCGTGATAGAACTTCCACCAGACCAGGCCGAACGCGATGCCGACCGCGCCGACGACCCAGAACAGCGAGCGCCAGCCGAACGCGCCCATCAGCGCGAACAGCACGGGGCTGAAGAACGCGAGGCCGATGTACTCGCCGACGGTATAGGTGCCCGTCGCCATCGCGCGCTCGTTCTGCGGGAACCACGTCGCGACGACGCGGCTGTTGGTCGGGAAGCACGGCGCCTCCGTCACGCCGAGGCCGAGCCGGCATGCGAGCAGCGTCGCGATGCCCGGCACGAAGCCCTGCAGGAACGTGCACAGCGACCACAGCGTCATCGACCAGTAATAGGTGATCTTGCTGCCGAAGCGGTCGAGGAACAGGCCGCCGGGCACCTGCATCGCGACGTACGTCCACGAAAACGCGGAAAACATGATGCCCATCACGGCCGCGTTGATGCCGAGCTCCTTGGTGAGCTGCGGCGCAGCCACCCCCAGCACGGTGCGGTCGAGGTAGTTGATCATCGTGCCGATCGCGAGCAGCGCGAGAATCTTGTAGCGCGCCGAGGTGCGCCGGACCGTGCCGGCCGCCTGCGCCGGCGCGGCACTCGTATGGGTGGTGTGCTGCATGGTCGTCTCCTGGTCTCTCTTTCTATAAGGGGGTCAGCGCGCGACGAGCGACTGAAAGTGATCGAACATCCGCTCGGGGTCGGGCGTGCGTCCGGTGAAGATCTCGAACGCGTCGACGGCCTGGTAGACGGCCATCCCGCCACCTGGCAGCGTGGCGCAGCCGGCCGCTCGCGCGGCGCGGATCAGTTCGGTTTCGAGCGGGAAATACACGATGTCGGCCACCCACATGCCAGCGTGGAGCAGCTCGGCCGGCAGCGGCAGGCCCGGGTGCTTGGTCATGCCGGTCGGCGTCGCGTGAATCAGGCCCGTCGCGGCGCGCATCGCGGCCGCGAGATCGTCGCCGGACGGAGCGCCGCCCGACGCAACGCGCGCGGCCGGGAAGCGCTGCTGCAGCTCGCCCGCGAGCGCGATGGCGCGCGCGCCATCGACATCGAAAATCGTCAGTTCGGCCGCGCCCATCTGCAGCGCCGCATGAGCCACGGCCGCGCCCGCGCCGCCCGCACCGAGCTGGACGACGCGTTCGAGCGACGCACCGGGCAGCCCGCGGCGGAACGATTTCGCGAAGCCCGACCAGTCGGTGTTGTGGCCGATCCGCTTGCCGTCCTTGAACAGCACGGTGTTCACTGCGCCGAGCGCGCGGGCATCGTCCGACAGCTCATCGAGGTGTTCGATCACGCGCTGCTTGCACGGGTGCGTGATATTGAGACCGTTGTAGCCCATCCGCTGCGCCGCATCGAGCAGTTGCGGCAGCGCGTCGGCGGTCACGCCGAGCACGTCGAGATCGATGCGCCGGTAGACGTAGCCGAAGCCCTGGCGGAATCCTTCTTCCTCGTGCATCGCGGGCGACAGCGAACCGCCGATACCCTGGCCGATCAGGCCGATCAGAAACGACGGGCGGCTCATCGCGCGGCTCCCTGCGCAAACAGCGTCGACAGACGCTGCAACGCGAACACGTAGCCTTCGGTGCCGCAGCCGCAGATCACGGCTTCGGCGACCGCCGACACATAGGAATGGTGACGGAACGCCTCGCGGCGATGCACGTTCGAGATATGCACTTCGATCACCGGCTTCGCGATCGCCGACAGCGCATCGGCCAATGCCACCGACGTATGCGTATAGGCGGCCGGGTTGATCACGATGCCGTGCGTGTCGTGACGCGCCGCATGCAGCCAGTCGATCAGCTGGTGCTCCGCGTTCGACTGGCGGAAATCGATCTCCAGCCCGAGCCCGTCGGCCGCCGCGCGGCAGCGCTGCTCGACGTCGGCGAGCGTTTCCGCGCCGTAGATATGGGGCTCGCGTGTCCCCAGCAGATTCAGGTTCGGGCCGTTCAGCACCAGCACCTTGTGCTTGCTCATGGTGATTCTGCTCCTAAAACGGGGGCGAATCGCTAGCCGACTTCGCCCCCTGACGTCAAGATTTGGCGCTAGTGTGCGCTTGCGCAAGCGCAATGTCTTTTCGGGTTTTCGCTAATTTGTACCAACTAGTTAGTTTGTATAATCCATGTCACTTACCCAGTAAATTCGGGATATGGCGCGCGCCCGGAACTCAACGACTGGTT
This sequence comes from Burkholderia sp. LFS061, assembly GCF_047978125.1. Lineage (NCBI taxonomy): Bacteria > Pseudomonadati > Pseudomonadota > Betaproteobacteria > Burkholderiales > Burkholderiaceae > Burkholderia > Burkholderia sp. LFS061. The sequence continues at coordinate 68,593 of NZ_JBFPFS010000035.1, read as the reverse complement.
CATTCAGGGCCGGTTCGACCGACGCCATGCCCCGCTCATCCGCAGGATTCGCCCATGCAGCGCTCGATCGCCACCGTGTCACTGTCCGGCACGCTCGCCGAGAAGCTCGCCGCCATCCAGGCCGCGGGCTTCGACGGCGTCGAAATCTTCGAAAACGACCTCGTCTACTTCGACGGATCGCCGGCCGACGTCCGGCGCATGGCCGCCGATCTCGGCCTCGACATCGTGCTGTTCCAGCCGTTTCGCGACTTCGAGGGCGTGAGCGCGGCACAGCTCGCACGCAATCTCGATCGCATCAAGCGCAAGTTCGACGTGATGCACGCGCTCGGCACCGACCGCATCCTCGTCTGCAGCAACGTGTCGGCCGACACGATCGCGGACGACGGGCTGCTCGTCGACCAGCTCGGCGCGCTCGCCGAAGCCGCCCGGGAGGCCGGCGTGGTCGCCGCGTACGAAGCGCTTGCGTGGGGCCGCGTCGTGAACCGGTACGGCCATGCGTGGAAACTCGTGAACGCCGTGAACAGCCCGCATCTCGGCCTCGCGCTCGACAGCTTCCACACGCTGTCGCTCGACGATTCGCCGGATGCGATCGCCGAGATTCCCGGCGACCGCATCGCATTCGTGCAGATCGCCGATGCGCCGAAACTCGCGATGGACGTGCTCGAATGGAGCCGCCACTACCGCTCGTTCCCGGGCCAGGGCGACTTCGACCTCGCGCGCTTCACCGCGCGCGTGATCGAATCGGGCTACACCGGGCCGCTGTCGCTCGAGATCTTCAACGACGGCTTCCGCGCGGCACCGACCGCGATCACGGCCGCCGACGGCCATCGCTCGCTGCTCTATCTGGAAGAACTGACGCGCGCGCGGCTTGCGCAGGACGGCCGTGCGCCGGCCGCCGGCCAGCCGCTCTTCGCGCCGCCGGCGCCGCCCGCGCACGTCGGGTTGCAGTTCATCGAATTCGCGGTCGACGCGCAGGCGGCGGCGACCGTCGGCGAATGGCTTGGCAAGATGCGCTTCCGGCTCGCCGGCCGGCATCGCTCGAAGGACGTGACGCTGTTCCAGCACGGCGCCGCGTCGATCGTGCTGAACGCGGAGCGCGACTCGTTCGCCGATGTGTTCTTCCAGCGGCACGGGCTGTCGCTGTGCGCGTCTGCGTTCCGCGTCGACGACGCGAAAGTGGCATTCGAACGCGCGGCCGGCTTCGGCTACGCGCCGTTCTCCGGCCGCGTCGGGCCGAACGAGCGCGTGCTGCCGAGCGTGCAGGCGCCGGACGGCAGCCTCGAGTATTTCGTCGACGAAGCGCCGAACGCGCCGACGCTGTATGAATCGGACTTCGTGCTGACCGACATCGACGGCCCGAGCGAAGTCGGCCCGCTGACGGGCATCGACCATGTGTGCCTCGCGCTGCCGGCCGACGCGCTCGACACGTGGATCCTGTTCTTCAAGACGGCGTTCGGCTTCGAGGCCGAGCGCAGCTGGCTCGTGCCCGATCCGTACGGGCTGATGCGCAGCCGCGCGGTGCGCAGCGCCGACGGCTCCGTGCGGATCGCGCTGAACGCGTCGGTCGACCGTCATACGGCCGTCGCCGAATCGCTCGAGCGCTACCACGGCACCGGGCTGAACCACGTCGCGTTCCGCACCGACGACATCGTGAAGACGATCGCCGCGTTCGCGGCCGACGGCGTGCCGTTCCTGCGCATTCCGCCGAACTACTACGACGATCTCGCCGCGCGCTACGCACTGCCGGACGAGCTGATCGACACGCTGAGCGCGCACCACCTGCTGTACGACCGCGACGAGCACGGCGGCGAATTCCTGCACGCGTATACGGAACTGGTCGACAACCGCTTCTCGCTCGAGATCGTCGAGCGGCGCGGCGGATACGACGGCTACGGCGCGGCGAACGCGGCCGTGCGGCTCGCCGCGCAGGCGCAGCGCAGGAAATAACGGAAGGACGCGAATCGGGAGTCTGGGGCCGGATCACGTCGCGGCCCGCGTCCGACTCAAAGGGCCGCATCCCGCGCGCACCATCGTGGCGAATCGAGTGGCCGAGAACCAGCCCGCGCGGCTGACCGCGACCCGGCCGGGAGCCGCGCTCCGTATGACGTTACATACGGTAACCCGTACCGCAGCGCAGCATCCCGTCGCCCGCCACCGTTTTAAGAATCGCTTAAGTCTTCGACGGCACCATCCGCAACCAGTACCCGATGGTTATCTCGAAAAGGAGGAAAGCGATGAGCGCCGTAGAAGCACCCGCGGGCCGCCAGGCCGCGCCCCCTGCAAAGAAGACGATGCTGCGCCGCCTGCTCAGTCATCACGAAATCGCGACGCTGCTCGTGCTGCTGCATGCGCCGATCGGAGCGAACGCCAAACCCGAATTGCCTGCGCTGCAGGAAGCCGGCCTCGTCGAGATGATCAAGCTCGACGCCGATACGGCCCCGAGCTTCCGGCTGACCGAAGACGGCACGGCCGTCCTGAAAGGGCTCGGCTACCGCTGAGCCGCCGTTTTCCCCGCTTCCCCGCATCGCCCCGATCCCTGCGACGCGCCGGCCCTTCCGGCGTCTCGCGTCACCCCGCCCGCTCCTGCAGCATCAACCTGTATTCCGTCGGCGTCACGCCGACCGTCGCCTTGAACTGGCGCGTGAACGCGCTGTGATCCGTATAGCCGCATAGCGCCGCGACGTCGGTCACCTTGTCGTGCGTGACGAGCAGCGCGGTGGCCGCATCGAGCCGCGTCTTCAGCAGCACCTGGCGCGGCGTCAGGTGGAACACCTTGTGGAAATAGCGTTCGAGCTGCGCGACCGACATCCCGGCCATCTGCGCGAGATGCTTCAGGTTCAGCGGCTGCACGTAGTGATCCTGGATGTGCTGGACCACGTCGGCGAGCTTGCTGTAGGCCGGATGCGATCCCTCGTGCGCCTTCAGGTCGCGCGAGATGCCCGCGAGGCCGACCACCTTGCCCGCGGCGTCGCGCAGCGGCTCCTTGCAGGTCAGGCACCAGCCCGGCTGGCGGCCCGGATACAGGTGCAGCTCGAGCTGGTCCATCAATTGCTGGCCGGCGTTGATCGTCGCCATGTCCTGCTCGAAATAGCTGCGGCCGAAGCGGCGCGGAAACACTTCGTCGGTCGTCTTGCCGAGCAGGTCGCGCTTGTCCTTGTAGCCGCAGCGCATCGCCAGCGTGCGGTTGACGAGCGCGTAGCGACCGCTCGCATCCTTCACGAAGAACGCGACGTCCGGCAGCGCATCGAACACCGGTTCGAGCAGGCGGAAATGCGCGAGCATCGCGCCGAAATCGGCGTTGTCGGGCTGGTAGCGCAACGTGTCGGACAGGCTCATGGGCGGTACGGCAAGCAAGGTCGTCATCCCGGCATCCGCGAAGCGAGTGGCAGATGGCGTCGATTATAGGAGCGCCCCTTCAATCGCGTCGCGCCGATCGTGGGGGGCGGGCAAGCTGGCGGCAGCCGTCGCATCGCGCCGCCGATCGGCCGGCATCGGCAAGCGACATACGTTGCGCGCGCAACTACCGCGCTGCGGGTACGGCGGCCAGCCGCGAATCCGCTTGCGCCGCCGCATGCAGTCACGCATGCGCCGATGCCGACCTGCCGCATTGGCGCACCGGCACTGCGTGTCCGGATCCACCATCCTAAAAATGCGGACGTGCAGCGTCTTGGCGCGATTGCGCATTCGACATGACGATTTCGGCATATATCAGGGTTATCGACGATATGCCGATATCGTCGCCGGCCGCGCACCGAACGCGCAAGACGCGCGCATTTTCGCTATCTAGACTTTGCTTCACGGTCACGAGACGACACCGCGCCGCTGCAGCAATCGGCGCGCACGGCCTCGCCGCATCACCCGCAGCGCACGCCGATTCCGGCACAACCCGGGCTGCCCGCGGCGAGTAGGCATGGCCTTCGCATCGGCCGGCCGACCGAACCGTCTCGCCCGGTTTACCGGCGCCGGCCCGCTAGCCGGCGGCGGCCCAACCACGCCATCAAGGGGAAGTGAAAGTGAAGCTGAAGGTATCGTACGTCGCGCTGGCTGCCGCCTGCGCACTGTCGGGCACGCACGCCATCGCCGCCGACGTCGTCAAGATCGGTTTCGCCGCACCGCTGACCGGCCCGCAGTCGAACTACGGCTCGGACATGCAGAAGGGCGTGCAACTCGCGATCGCCGACTTCAACGCGACGCGCCCGACGATCGGCGGCAAGCCCGTCACGTTCCAGCTCGACTCGCAGGACGACCAGGCCGACCCGCGCACCGGCACGACCGTCGCGCAGCGGCTGATCGATGACAACGTCCGCGGGATCATCGGCCACTTCAACTCGGGCACCAGCATCCCGGCGTCCGACCTGTACGATCGCGCGGGGCTGCCGCAGATCTCGATGGCGACGTCGCCGCAATACACGGCGCGCGGCTACAAGACGACCTACCGGCTGCTGACGAGCGACGCGCAGGCGGGCCGCATCGTCGGCACGTACGCGGTGAAGACGCTGCGCTTCAAGCGCATCGCGATCATCGACGACCGCACGGCCTACGGCCAGGGCATCGCCGACGAATTCGCGAAGGCCGTGGAGGCGGCGGGCGGCACGATCGTGAAGCGCGACTTCACGAACGACAAGGCGCTCGATTTCTCGGCGATCCTGACCAACCTCAAGGGCGTCAATCCCGACGCGGTCTTCTACGGCGGCGGCGACGCGCAATCGTCGCCGATGATCCGCAAGATGCGCCAGCTCGGGATGAAAGCGGCGTTCGTGACGGGCGAGATGTCGCGCTCGCCGACGTTCCTGAAAGTCGGCGGCGAAGCGGCCGAAGGCGCGATCGTCTACATGGGCGGGCTGCCGAAGGAAAAGATGCCGGGCTTCGCCGGCTACGCAGCACGCTACAAGGCGCGCTTCAACGAAGACGTGATTACGTACTCACCGTACTCGTATGACGGCACGATCGCGCTGCTCACCGCGATGAAGGACGCGAACTCGACCGACCCGAAGGTGTACACGCCGTATCTCGGCAAGGTATCGGTCAAGGGTGTGTCGGCCCCCAGCATCGCTTACGACACGAAGGGCGACCTGAAGGATGCGCCGGTCACGATCTACAAGGTCGAGCACGGCGCGTTCAAGCCGGTCGATACGATCGCCGGCAACTGATACGCGAAACATGCCCCGCGCGGCGCGGGAAGCGGCTCACCGGCCGCCCGCGCCGCGCACGCTTCGGCTGGACGTTCGAAGCCTTCCTCGGTGCGCACCCGCGCGCGCATTTCGCGCTCCTGTAGAATCCCCCCACCCGCTTTGACGCTTCGTCTGCGCCGCGCCCCATCCCGGTGCGGCGGTGCGTGTTTCGTGCCCTATCCGGCACCCGGCACGCCTCGACGACGCAAGCCGCGCCTTGTCAGTCCATGCCGATAGCGGGCCCTGGAGACGCAGCACCGACAACAACATTCGAAAACCGATCGTCCTGACCATGCAAGCTTCCGAATTGAGCGGCGTGCCTCGCGCCGCCGAACGCGCGCTCACGCGCAGCGACTACAAGACCCTTGGCCTCGCCGCACTCGGCGGCGCCCTCGAGTTCTACGACTTCATCATCTTCGTGTTCTTCGCACCGGCGATAGGGCAGCTGTTCTTCCCGCACGACATTCCCGACTGGCTGCGCCAATTGCAGACGTTCGGCATCTTCGCGGCCGGCTATCTCGCGCGTCCGCTCGGCGGCGTGATCATGGCGCACTTCGGCGACCTGTTCGGCCGCAAGCGGATGTTCACGCTGAGCGTGCTGATGATGTCCGTGCCGACGCTGCTGATGGGCCTGCTGCCGACCTACGACTCGATCGGCATCCTCGCGCCGGTGTTGCTGCTGCTGTTCCGCGTGCTGCAGGGCGCGGCGGTCGGCGGCGAAGTGCCGGGCGCGTGGGTATTCGTGTCCGAGCATGTGCCGTCGCGCCATATCGGTTATGCCTGCGGCACGCTGACCGCGGGCCTCACGGCCGGCATCCTGCTCGGCTCGCTCGTCGCCGCCGGCATCAACAGCCGTTACTCGACCGCCGAAGTCGCCGCGTTCGCATGGCGCATCCCGTTCCTGCTCGGCGGCGTGTTCGGGCTGTTCTCCGTGTACCTGCGCCGCTGGCTGCATGAAACGCCGGTGTTCGCCGAGATGAAGGCGAAAAAGGCGCTCGCGGCCGAGATTCCGCTGAAGGCCGTGCTGCGCGACCACGGCCGCGCGGTGATCGTGTCGATGCTGCTCACGTGGATGCTGTCCGCGGCAATCGTCGTCGTGATCCTGATGACGCCCGCGCTGCTGCAGAAGCAGTTCCACCTGACGCCCGCGACGACGCTGTTCGCGAACAGCGTCGCGACGCTGTGCCTGACGGCCGGCTGCATCACCGCGGGTTCGCTCGCGGGCTGGATCGGCGCGAAGCGCGTGCTCGGCATCGGCGGCCTCGGGCTGGCCGCGTGCTACTACCTGCTGTTCGTGCAGGTCGCGGCGGACGCGTCGACGCTGCCGCTCTACTACGGGATCGCGGGCTTCATGGTCGGCACGATCGGCGCAGTGCCGTTCGTGATGGTCAAGAGCTTCCCGGCCGTCGTGCGCTTCTCGGGCATCTCGTTCTCGTACAACGTCGCGTATGCAATCTTCGGCGGCCTCACGCCGGTGATCGTGTCGCTGATGATGAAGTCGAATCCGCTCGCACCGGTCGTGTACGTCGCGACGATCTGCGTGCTCGGCGGGATCGCCGTGCAGTTCTCGAAGGATGCGAAGGACGTGAAGGACGCGCACTGAACGCGGCGCACGCGCCCGTTCCATGAACAAAGGGCCGAATCCCGCGGCGTGCGGGATTCGGCCCTTTCGTTTTGCTTCAGCGCAACGGCGCGCGTGCGATCAGCGCAAGCCGCCGTACGACGAACTCGGACGGCGCAGGCCGTCGATGCTCGCGCCGCCGGCGCCGGTGACGAACAGCAGCAGGAAACCGCCGGCGATCGAGATGTTCTTCCAGAAGTGGATCACCATCTCATGCTGGACCGCGGCGTCCGTCGCATCCCAGAAATTGTGCCCGACCATCGCGGTCGCGACCGTATAGAACGCCATCAGCAGCGCGAGCGGCTTCACCTTGTAGCCGACGATCAGCAGCAGGCCGCCAAGCCCCTCGATTGCGACGACGATCGGCGCGACGACCTGCGGATACGGCACGTTCAACCCATGCAGGTAACCGACGAAATCGCCGTAGCCGAGCAGCTTCATCACGCCGCCCCACAGGAACAACGCCGCCAGCGCCAGGCGTGCGAAAAAAATGACGCCGGAATCGACGGAACGCGTCATGCCTCTCTCCTCGTATGCAGTTCGGCCGGCCGCACGGGGCGCGCCCGTGAAGCTCGGGGGCCGCGCGGCCCTGCTGGGCCTGCGGCAAATGGGCCAGCATAGAGGGTCTTTCGGCCGTGTCCAAGAAAAAGGTTGTAGCAAATCTTTACACGGCAGCGGTCGCGCGGCCCGCTTGCGGCGGCACGAAAAAAGCGTTTAGCCCGCGTCGCTCAACAGCACGCCTTTCTTGAAGATGAAGCAGCCGTAACCGCGCAGTTCGCCGGTGACGATCACCGCATACGCCTGCTGCGCGCGCTCGTAGAACGCGAAACGCTCGACGCCAGTGAGCGGCACCGCACGCCCTTCCGCGCGGTCGATCTCCGCCTGCACCTCGCGCTGCACGGGCGGCACCGCAGCCGCGTCGCCGACGACTTCCATCCGCCATGCGGGTGTGTCGACGAACGTATCGAGCGGCAGCACGGACAGCACCGCACGCGCGACGCGCGCCGAATCGGCGCCGTCGATCCGCAGCGCGCGGCCGACCACCGTGTGCTCCGCGACGGATTCCGCCGGAAAATTCGCGTCGCAGATCGCGATTTCGTCACCGTGGCCCATCGCGCGCAGCGTGTGCAGGATGTCGGCGTGCAGCAGCGGGTCGAGATTCTTCAACATGTCGGCTTGTCTCCAGGATCAGGAATGAACGCATAAGTTACCCGATCCCTGTCGCCGCCGGGCAGGTATCGCTCGCTTCACGACGCCGCGACGGGCATTTCGTCGATGAAACCCGTGACCGATGCGAGACGGCCCGACACATCGACGGTGCCGAAGTCCGAGCCCTTCGCGATCGCCGCGCCGTCGGGCGACACGAGCGCCCACGAGAACCGCAGATGCTGGCCGAACGCGTCGACGTCGGTCGTGCGGCGGAAGCGGTATGCGGGGAAGCGCGCCTGCACGGCCGCGATCATCGTGTCGATGCCCGCGTGGCCGTCGCCGGCCATCAGCGGATCGCGATAGGTCGCATCGCTCGCGTAGGTCGCATCGATCAGCGCGCGGCGGCGCGCGACGTCGGGTTCGTTCCATGCGTCGAAGTAGCGGTCGATCAGGTCGGCGTGAGCGGACCGTGCGGATTGGGCGGTGTTCATGGCGAGGCTCCTTGTGTCGATGAGGGGACGGTGTCGCGAACGTTTCGTGTCCGCGTGCAGCTATCGTCGCCGGCCTCGCGCGGGCGGTCGATTACGTGCGAGGTAAGGAATTCGTGCCGGCCGCGTACGACATGCATGCGCCGCATCGCGAGCCCGCCGCCACAGCAAAAACGGGCGCCCGAAGGCGCCCGCATCGTCTGCCGTCACCACCGCGCGCGTCAGGTCACCGGCGCCGGATTGAACAGCGTCAGCGCATTCGCGAGCTTCCATTGCTCGGCCCACGTGCGGCGCTTGCCGCTCGCGACGTCGAGCATCAGCCGGAACAGTTCCCAGCCCACGTCCTCGATCGTGGCCGCGCCGGTCGCGATCTGCCCGGCGTCGAGATCCATCAGGTCGTGCCAGCGGCGCGCGAGATCGCTGCGCGTCGCGACCTTGATCACCGGCACCTGCGCGAGGCCGTACGGCGTGCCGCGGCCGGTCGTGAACACGTGCAGGTTCATCCCCGCCGCGAGCTGCAGCGTGCCGCAGATGAAGTCGCTCGCAGGCGTCGCAGCGTACAGCAGCCCCTTCTGCCGCGCGCGATCGCCGGGGCGCACGACGCCGGCGATCGGCGCGCTGCCCGATTTCACGATCGAACCCATCGCCTTCTCGACGATGTTCGACAGGCCGCCCTTCTTGTTGCCGGGCGTCGTGTTCGCGCTGCGGTCGACGCGGCCGCGCTGCAGGTAACGGTCGTACCAGTCCATCTCGCGGATGATCTCGCGTGCAATATCCTCGTTCGCCGCGCGCGACGTGAGCTGCGCGACGCCGTCGCGCACTTCCGTCACCTCGGAGAACATGATTGTCGCGCCCGCGCGCACGAGCAGGTCGGCCGCGAAGCCGACGGCCGGGTTCGCGGTGAGCCCCGAGAACGCATCGCTGCCGCCGCACTGCACGCCGACGACGAGATCCGACGCGGGGCACGTCTCGCGGCGGCGGCGGTTCAGCCGCTCGAGATGCGATTCGGCCATCGTCATGATCGAGTCGATCATCGAGTTGAAGCCGACGTGCGCGGCGTCCTGCAGGCACACGACACCGCCGTTGTCGGTCGCGCCGTCGGCGGCCACCGGAATCGTGCCGGGCGGCAGCAGGCGCTCGGGCTGCAGCTTCTCGCAGCCGAGGCTCACGGTCATCACCTCGCCGCCGAAGTTCGGGTTCAGGCTGATGTTGCGCAGCGTGCGGATCGGGATGTCGGCGTCGGGCGCATCGATCGCGACGCCGCAACCGTACGTGTGCTCGAGCCCGACCACGTCGTCGACGTTCGGGTAGCGCGGCAGCAGCTCGGCCTTGATCCGCTTCACCGCATGCTCGACGACGCCCGACACGCACTGCACGGTCGTCGTGATCGCGAGGATGTTGCGCGTGCCGACCGAGCCGTCGGCATTGCGGAAGCCCTCGAACGTATAGCCTTCGAGCGGCGCCAGCGGCGGCGCGGCACGCGTCGCGAGCGGCAGGTCGTCGAGCCCCGGCGGCTCGGGCATGCGCATCGTGCGCTCGTTGACCCAGCTGCCGCGCCGCAGGTCGGTCAGTGCATAGCCGATCACCACGTTGTAGCGGACGATCGGGTCGCCGGCCGCGAGGTCGGCAAGCGCAACCTTGTGCCCCTGCGGCACGCCTTCGCGCAGTGTCAGCCCGTCGGCGAACGTCGCGCCTTCGCGCAAGCCGCCGTCGTTGACGACGATCGCGACGTTGTCGTCCGGATGCACGCGGATGTAGAGAGGAGAAGCAGTCATCGGAATTTCCTGGAAGCGACCGGTCATATCGTTAGTCATCATACGACAATCGGCCTCAACCGGGGATTCTGCGTAAACCCTTATCCGGAAAGACCCTACTATCGAGCAGCCAGCAAACCGCTTGCGCCACCCTTTCCCTCGTTGTACGATGACATACAACGACATCGCCAATGTGGCTCGTATGCCGTTCCCGACGAACCCAGCACTCGCGCTAGACGGACGACCCAACCATGACTTCACCGCAAGAACTCAAACAAATCATTTCCCACGGCCTGCTGTCGTTTCCGCTGACCGACTTCGACGCCGACGGCAACTTCCGCCCGACCACCTATGCCGAGCGCCTCGAATGGCTGGCGCCGTATGGTGCGAGCGCCCTGTTCGCGGCCGGCGGCACCGGTGAATTCTTCTCGCTCACGCAGCGCGAGTATTCGGACGTGATCCGCGTCGCGACGGAAACCTGCAAGGGCAAGGTGCCAATCCTCGCCGGCGCGGGCGGCGCGACGCGCGTCGCGATCGAATATGCGCAGGAAGCCGAGCGCCTCGGCGCGAGCGGCGTGCTGCTGATGCCGCACTACCTGACCGAAGCGAGCCAGGAAGGGATCGCCGACCACGTCGAACAGGTGTGCCGCGCGCTGAAGATCGGCGTCGTGGTGTACAACCGCGCGAATTCGAAGCTGAACGCCGACATGCTCGAGCGCCTTGCCGACCGTTGCCCGAACCTGATCGGCTTCAAGGACGGCGTCGGCGAAATCGAAAGCATGGTCACGATCCGCCGCCGCCTCGGCGACCGGTTCGCGTACCTCGGCGGCCTGCCGACGGCCGAAGTCTATGCCGCCGCGTACAAGGCGCTCGGCGTGCCGGTGTACTCGTCGGCCGTGTTCAACTTCATCCCGAAGACGGCGATGGATTTCTACGAAGCGATCGCGAAGGACGACCACGCGACGGTCGGCCGCCTGATCGACGATTTCTTCCTGCCGTACCTGAAGATCCGCAATCGCCGCGCGGGTTATGCGGTCAGCATCGTGAAGGCGGGCGCGAAGCTCGTCGGCCACGACGCGGGCCCCGTGCGCGCGCCGCTCGTCGACCTCACCGACGAAGAGGCGGCGGAGCTCGACGTGCTGATCAGGAAGATGGGCCCACAGTAAGCGGGGGTGGCCGGCGCGGCGCCTGCATCGGCGCCGCGGCCGGCTCGCCGTTACGCAGTGCGCAACGTTTTTGTGTCGCGGCCGGTTTGTATCTGCCGCGGTCGTTTGTATCGGTAATCGTGCACGCATCCGCCGCGATGCGTGCGGCGTCGCAGCGCTCCGCCCGACGCCACCCGCTTCGCGGGCCGGCCGCCTCCGTCACATCTGCGCGATGATCCCGACGATCCGGTAGCGCACGTTCCCCAGCTTGACCCGCGTTGCCTCGATCTGGTCCTGCGCGCCCGTACGCGCACGCGCCTTCGATTCGCCGTCGAGGATCTGCCCGAGCACATCGCGATCGACGACCGCGTCGAAGAACCGGCCGACCGTGATCGTCGCCGACTGCTTCGCGGTCGCGAGCTGGCTGTTCGCCTGCGTCAACGCTTCGGCGCGCAGGCCCTGGTCGCGTTCGTCGATGCTGCGCCGGTATTGGAGCGCGAACACGAGCGCTTCCATGTCCTGCCGGAAACGTCGGACGGCCTGCCCGAACATGAGCGAATGCGCGTCGGCGCCCGTGACGAGCCGCCCCTGGTTGATCGTCAGGTCGAATTCGCTGCCGCCCAGGTCCCGCTGGAATTCCAGCAGCGCGTTCGCGAGCACGCGCCCTTCGCTGTATTGGCCGATCTGGGTGCGCACGGATTTCGCGACGTCGCCGATCGCTTTCCACAATCCGGCCGCGAACAGGTGATCGCCACGCTTGTTGATGTTCATCGGAGGGTTCCCTCGTTGTCTTTTGTCGGTCTCTCAGGCTCGCCCACGGACCGTGCGGCCCGGGGCTTCGCTACTGTAGGAGAAATTCGGGCGACGCGGAAGACGGCAAGATCGACGACAGCCTGGCCCCCGGTGCCGCCGCTCACCCCGCCCGACCCACCGTGCTGCACCAACATGCCCCCGGTCATCTCCCCCTCAGCGCGAGGCATCACAATCGACATCAATCGGTGACATAATTGATGCACCTATCGTTTCGGAAGCCGATCATGCGCACCACCTTATCCCTGGACGACGCCCTGCTCGCCAAAGCGCAGCAGTTGACTGGCGTCACCGAAAAGTCGGCGCTGGTAAGAGAAGCACTGCGCGCGCTGATTGCCCGCGAAAGCGCACGACGGCTGGCTCGTCTCGGCGGCACCGAACCCGATCTCGAACCCGTGCCGCGCCGCCCGTCGGAGCCAGCATGATTCTTGTCGACACGTCCGTCTGGATCGACCACCTGCGAGCCGGTGATGCGGCGCTCACTACGCTGCTCGAAGCCGAGCGGGTATTGATCCATCCGTTCGTGGTCGGCGAGCTTTCGCTCGGCAGCCTGCGCGATCGCCAGACCGTGCTGGACGCGCTGCGCGACCTCCCCGCTGCCACCTCGGCAACCGACGACGAGGTTCAACGCATGATCGATGTCGTGCCGCTTCACGGACTCGGCATCGGTTACGTCGACGCGCACCTGCTCGCTTCAGTCAGACTGACCAGCGGCAGCAAGCTGTGGACACGCGACCGGCGCCTGCTGGCCGCAGCCGACCGCCTGCAGCTCGCCGCTCACCCCGCCCACTGACCCGACGAGATCGACGGCACGAACGCCCGCCATGCAAAAAGGCGGAAGCGGCCCACCGGCCACTTCCGCCTTTCTGTTTCTCTGCCCCGGCGCACCAACCACCGGGTATCGTGCCCTCAATCGATCCGCCCCGTCACTCCGCCTTCCCGTCCCGCAGACGCGCAATCGCGAGCGGATTGCTTTCCTGCAGCCCTTCGGGCAGCAGGTCGTCCGGGAAGTCCTGGTAGCACACGGGCCGCAGGAAGCGCTCGATCGCCGTCGCGCCGACCGACGTGACGGCGGGGTTCGACGTCGCGGGGAACGGCCCGCCGTGCACCATCGCATCGCACACCTCGACGCCGGTCGGGTAACCGTTGACGAGCAGGCGCCCGGCCTTGCGTTCGAGGATCGGCAGCAGCCGGCGCGCGAGCGGCTTGTCGTCGGCGTCCATCTGCAGCGTGGCCGTGAGTTGGCCTTCGAGCGCGTCGAGCACACGCGCGACTTCGTCGAGATCGCGGCAGCGCACGATCAACGACGCCGGCCCGAACACCTCGTGGCTGAACGCCGGCTCGGCCAGGAACGCCTGCGCGCCGACTTCATACAGCGCGCCGCCCGCCTGGCATTCGGTCTGCGCGGCCTCGCCCGCGCCGATTTCGAGCACGCCCGGCAGTTCGGCCAGCTTGCCGCGGCCGTTGCGATACGCATCGGCGATGCCGCGCGTGAGCATCACGCCGGCCGGCTTCTTCGCGAGCGCCTGCGCAGCAACGGTCTCGAAGCGGTCGAGGTCGGGGCCGTCGATCGCGAGCACGAGGCCGGGGTTCGTACAGAACTGGCCGACGCCGAGCGTCAGTGAATCGACGAAGCCCGTCGCGATCGCGTCGCCGCGCGCGGCGAGCGCGGCCGGGAACAGCACGACGGGATTGATGCTGCTCATTTCCGCGTAGACGGGAATCGGCTGCGGACGCGCGTTCGCGAGCTGCACGAGCGCCATGCCGCCCTGCCGCGAACCGGTGAAGCCGACGGCCTGGATCGCCGGATGGCTGACGAGCGCCGCGCCGGTCACGCGGCCGGGGCCGATCAGCAGCGAGAACACGCCGGCCGGCATCCCGCATTTCGCAACCGCGGCGCGGATCGCGCGGCCGACCAGCTCGGACGTGCCGAGGTGCGCTTCGTGCGCCTTCACGATTACCGGGCAGCCGGCCGCGAGCGCCGACGCCGTATCGCCGCCGGCCACCGAGAACGCGAGCGGGAAGTTGCTCGCGCCGAACACGGCGACGGGCCCGAGCCCGACCTTCTGCAGCCGCAGGTCCGCGCGCGGCAGCGGCGTGCGCGCGGGCTGCGCGGGATCGATCGATGCGGCGAGGAAGCGCCCGTCGCGCACGACGCGCGCGAACAGCCGGAGCTGGCCGACGGTGCGGCCGCGCTCGCCCTGCAGCCGCGCGACGGGCAGGCCCGTTTCGGCGTGCGCGCGCTCGATCAGCGCGTCGCCGAGCGCGACGATTTCATCCGCGATCGCGTCGAGAAACGCCGCGCGGGCCGCGAGCGGCTGCGCGCGGTACGCATCGAACGCGTCGCGCGCGAGTTCGCACGCGCGGTCGACGTCGGCCTGCGTCGCGACACCGAACGCCGGCGCATCGATCGGTGCGCCCTTCGTCGGATCGAACGCGTGCAAGGGTCCGGCCGACCCGGCCACCGCTTCGGCGCCGATCAGCATCTCTCCAGTCAGTTGCATGGGGTGTGCTCCGTGGTTCGTTCGGGAATAGTCCGTCAATTGTATCTCAACAGATACGATGTCTGCCGACAGCATGGCAGCATTCTCACCGCCTGCGATGGCGTCGACGATACACCGGAAAGCCTTGTGCAGTCAGCATAAGCGCGCCTTTCCCACATTGTGATGACGATCCTCGAGGGAAAACCCGAAGTTTCTGAATTCGGGCTTTCTCAATAAACTTTCAGCCATGTCATACGACGACGTACATTTAAAGTGAACGACCACACCTCTCCCCGCGATCTTCCGATCGAACTCGCCGGCAGCGCGCGCCGGACCGCCGTGCGCTACTGGATCCTGGCGATGCTGTTCGTCGTCACGACGCTCAACTACGCGGATCGCGCGACTTTGTCGATCACCGGTACACCGATCCGCAAGGCGTTCGGCATCGATCCGGTGACGATGGGCTATATCTTCTCGGCATTCAGTTGGGCGTACGTGCTCGCGCAACTGCCGAGCGGCTGGCTGCTCGACCGCTTCGGCGCGCGGCGCGTGTATGCGGCGAGCATCTTCCTGTGGTCGGCGTTCACGCTGCTGCAGAGCACGATCGGCCTCGGCGGCAGCGCCGCGTTCGCGGTCGCCGCGCTGTTCGCGATGCGCTTCGCGGTCGGCATCGCCGAGGCGCCCGCGTTCCCCGCCAACGCGAAAGTCGTCGCGAGCTGGTTCCCGACCGCCGAGCGCGGCACGGCGTCGGCGATCTTCAACGCCGCGCAGTATTTCGCGGCCGTGGTGTTCTCGCCGCTGATGGCGTGGCTCACGCATGCGTACGGCTGGCACCACGTGTACCTGTGGCTCGGCCTCGCTGGCATTGCGCTTGCGTTCCTGTGGCTGCGCGTGATGAAGGATCCGGCCGACCATCCGGCCGTGAACCGCGCGGAGCTCGACCATATCGAGCAGGGCGGCGGCCTCGTGCGGTCGAAGTCGCGCGGCACCGGTCCGGCGTCCGAAGGCAGCCGCGTCGCCGGCTGGTACTACGTGCGCCAACTGCTGTCGAACCGGATGCTGATCGGCGTCTATCTCGGCCAATACTGCGTGAACGTGCTCACGTACTTCTTCCTCACGTGGTTCCCGATCTACCTCGTGCAGGCGCGCGGCATGTCGCTGCTGAAGGCCGGTTTCATGACGTCGCTGCCCGCGATCTGCGGGTTCCTCGGCGGCGTGCTCGGCGGGATGCTGTCGGACGCGCTGATCCGCCGCGGCGTGTCGCTGACGCTCGCGCGCAAGATTCCGATCGTCGGCGGGATGTTGCTGTCGATGGTCATCATCGGCTGCAATTACGTCGACAGCGAAGCGCTCGTGATCGCGCTGATGGCCGTATCGTTCTTCGGCAAGGGGATCGGCTCGCTCGGCTGGGCCGTCGTCGCGGATACCGCGCCGAAGGAAGCGATCGGCCTGTCGGGCAGCCTGTTCAACATGTTCGGCAACACGGCCGGCATCGTCGCGCCGATCGCGATCGGCTACCTCGTCGGCGCAAGCGGCTCGTTCAACGGCGCGCTCGTGTTCGTCGGGATGAACGCGCTCGTCACGGTGTTCAGCTATCTCGTGATCGTGAAGGACATCAGGCGCGTCGAGCTGCGTCATCGCGACGCTTGAGCTTCGGCGGAAAATTTCGGCGCAAAAGGATGGAAGACGACGGCGGCCGCGTAAAAGCAGCCGCCGTTCTTGCGTCAGGTCGCGGAATGCACGACGCGCAGCATGTCGTGCACGCCGGATGTCATCAGCGCGAGGAACGCGAGCAGGCCGACGTAGCAGAGCGCGTACGTCGTCTTCGTCTCGATCGACGTCGCGTAGTACACGCGGTTCTCCGGCGCGTCGGGATCGTAGCGCCACGCGCGCTTCAGTTGCGGCAGCGCGAGGATCGCCATCACGATCAGCAGCGGGCTCGGGCGATACACGAACAGCGCGATCAGCACCGGCACGCCCGCGAACCAGATGCGCGGCGACAGCACCGCGGTGATCCGCCCGCCATCGAACGGCGACAGCGGAATCATGTTGAACAGGTTCAGGAAGAAGCCCGTGTACGACAGCGCGAGCAGCAGGTTGCTGTCGTAGTGGCGTGCAGCCGCGTAGCAGGCCAGCGCGCCGAGCGTGCCGACGAACGGCCCGGCGAGCCCGACGTACGCTTCGGTTTCCGCGTCGTGCGGCATCTCCTTCAGCTGGATCCATGCGCCGACGAACGGGATGAACGTCGGCAGCCCGACGTCGAGCCCGCGCCGCTGCGCGGCCAGGTAGTGGCCGGCCTCGTGCACCAGCAGCAGCGCGACGAAACCGGCCGCGAACCGCCAGCCGTAGAACAGCGCGTAGACCGCGATCGACGCCAGCATGGTGCCCGCCGAAACGAGCACCTTGCCGAGCTTGAGGCCGCCGAAGATCAGCAGCAACAGCTTCGTCATTCCTTGCGCTCCGTGCCGGTTGCGTCGGACGCATCGGCGACGGCCGGCACCGCGGCCGCCTTCGGCTTGCGCCCGAAGAAGCGCTTCAGCGCGGCGCCGCCGGCCAGCAGCCCGACCGCGCCGATCTTGAAGAACTTCACCGCGAATGCGCCGATCAGCGCGAGCAGGCCGAGCTTCTTCGCGCCGACGCCGACGATCAGCGCCGCGAGGCCGTACTCCGCGACATGGTCGGTCGACTTGTTGAAATCGGCATAGCGCTTGCCGTCGTTGAAGCTGATGTTCGACAGCAGGCCGTCGGCCGACGCCTTGTACTTCGGCAGATCGGCCAGCGTCGACGCCATCGTCAGCGACAGGTAGCCGTCGCGGCCGAGCACGAGCGTCCGGTAGTTCACGCCGTCGTTCGCGGCGTTCGGGGCCGCACCCTTGTCACGGATGATCGCGGACCACACGAGCCGGTGCGTGGCCGCGTCGTATGCGGGCGCTTTTGCCCAGCCGACCACCTCGGTTTCGGGCAGGCCGCGTTCCTTGCGTGCCGGGTTGTTTTCCTCGGTGCCGGCCTGCAGGTTCTTCAGCAGTTCGTCGGGCTTCCAGTCCTTCGCGTCGTCGTCGCGGATGTAGCCGCTCGGCTCGAACGACACGACCGAAATCCAGTCGGCGTCGGGATCGTCGGGCAGCACGAGGCCGACCAGCTTCGATTCGTCGATCGAGTTGCCCATCGAACGCAGGTAGCGGCCGGCTTCGGCGGCCGGCACGAACGACTCGCCGGCCTTCAGCTTCAGCACGGCTTCGTGCTTCACGTCGATGTCGGTCGGCCCTTTGACGACGGCCTCGTTGGCGGCCGCGGCGGCGGCCCTCATTTCCACCTGCGCAGCTTCGGTCTGCGCATGGCCGCTGGTCGCGGCGAGTGCGAGCGTCGCCACGCAGGCGAGCCGCACGGCAAGCGTTTTCATTTTCATTGTTGGATTCCCCTGGAATGCCTTGTTGTAAACGTGCGCGGAACCGGCCCATGCATTGTCGTCGCGGGTCCGGAATCGCCTCTCAGGTGGCACGGAAGCTATGGTAACGCAGCGCCGGGGGCGCCCCCGGGGGAACGGCGCGATGCTTACGTCGCAGGTAATGCCCAACGCGCGCGGGATTGCCTATCATCTGCTGCATGAACCCGACCGCCGCCCTCCATTCGCCCTCCCCGTCCGCCGGCCGCGCGTCCGGCATCGGCCCGCTGCTGCGCACGTGGCGCCAGCGCCGGCGCCTGAGCCAGATGGCGCTCGCGGTCGACGCGGAAGTCTCGGCGCGCCACCTGAGCTTCGTCGAATCGGGTCGCGCGCAGCCAAGCCGCAAGATGGTGCTGCATCTCGCGGAACGGCTCGACGTGCCGCTGCGTGAGCGCAATGCGCTGCTGGTTGCGGCCGGCTTTGCACCGCTCTTTCGCGAGCGGCCGTTCTCGGATCCGCAGCTGGACGCCGCACGCCATGCGGTCGAAGCCGTGCTGCGCGGCCATGAGCCGTACCCGGCGCTCGCGGTCGACCGCCACTGGACGCTGCTCGCCGCGAACCGGATGCTCGGCGCGCTGGTCGCGCAGGCCGATCCGTCGCTGCTGCAGCCGCCCGTCAACGTGCTGCGGCTGAGCCTGCATCCTGACGGCCTCGCGTCGCAGATCGTCAACTGGCATGAATGGCGCGCGCACATCCTGCATCGGCTGCAGCGGCAGATCGATGCGAGCGGCGACCGCACGCTGCATGCGCTGCGCGACGAGCTCGCCGCGTATCCGGCGCCGGCCGGCCAGCCCGACGACGCGCACGCGCACACCGACTTCGCGGATATTGCCGTGCCGCTGCGGCTGCGCACCGCGGGCGGCGAGCTGACGTTCTTCAGTACGACGACAGTGTTCGGCACGCCGGTCGACGTGACGCTGTCGGAACTCGCGATCGAGGCGTTCTTTCCGGCGAATCCGGAAACGGTGAACGCGATGCGAAAGCTGGCGGACGCGGTGGCGGCGTAGTACCAAGCGCGCAGCGGAGATTGACGGAAGCCGACGCCCGAACGCCCGCTTCCACGCCCAGGACCGGTATGCCGGCGGTCGGCGCAACCATCAAGACGACGAACTTTCCCCAAAGCATAGAGATCGGGCGCCATGGCAAACATGGGCGCTGGCGAGTCCGATCAAAATGCGTCGTCGCATCTCAATGCTGCAGATCCGGGACGCGTCCGCGTTACGGAAAACGTCAAATGTAGCGGCACCCGTGCCATTTCCCCCTGGACTCACTCCGCCGAATGTCAAATTTGTTTAGTACATCTTTTCAATCGGACTGTATTCGAACAAGGGCTTCGGCAAAAAAGATCGCGAATGCACTGCGATCGGGAAATCGTGAGAACGACAAGCAAGCCACAACACAATTTTCATATCGAGCCTAGGAAAAACATGAGCAAGATGCATCGAGGGTTGGGGAATCCGGCACTGCGCGCGCCGGCGAAGTCGAAAGCAGCGCTGGCCATCGCCGTGAGCGCAGCGGTTGTCGCATTCGCGGCTTCCGCACCCGCGCGCGCCGACTATGTGCAGAACGGGACGTCGACCGAAACGTCGGCCGGCTGTGTCGGCAACATCGCCATCTCGGGAAGCGGCACGTATCCGGCCGCTGCAACGGGCTGCGACAACGTGGCGATCGGCACTGCGGCAGTAGCGAATTCGGGCTCGTCGACCGGAGCCTATAGCGAAACCGTCGCGATCGGCCGCATGGCGGCCGCGACCGGTACGTTTGCAACGGCCGTCGGCGGAAATGCCGTGGCAACCGGCGACCAGGCGACGGCGATGGGCACGGCCGCAAGCGCGGTCGGAACCCAGGCGACGGCAGTCGGCAACGGAGCCATCGCGAACGGCACGACGGCATCCGCCTTCGGCCAGGGCGCGTTCGCCGTCGACCAGTCGACGGCGGTCGGGCAAAGCGCCAGCGCCACCACGACATTCTCCACGGCCGTGGGCAAGGGCAGCATTGCGGCCGGCGGTACGTCGCTCGGCTTTCAGGCAAACGCCGGCGCGAACGATGCGGTAGCGCTCGGCGTCGACAGTTCGGCCTCTGCTGTCGGGAGCATCGCCATTGCGCGTGCGACGGCATCCGCAGTGAATGCGGTCGCGATCGGCGAAGGCGCGAACGCCGCCGATGCGAATTCCGTCGCACTGGGCTCGAACGCGTCTACGCGCGCTTTCACGACCGTCAACAGCGTGACGCTCAACGGCGTCAGCTACGGTGGCTTCGCGGGCACGCCCGTGGGTGTGGTCAGCGTCGGCAGCGCGGGCGCCGAGCGTCAGATCGTGAACGTCGCGGCCGGCGCGATCAGCGCGACCAGCACGGATGCAGTCAACGGCTCGCAGCTCTTCTCGATCGCAAACCAGGTTTCCACGTTGACGGCGGATCTGGCAACGCTCACGACGACCGTCGGCAAAATTTCGTCGAGCGTCCCGAGCGGCACGGTGACGGACGATACAGACACCGCAATCGGCAAAAATACGCGGGTCAGCGTGCCGAACGGGACCGCGATCGGCGACGGCTCCAATGTCTCGGGCGATAACGGTACGGGCATCGGCGTCAATTCCACCGTCACGGCGACGAACGGAACCGCCATCGGCACGAATTCGAAAGTTACCGCGCCGAACGGAACGGCGATCGGCGCAGGGTCGAATGTCTCCGGCAAGGACTCTACCGCGATCGGCACGAACAGCCGCGCGACCGCCAGCAATTCGGTCGCGTTGGGAGCGAACTCGGTCGCCGACCGGGACAACACGGTATCGATCGGTTCGCCCGGTGCCGAACGTCAGCTCACCAACATGGCCGACGGCACGGCGCCGACGGACGGCGTCAACGTGCGTCAGTTGAACGGCGCAATCAATTCGGTTCGCGAAGAAATGTCGAAGTATCGCAAAGACGCGAATGCCGGCACGGCAAGCGCGATCGCGATGGCGAACATGCCGCAAGCCGTGCTGCCCGGCGAGAAGGTGGTCGCCCTCGGCGGCGGCACGTATGGCGGCCAAAGCGCAATGGCGGTCGGCCTTTCCGTCGCCACGGCGAAATGGCTGGTCAAAGGCTCGGTGACGACGGCCGTGTCGGGCCATGGCTCGTTCGGCGCGGGCGCCGGCGTCGGCTACCGCTGGTAATCCAGCTGCAGCGGCAACGCGTCGGGAGCTGTTTCCCGACGCCCGCAGGCCGGCCATCGGCGCCCATGCGCCGACGACATGACGGCGCGGCCCGTGCGGCCCGCCGTCATGTCACGTATACAACGACGCCGGCGGCAATTCTCCCGTCAGCGCGAACCGGCCGACATCGCGCAGCCGATAGTCGAGCGGATCGTGCAGCGTATGCGTGCGCGCATTCCGCCAGAAGCGGTCGAGGCCGAGCGACGCAGCCGTCGCACGCGCGCCGCATGCGTCGAACAGCGCCTCGCCGTTGTCGAGCGCCGCGCGCTGCGCGACGATCTTCGCGTCCGATACCGCGAGCGCCACTTCGGCGCGCTCGTCCGCCGTCAGCGCATCGTGCCGCGCCCACGCGTGCTGCAACGCGCCGGCCGCGCGATCGGCCAGCGCCGCCGCGGCAACGGCCCGCACGCGCATGTCGCCGAAGCGCTGCAGCGTGTACGGATCGTCGCTCGCCTGCGCGGCGTCCGAGTGAATCCACGGCCGGCCATGCTTCAGCACATAATCGCGTGCCTCGACCAGCGCGCCTTCCGCGAGCCCGACGAACAGGTTCGTCAGCACGAGCTGCGACACGAGCGTGCGCAGCGTCGCGCGCGGCGTCGGCGGCGTCTCGGAACGGTGCAG
This sequence comes from Burkholderia sp. LFS061, assembly GCF_047978125.1. Classification (NCBI taxonomy): domain Bacteria; kingdom Pseudomonadati; phylum Pseudomonadota; class Betaproteobacteria; order Burkholderiales; family Burkholderiaceae; genus Burkholderia; species Burkholderia sp. LFS061. Next base: position 46,715 of record NZ_JBFPFS010000035.1, on the reverse strand, counting down.
CACCTCGTCCGGCGCGAGCGTCACGCCGTCGAAGCGCACGCTGCCGCTGTCGGTCTGGCGCTGGCCGATCGGGTCCCAGTCGTCGTTGACCGTGATACCCGGGCGATCGGTCGGCACCACGCCGAACACGGTGCGGCCGGTTTCCGGATCGTGCGCGGACACCGTCATCCGCTGCGAGCCGCGCGTGCCCGAACAGAAGCCCTTCACGCCGTCGAGCCGGTAGCCGCCGTCCGGCGTCGCGGTGGCCACCAGCCGCGTGTCGAGCGGATTGACCGCATTGCCCCACCACCAGCGCTGCTCGACCGTGCCGCGCAGATAACGTTCGCGCTGCGCGGCGCTGCCCCACACGTCGACGCTCACCACCTGCAGGCACTGGAACCCGACGAGATGCGCAAGCGCACTGTCGACGCGCGCGATCTGCCGGATCGCGTCGTAGATCGCGGGCCACGCGGCTTCCTGCCCACCGAACTCGCGCGGCACCGCGAGCGTCAGCAGGCCCGCGTCGGCGAGCCACTGTTTCTCCTGCGCCGCGTGACCGCCCGCACGGTCACGTGCGGCGGCGGTTGCACGCAGTGCGTCGATCGCGCGCGCAAGTGCGGCCGGATCGATTGCCGAGACATCCGTTGCCGCGGCGAGCGTCGCCGGGCCGCGTGGATCGTTCATGCGACGGCTTCCTGTTCCTGGGTCGAGACAGCGTTCGACAACGGCACGAGTTTCCCGAGTTCGCGCCTGCCGGTCAACCGCGACAGGATCTCGCGCCGCCAGTCGTCGTAGATCGCGCGGTAGTCGGCGATATCCGCGCCGAACACGTGCGCGGTATGCGCATACTCGTCGTGCAGATAGCCGTCGAGCCGCGCCTGCGTTTCCTCGTCGGCCGCGATCACGCGATCGATCAGTGCGTCGCGCTCCGCCGCCGGCAGCGCGGCGAGCTTGTCGAACCACCACTGGACGATCTGCACGCGATGCCACTCCTCGTCCGGCCGGATCCGGTTCTCGCCGTGCTCGCGCATCGCGCCGTCGCCGATGCGGCCGGTCTTGCGCTGGATCCACAGCTTCGCGAGGATGTGCAGCTCGTAATGCCATTCGAACGCGAGAAAGCCCGCGACGTCGCGCACCGCGATATCGCCGATGCGCGCCCAGTGCGCGGCGACGAGCCGGTCGACTTCCGGCAGCGGATCGCGCCCCGTCAGTTCAGTCACGCGCTCGCGGCCGATCACCGCATGCGCGCCGTCGTCGCCGAGCTGGCGCGACAGGATCAGCTGGAAATGCGGATCGTCGCGGAACAGCGTGTCGATCGCCTTCGCGACGACCTGCACGATGAACAGGTCGTGCGACGCCATCTTCGTGTAGTAGTCGGCGACGGCGGCCAGTTCGTCCGCGTTGCGCGGTTCGCGCGGCGGCGTGGCCAGCTTGGCCGGGAAGCCGGGACGATGGCGTCGCGCCACGTCGAGAAACAGCGCTTCCTCGAATTCTCCGTTCCATTCGCGCGGCGCGCCGATGGGCAAGGTCATAGGTATTGTTCTCTCAGGATCATGAATGAAACGAGCGGACGCTTGTGGCGTCGCTCAGGTGCGCCGGGTCACACGTCGGACCAGGCGGTCGCCCGTGATTTGCACGGCCGAGACGAGCGCGATCAGGATCACGATCACGGTCGCCATGACGGTGGTGTCGAAACGCTGGTAGCCGTAGCGGATCGCGAGATCGCCGAGCCCGCCCGCACCGACGGCGCCCGCCATCGCGGTCGAGCCGATCAGCGCGACGACGGTGATCGTGAAGCCGCCGAGCATGCCGGGCAGCGCCTCGGGCAGCAGCACGTGCCACACGATGTGGCGGCGCTTCGCGCCCATCGCGAGCGCGGCTTCGATCAGCCCGCGATCGACCTCGCGCAGGCTCACTTCGGCGATCCGCGCGAAGAACGGGATCGCGGCGATCGACAGCGGCACGACGGCCGCCCATACGCCGATCGTCGTGCCGATCAGCACGCGCGTGAACGGCAGCAGCGCGACGAGCAGGATGATGAACGGCGTCGAGCGGAACACGTTGACGAGCGCGCCGAGCACCGCGTTCACGCCGCGCCGCGCATAGATGCCGCCGGGCGCGGTCGTCACGAGGATCACCGCAAGCGGGATGCCGATCAGCGCCGCGATCGCGGCCGACGCGGCGACCATCGACAGCGTGTCGCGGATCGCGTCGAGCAGTTCGGGCCACCAGAGCTCAAACATAGCCGAGCACCTCCGCGTGATTCGCATGGCGGCGCGCGCGTTCGAGCAGCGCGGCAACCGCGCCGCCGCGTGCCGACGGCAGGCCGGCGTCATCCGCCCGCGGCGCGGCCGCGATCACGAGCCGCCCCTGCGCATGCCCCTGGATGCGCTCGATCCCGCCGTGCAGGAAACGCACCGAGCCGCCGAGCGCCGCCGCGAGCGCGCCGACGTCCGGCTCGCCGCCGCTCTCGCCCGTATAACGAACGTCGAGCACGACCTGCGCGCCGTCCGGCAACGCGGCCTGCTCGGGCAACGGCTGCACGCGCGCGGCCAGTTCGGCCGGCAGGTCGTGCACCAGCGTGCTGAGCAGCGCGCGCGTCGCGCCGTGGTGTGGATCGCCGAACACGCGCCACACCGGGCCCGTTTCGACGACTTCGCCCTGTTCGATCACCGCGACCGTGTCGCACACCGCGCGGATCACCTCCATCTCGTGCGTGATCAGCACGATCGTCAACCCGAGGCGGCGGTTGATGTCGGCGAGCAGCGCGAGGATCGACTGCGTCGTCTCGGGGTCGAGCGCCGACGTCGCCTCGTCGCACAACAGCACCTCGGGATCGTGTACGAGCGCGCGCGCGATTCCGACGCGCTGCTTCTGTCCGCCCGACAGGCTCGCCGGATACGCGTCGCGCTTCGCGGTCAGCCCGACGAGTTCGAGCAGCGCGTCGACCTTGCGCACGCGCTCGGCCTTCGGCACGCCGGCGATCTTCAGCGGCAGCGCGACGTTCTCGAATACCGTCTTCGCGGACAGCAGGTTGAAATGCTGGAACACCATGCCGGTGCGGCGGCGCAATGCGACGAGCCCGTCCTCGTCGAGCGCGCCGACGTCGACGCCCTGCACGCGCACGCGGCCCGAGCTCGGCCGTTCGAGGCCGTTCAGGAGCCGCAGCAGCGTCGACTTCCCGGCGCCGCTGCGGCCGATGATCCCGAACACCTCGCCGCGCCGCACGTCGAGCGTCACGTCGCGCAGCGCGGCGGCCTGGCCGCGCGGCGTCGCGAACACCTTGCCGACCTGCTCCAGCGACACGGCCGCACCATCGGCCGCCGCGGCCGTTGTCTCATGCACCGTTGCTGCGGCGCCTGCGCGCGCGGCCGATGCGTCGACGAAACCCAGCGTATCGAACAATTGCGTCATCGCTTCGCTCCGTCACGTTCAGGCGTGCGCGGGATGCGCGGGTTCGGGCGCGGCGGCCGGCCGATGCTGCGCGCCGGTGTGCCATGCAGGCAGGCGTGCGCCCGCGCCGAACAGCTTCTCGCGCAGCGTCGGCGCGGGATCGTAGTCTTCCTTGTAGACGCCGCGGTTCTGCAGCTCGGGCACGACCCAGTCGACGAAATCCTCGAACGACTCGGGCATCACGGTGCGCGTCAGGTTGAAGCCGTCGATGCCGGTCTCGTCGATCCAGGACTGCAGCTCGTCCGCGACCTGCGACGGCGAACCGACGATCGGCGCATAACGTCCGCCGAGCGACATCTGTTCGAGCATCCGGCGCACGGTCCACGTGCCGGTCGTGCTCTTGCGCGAGATCGCGTCGACGGCCGACTGGATCGAATCGGTCTTCACGTACGAGATCGGTTCGTCGAGGCCGTACTTCGCGAAGTCGATGCCGGTCGAGCTCGCGAAATGCGCGAGGCCGGCTTCGGGGCTCGCGTAGCGCCGGTATTCGTCGAATTTCTCGCGCGCGAGCCGCTCGGTCTCGGCCGTCACGACGCTCACGCCCGCGAAGATCCGGATCGACGCCGGGTCGCGCCCCTGCCGCGCGGCGGCCGCGCGGATGTCGAGCGCCGCCGCTCGCGCGGCGGCCTTGCTCTGCCCGTTCACGAACACGCATTCCGCGTGCCGGCCCGCGAACTCGACGCCGCGCGCGGACGAACCGGCCTGGTACAGCACCGGCGTGCGCTGCAGCGACGGCTCGCTCAGGTGGATCGCGTCGACCGAATAGAACGGCCCGTCGTGCTTCACGCGCCGCACCTTGCCCGGCTGCGCGAACACGCGTGCCTGTGCATCGCGGATCACCGCGTCGTCGTCCCAGCTCTGTTCCCACAGCTTGTAGACGACGTCCATGTAGTCGTCCGCGCGCTCGTAGCGGTCGTCGTGGCCGATCTGCTGCGCGAGGCCCATCCCGCGCGCGGCGCTGTCGAGATAACCCGTGACGATGTTCCAGCCGACGCGCCCCTTCGTCAGGTGGTCGAGCGTCGACATGCGGCGCGCGAACAGGTAAGGCGGCTCGTAGGTCAGGTTCGCGGTCACGCCGAAGCCGAGATGCCGCGTGACCTGCGCCATCGCGGGCACGAGCAGCAGCGGATCGTTGACGGGCACCTGCACCGATTCGCGCAGCGCGGCGTCGGGGCCGCCGCCGAACACGTCGTACACGCCGACGATGTCCGCGAGAAAGATCCCGTCGAACTTGCCGCGTTCGAGCGTCTTCGCGAGATCGGCCCAGTAGTCGAGATCGGTGTAGTGCGCGGAGCGGTCGCGCGGATGCGTCCACAACCCGTGATTGATGTGCCCGACGCAGTTCATGTTGAATGCGTTGAGCAGGATCTTCTTCCGGTTCGCCGTCGTCATGTCAGCCTCCGTCACCACGCGATCGCGTACAGCGAGCCGAACGCGTTGTCGAGCGCACGGCGCACGGCCGGCGAGTGCTGGTAGATCGCGATGAACTTGCGGATGCGCGGGTCGTTCACGCTGTCGGGCCGCACGACCCACTGGATCGCGAAGATCTTGTTCTCGGTGCCGTCGAACAGCAGCGCGCTGTTCGGGTCGGTCGTGCCGGCAAGCTTGATGAAGCTCGGATAGCCCTGCGCGAGATCCACGTCGTCGAGCGAACGCGCGAGCTGCGATGCTTCGAGCGGAATGATCTTCAGGTGCTTCGGGTTGGACACGATGTCGTGCGTCGTCGCGCGGTAGTCGGCGCCCGGCTTCAGCGTGATCAGCCCCGCGCGCTGCAGCAGCAACAGCCCGCGCCCGCCGTTCACCGGATCGTTCGCGATCGCGACGCGCGCGCCGTCCTTCAGCTCGGCAAAGCTTTTCACCTTCTTCGAATAGAGGCCGATCTTCATGATCGTGCCGGGCGCGATCGACACGAAGTTGTAGCCGCCCTGTTTGTTCGCGTTCTCGAGAAACGGGATGTGCTGGAAGTAGTTGACGTCGATGTCCTTGTTCGCGAGCGCCGCGTTCGGCGTATTCCAGTCGGTGAACTCGACGATCTTCACGTCGAGCCCCTGCGCCTTCGCCTCCTTCGCGGCGATCTTCAGCGCTTCGATCTGCGGGCTGGTCGAGATGCCGACCTTCAGCGGCGCGGTGTCGGCGCGTGCGCCGTTCGGCAGCCCGACGCCGAACAACCCGGCGAGCAGCACGGCCGCCAGCAGGCGGGCCGGCCGCGCGAAGCGGCCGGAGGAAAAGCGGGCGGAAAAAACGGCATGCAGCATGGAAACCACTCTCCTGTCCAAAGACGGTATCGACGGATGAGCGACGCCGCGGCGAACGCGCGGGCGTTCTCCGGACAGTCGTCGTCGCATCGGAAAAGGATCAGCCGATGATAGAGAGCGGCGATGGGGCGGTCTACGAAGCGATTGTGCGAAGAAAATCGCGCGCGGCGATATGGCGGGCGAGCGGGGCGGCCGGGGGCGCGGCCGGGTGCCCGGCCGGCCATCCGGCCGAAATCTCGGCCTGCCCGCCGCGCGAATTCCGAAATCTCGGAACGGCCTTCACGCCACCCTTTCCGCAGACGATATAAATCCCTTATGAATCAAAGATCTGCAAACAATCCGAAAGGCCGGCGCCTTGGCACGGAGGTTGCGTAATAGTCGGCACACGATGCCGCGAAGCAAAGCAGGCATTCCAACATCAGGAGACACGTCTTGCAGACCTCTATCCATACCCCGTCCCATCCCGAGCCGATTGCCGAAGCCGGCCCCGCCACGCGCGCACGCTTCTGGCCGGAAGGCTGGTGGAAGCTGATGGAAATCCGCATCGGCATCATCCCGCTGCCGGTCTACGTGATCCTGTTCGGGTTGATCGTCGGCTTCGCGGTGACGGGCAAGGTGCCCGGCGAAATCTCGATGGCGATCGCCGTGCTCGCGTTCTTCGGCTTCACGTGCGCCGAACTCGGCAAGCGCCTGCCGCTGCTGCGCAACATCGGCGCGGCCGCGATTTTCGCGACCTTCGTGCCGTCGGCGCTCACGTACTACCACGTGCTGCCGAAGCCGGTGCTGAACCTGACGGTCGAATTCACGAAGTCGACCAACTTCCTGTACCTGTTCATTGCGTCGATCATCGTCGGCAGCATCCTGAGCATGGACCGCCGCGTGCTGATCCAGGGCTTCTTGAAGATCTTCATCCCGCTCGCCGTCGGCTCGGTCGCCGCGGCGATCGTCGGCACGGCGGTGGGCACCGCGCTCGGCCTCGGCGCGCGCCACACGCTGCTGTACATCGTCGTGCCGATCATGGCCGGCGGCGTCGGCGAAGGCGCGATTCCGCTGTCGATCGGCTATTCGGAACTGATGCACCTGCCGCAAGGCGAGATGTTCGCGATGGTGCTGCCGTCGGTGATGCTCGGCAGCCTGACCGCGATCATCCTGTCGGGCGCGCTCGACATGCTCGGCAAGCGCCTGCCGCACCTGACGGGCAACGGCCGCCTGCAGGTCGGCGAAACCGGCGACATGACGCCGGAAAACGAAGAAATCCGCGGCCACGTCGACGTCACGCACATCGCGGGCGCCGGCATCACGGCGATCACGCTGTACCTCGTCGGCCTGATGGCGCACAAGCTGTTCGGCCTGCCCGCGCCGGTCGCGATGCTGTTCCTCGCGGTGCTCGTGAAGCTCGCGCGCGCGGTGTCGCCGCCGCTGCAGGAAGGCGCGTTCGTCGTCTACAAGTTCTTTTCGACCGCCGTCACGTATCCGCTGCTGTTCGCGATCGGCGTCGCGATGACGCCGTGGGACAAGCTGACCGCCGCGTTCACGATCGTCAACGTCGTGACGATCGTGTCGACCGTCGCGACGCTGATGGGCACCGGTTTCGTGGTCGGCCGCCTGATGAAGATGTACCCTATCGACACCGCAATCGTGAACGCGTGCCATAGCGGGCAAGGCGGCACCGGCGACGTCGCGATCCTGACCGCCGCGAACCGGATGCAGCTGATGCCGTTCGCGCAGATCGCGACGCGCATCGGCGGCGCGATCGTCGTCACGGTGACGCTGATCCTGGTCGCGCACTTCGGGTGACGCGCCGCCGCGCGCCTCGTCGCGCCGGCTGCTTCGCACGCGCCGCCGCCGGCCTTGCCGGCGCGCGGCGCGCGTCGTTCCGGACGACCGGTTGCGGACGGCCAGTTGCGGGCAGCCGGTTGCGGGTTTCGATGAGGGCGAACGTGCAGAAAAGCTTCAAGGGAATCCCGTGGTGGGGTTGGGCGTTGACCGCCGTGCTGTATGTCGGCGTGGCCGCCGCGGCCGTCGATTTCGCATGGGAACGCGCGATCGACGCGCTCGAGGAAACCGGCGCGCACCGGCTCGACCTGTATGCGTCGAGCCTGAAGAGCGAGCTCGGCCGCTTCGAGATCCTGCCCGGCCTGGTCGCGCGGCAGGACGGCGTGCGCGCGATGCTGAAGGCCGCGCCGCACGACGCGCCCGACCTCGTGCACAAGGTGAACACGTACCTCGAAGCCGTGAACCGCGACGCGGGCAGCGGCGCGGTCGACGTGATCGACCTGCAGGGCGAAGTGATCGCCGCCAGCAACTGGAACGAGACGATCAGCTTCGTCGGCACCAACGTGTCGTACCGGCCGTACTTCAAGGACGCGCTCGCGCGCGGCAGCGGCCGCTTCTTCGGCATCGGCACCAACACGGGCGTGCCGGGCGTCTACTTCGCCAGCGCGGTGCGCGACGACGGCGTGCCGATCGGCGTGGCCGCCGTGAAGATCAGCGTCGATTCGCTCGAATCGGCATGGCGCGCGCCGGGTGTCGCCGCGATGGTCGTCGACAGCAACGGCGTGGTCGTGATTTCGACCGAACCCGCATGGAAATTCACCGCGCTGCGCCCGATCACCGCGCAGCAGCAGCACGACATCCAGGCCTCGCGCCAATACGCGGGCCGTACCGTCGACGCGCTGCCGTACCGCCACATCGGCGACCGCAGCGCGGCCGCGTGGCTCGGCGCGTTCCCCGATCCGCGCCGCGCCGGTCGCAGCACGCGCTATCTGGTGATGTCGCGGCCCGCGCCGCAGGCCGGCGATTCGCTGATGGTGCTGCTCGACGTCGCGGGCGCGCGGCGCCAGCAGCAGACGGCGTTCGTGTTCGTCACGGGCGCGTTCCTGATCGCCGCGCTGCTGGCCGGCTACGCGATCCAGCGCCGCCGGGCAATCGTCGCGCGGCTGAGCGCACAGGATGCGCTGCGCCGCGCGAACGACCGGCTCGAACTGACCGTCGCGCAGCGCACGGCCGCGCTGACGGCCGCGAACGAGCGGATGCAGCGCGAGATCGACGAGCGCGAGCGCACCGAGCAGCGGCTGCGCGATTCGCAGCAGGAAGTCGTGCACGCGGGCAAGCTCGCGGTGCTCGGGCAGATGGCCGCCGGCCTCACGCACGAGCTGAACCAGCCGCTCGTCGCGATCCGCACGCTGTGCGACAACGCGCGCACGTTCTTCGCGCGCGGCCAGCCGGCGCAGGCGGATGCCAATCTCGAACGGATCGGCAAGCTCGTCGACAGCATGGCCGTGCTCACCGGCGAGCTGAAAACCTTCGCGCGCAAGCCCGACGTCGAGCGCGTCGCGGTGTCGCTGAACGAGGCCGTCGCGCATGCGCGGCTCATCTACGACGCGCGAATCCGCGACGAAGGCGTGCGGCTCGACGTGAACATCGCGCCCGGCACGGCGGTGTCCGCTGAATCGAGCCAGTTGCAGCAGGTGATCGTGAACCTGCTCGGCAACGCGCTCGACGCGGTGCACGACGCGCCCGTGCGCCGCATCGTCATCGAGGCGGCCGAGCCGGACGAAGCCGGCCGCGTGCGCTTCACGATCGCCGACAGCGGCGCCGGCATCGCGCCCGACGTGCTGCCGCACCTGTTCGAGCCGTTCGTCACGACCAAGCCGCGCGGCCAGGGCCTCGGGCTCGGCCTCGCGATCACGTCGCGCATCGTCGAGGCGTTCGGCGCGAAGATCGCCGCGACGAACCGCGACGAAGGCGGCGCGCAGTTCAGTATCGAATTCGCGGCGGCGACGCTGCAAAGGACAGAGCATGGAAGATGAGATTCGGGTGCTGGTCGTCGAGGACGATGAAAACGTCCGGATCGGCGTCGAGCAGGCCGTCGCGCTCGCCGGGTTCCCGGTCGACGCGTTCGCGTCGGCCGCCGACGCGCTCGCGCACGTCGCACCCGGCGCACCGGTGGTGATCGTGTCCGACGTGCGGATGCCGGGCATCGACGGGCTGCAGCTGCTCGATCGCGTGATGGCCGTCGATGCGCAGATCCCGGTCGTGCTGATCAGCGGCCACGCGGATATCTCGACGGCCGTCGGCGCGATGCAGGTCGGTGCGTACGACTTCATCGAGAAACCGTTCTCGTCGGACGTGATCGCCGGCCGCGTCGCGCGCGCGGTCGAGAAGCGCCGCCTGACGCTCGAGGTGCAGGGGCTGCGCGCGGCGCTCGACAACTGGCAGGGCATCGAGGCGTACGTGCTCGGCAAGTCGCCCGCGATGGCCGACGTGCGCAAGAAAATCCTGCGCCTCGCCGATACGTCGGTGTCGGTACTGATCACCGGCGAAACCGGCACCGGCAAGGAACTGATCGCGCGCAGCCTGCACGACTTCGGCGGCCGGCGCGACGCGCATTTCGTCGCGCTGAACTGCGGCGGCCTGCCCGAGCAGATCTTCGAGAGCGAACTGTTCGGCCACGAAGCCGGCGCGTTCACCGGCGCGATCAAGAAGCGCATCGGCAAGATCGAATGGGCTCACGGCGGCACGCTGTTCCTCGACGAGATCGAGACGATGCCGATTTCGCTGCAGATCAAGATACTGCGCGTGCTGCAGGAGCGCGTGGTCGAGCGGCTCGGCGCGAACGAGCTGATTCCGGTCGACTGCCGCGTGGTTGCCGCGTCGAAGGCCGATCTCGCCGAACTCGCGGCCGACGGGCGTTTTCGCGCGGATCTTCTGTATCGCCTCAACGTCGCGCAGATCGAGCTGCCGCCGCTGCGCGAGCGGCGCGAGGACGTGCCGCTGCTGTTCGAGCATTTCGTGCTCGCGGCCGCGCGGCGCTTCGGGCAGCCGGCGCCGGTCGTCACGGCTGCGCAGGTATCCGAACTGATGACGCACGCGTGGCCCGGCAACGTGCGCGAGCTGCAGAACGTGGCCGACCGCTTCGTGCTCGGGCTGACCGGCGACAGCCTGCTGTCGTCGGGCGACGCGCCCGCCGTGGGCGGCACGCTCGCGGAACAGCTCGCGTATTTCGAACGGATGCTGATCGAGGACATGCTGCAGCGTCACCACGGCAACGTCGCGGACGCAAGCGTCGCGCTCGGCATGCCGAAGAAGACGCTCTATCACAAGCTGCGCAACCTGCGGATTCCCGCGCGCGGCGACGCGGCGGCCGACGGCGGCGAATGACGCGGACAAGGACACGCACCACGGCATGGATCGCATCGAAGTCACCGAACACGGCCGCCTCATCGGCCAAACCCACGGCCACCTGATCCGCGGCGTCACGCGCGCGCGGAAGACCTTCCGCCCGAGCGACTGGCCCGAGCGCCTCGCGGGCGTCATCACGCTGTTCGTCGGCGAACGGCGGCCCGGCTATCCGTGCGCGCTGTCGCGGCTCGCGATGCCGGTCGTCGACGGCGGCGTCAAATGCCTGTTCGTGTCGGACGAATTGCGCGACGTGTGCGCCGACGCGTTCGACTTCGCGATGCAGTTCGCGGCCGACAACGACCTCCCCGTCGAGCTTCGGGCCGCGCCCGCGTTGACTGTGCGCTGACGCGTAGCGCCCTGCCTCCCTCTCTTTCCGGTGCGTTTGCGCGTGTGCGCAGGCCGCCGCACGCCCTTTCTCCGCCGAAATCAATCGTCAGATGATTGAAGGCTTCGACATATGGCCACGCTCCGACAGGGGTTTGCGGCGCAGCCATCAATAAAATTGATCGTCACGATGAAAATTATGCGTTTTCCTTGCAGGTCGCCGTGATGCATAGTTGCGTCGTGTTGACGCACCTTTGAGTCTTTCAGTCATGAACATGCGAATCGAGCCGTCCGTGCTCGCGAACCCCGACCTGCAATTTGCGACGCTTTCGTCAGGCATCAGCCTGCCGTATGTCGAGCGGGGCAGCGGCGCGCCGATGGTGTTCGTGCACGGCTCGCTGTGCGACTACCGCTACTGGGATCCGCAGCTTGCGTCGCTGTCGGCCCACTACCGCTGCATCGCGCCGAGCCTCAGCCATTACTGGCCGGCCGTCGAAGCGGGCATCCAGGACGAGTTCAGCTGGCAGAACCACGTCGACGAGCTCGCCGAATTCATCGACGCACTCGATCTCGGCCCCGTGCACCTGGTCGGCCATTCGCGTGGCGGCAGCGTCGCGTTCAACGTCGCGCGCCAGCATCCGCACCTCGTCGACACGCTGACGCTCGCCGATCCGGGCGGCCCGCTGCAACAGCAGGGCGTGCGCGAAGCCGCGCTGCCGGCCGCCGCGATCGCGCTGCGCACGAAGGCCGTGAGCCTGATCGGCCAAGGCGACGTCGAATCCGGTCTCGAGATGTTCGTCGATTCGGTGAGCCTGCCCGGCGCATGGAAAAAGAGCACGTCGCGCTTCCGCACGATGGCGATCGACAACGCGAGCACGCTGCCGAAGCAGTTGCGCGACCCGCTGCCCGCGTATTCGCAGCACACGGCCGGCGATATCGCATGCCGCACGCTGCTGATCGACGGCCAGCGCAGCCCGAAGATGTTCCGCAACAACGTCGACACGCTGTCGCAGTGGATCGGCGATGCGCAACGGCAGACCGTCGCCGGCGCGTCGCACGGGATGAATGCGGCGAGCCCGGCGGTGTTCAACCGTTACGTGCACGAGTTCGTCGCCGCGTAATTTCCCGGGCGGCGTTCGTTCCGCCCGATCTTCACCGCTCCATTCCCCGGACGATGCGGGCGCCCGTCCGCATCGAGGGCGCCCGGTTACGCCACCGGCTCCGCCTTCCGCGTCACCGCATCCGGCAGCCCGAACACGCTGTCGAACGACCAGTTGTACACGAACGTGAAGATCGGGAAGAACACGATCAGCACCGCGTCGAACAGGAACGCCTGCACCAGCGACACGTCGAGCCACCACGCGATCAGCGGGATCAGGAACGTCACGAGCGCGACCTGGAAACCGACCGCGTGCAGCACGCGCCGCCCCACGGTGCGCGTCGTCGCCGCGCGCCGCCGCTCCCACGCCTCGAACGCGAGGTTGTACAGGAAATTGACGGTGACGCCCGTCGTCGAGATCATCACGCCCAGCAGGCCGCTCGTTTCGACGCTCGCGCCGCTCAGCATGCCGAGCACCGTCGACGCGATCAGGATGCCGAGCACCTCGAACATCACGACGTAGACTATGCGTCGCTTCCAGCCTTGCATGAACATCCCCTTCGAATCGAACAAGGTGGCGAGACTAGCAGCACGTACCCTGTGCGCAAAAGTCAGGTCCTTTCAATTTTTCTGACAGGAGGTATCGCGTGCTGACCAGCGACCACATCGACATGCTGCTGACCGTCATCGACAAAGGCTCGTTTTCAGCAGCCGCGCGCGCACTCGGCCGCACGCCGTCGGCGGTCAGCATGGCGATCGCGAATCTCGAGGCCGAACTCGACCTCGTGCTGTTCGACCGCGGCACGCGGGAACCGACGCCGACCGCTGCAATGGCCGCGCTGTTGCCCGACGCGCGGTCGATCGCCGAACGGCTGCACGCGCTGCGCGCGCATGCGCAGCACCTGTCGGAAGGCGTCGAGGACACGCTGCGGCTCGGGCTCGCGGCGGAACTCGACGGCGCCCCCGTCGCCCGCGCGCTGACGGCCGTCGCCGCGAAATATCCGGCGCTCGCGATCAGCGTCGTCACGGCGCCGCAGGACGCGATCGTCGACGCGCTGCATCGTGGCGCCGTCGATCTGTGCATCGCATACGGCGGACTCGACCTGCATCCGCAGGAACAGATCCACGCGCTGTGGACGGAAACGCTCATTGCAGTCGCCGCGCCGAGCCATCCGCTGATCGCCGAAGCAGCGCATCCTGAAGCGATCGAGCGGCTGTCGGGTTTCCGGCAGATCGTGATCGTCGATCCGGGGCGGCCGCTGACCGACGTGCGGCCCGTCATCGGCAACCGCACGTGGAAGGTGACCGACATGGCCACGGCGATCGCGCTCGTAACAGCCGGTCACGGCTGGGCGAACCTGCCCGCATCGATGATCGGCCGATACGTCGCCGACGGCGAACTCGCGCCGCTCGTGTTCGCGAACATCCGCAACGGGCTGCTATTACCAGTGTACTTGCGGCGGCCGAAACATACGGGGCTCGGCAAGGCGGCGAGCGAACTCGTGCGGGCGCTGCGGGCTGCCGGCGAAACCACGTAACCGGTGCGGTGGCGATCGCCGCCGCACCGTCGGTCTACACATGATCGATTGACCGTTAGTTGCAGTTACTACGCATCGCCGATGCGCTCGGCCGGTACGCGGTGGTGATCGCGGAACGCACGGACGTGTATCCGGAGCAGCAGGCATAGCAGACGGCCGATAAAAGCCCAATAAAAAAAACCGATCCGCGTCGTCACGGATCGGGGTTCTTCGATCGACCACTTGCTACGGTGGCCCGTCGCAAGCCTATACCTCAACGCACGGCAACTTCCTGCTTGCCCGACGCCGCATCGCCGACCGCCGTCGGCGCATTACCCCACCCGCCGCCCAACGCACGGATCAGGTTCACGGTCGACACGGCCTGCGCGCCGGTCAACTGGTTCGACTGCAACTGCGACTGCAGCACCGAGCGCTCGCTGTCGATCACGTCGAGATACGCGACCTGGCCCTCCTGATACTGCGTGCGCGACAGCGTCGCCGCGCGGCGCGACGCATTGACGGCCGCATCTTGCGCGCGGATCTGGTCGTCGAGCAGGCGCAGATCGGCGAGATTGTCCTCCACTTCGCGGAACGCGACGAGCACCTGCTGCCGGTAGTTCGCGACCTGCTCGTCGTATTGCGCGCGCGCCTGCTGCACGCCGGCCGCACGGCGCCCGCCGTCGAACAGCGGCAGCGTCAGCGCGGTGCCGGCGAACGGCCCGAGCAGGAACGTGCGGCTCGACCACAGGAACAGGTTGCCGAGCGTCGACGCCTCATAGCCGAACGCCCCCGTGATGTCGAGCTTCGGGAAGTACGCCGACTTCGCGAGGCCGATCCGCGCGTTCGCTGCCGCCATCGCGCGCTCGGCCGCCGACACGTCCGGACGGCGTTCGAGCAGCGCGGACGGCAGGCCCGCCGGAATCTTCACGCCGACCGGCACGATCGGCGTTTCCTTGAACGCGAAATCCGCGGGCGCCTTGCCGAGCAGGATCGCAAGCGCATGCTCGGAAGCCGCGCGCCGGCGCGCGACGCCGACCGCATCGGCCTGTGCGCTGGCCAGCTCGTTCTTCGCGCGCGACACGTCGAGCTCGCTGATGTCGCCTTCGTTGAAGCGGCGCTGCACGAGCTTCAGCGCCTGATCGCGCAACTCCACCGTGCGGCGGTACAGGTCCTGGTCCGAGTCGAGCTGGCGCAGTTCGAAGTAGTTCTGCGCGACGTCCGCCTGCAGCGCGAGCTGCACCGAACGGAACAGCGCTTCGCTCTGCGCCTGGTCGGCGCGCGACGCCTCGACGTTGCGGCCGACGCGGCCGAACAGGTCGGCCTCGTAGGACACCGTGCCCTGCGCGCGCCACAGCGTCGCGTTGGTCGGGCCCGTGCCTTGCGGCTGGAGCTGCGACGCCGACGACAGCCCTTCGCGCGTCGGCCCGAAGCCGGCGCCGACCTGCGGGAACCATTGCGAGCGTGCCGAACGCGTCGCCGCGCGCGCTTCCTCGACACGAGCGGCCGCGGCCTTCAGGTTCTGGTTCGCGGCGAGCGCCTGCGTCTCGAGCGAATCGAGCACCGGGTCGCCGAACACCGTCCACCATTCGCCGCGGTGCGCGCCGTCCGACGGCTCGGCCGTCTTCCACGTGCCGGCCTGTTCGCCCGCGGCGAGCGTCGGCGCTTCCTTGAACGCGGCGGGCGTCGGCGCATCCGGGCGCTTGTAGTCGGGGCCCACCGCGCACGCGGCGAGCAGCGTCGCGAGCAGGGTGCTCGCGGCCGCCACCTTCGCGAAGCGCATCAGGCCATTCGTGTTGTGCATGTTGTCCATCTTCTTATCCTCAAGCATCCGAAGCCGGCACGCCCGGAGCCGGTACGCCCGGGGCCGTCACGCCGTAACCGGCCGAGTCCTTGCCCGCGACGTGGATCTTGCCGCCCGCGAGCGTACGCAGCACGACGTAGAACACCGGCGTCAGCATCAGCCCGAACAGCGTCACGCCGAGCATCCCGAAGAACACTGCGATACCCATCGCATGGCGCATTTCCGAACCCGCACCGGTC
This sequence comes from Burkholderia sp. LFS061, assembly GCF_047978125.1. Classification (NCBI taxonomy): domain Bacteria; kingdom Pseudomonadati; phylum Pseudomonadota; class Betaproteobacteria; order Burkholderiales; family Burkholderiaceae; genus Burkholderia; species Burkholderia sp. LFS061. The sequence continues at coordinate 30,864 of NZ_JBFPFS010000035.1, read as the reverse complement.
GACGTGACGAGCGGCACGACGCCCATGATGAACGCGATCGACGTCATCAGGATCGGGCGCAGCCGCAGCCGGCTCGCCTCGATCGCGGCCTCGAGCGGCGTTCGGCCGTCGTGTTCGAGTTCGCGCGCGAATTCGACGATCAGGATCGCGTTCTTCGCCGACAGCCCCACCAGCACCATCAAGCCGATCTGCGTGAAGATGTTGTTGTCGCCCTGCGTGAGCCACACGCCCGTCAGCGCCGACAGAATGCTCATCGGCACGATCAGGATCACCGCGAGCGGCAGCGTCAGGCTTTCATACAACGCGGCGAGCACCAGGAACACGAGCAGCACGCTGATCGGGAACACATACATCGCTGAATCGCCCGCGAGGATCTGCTGGTACGTGAGGTCGGTCCACTCGAACCGCACGCCGCGCGGCAGCGTCTCGTGCGCGATCCGTTCGACCGCGGCCTGCGCCTGCCCCGACGAGAAGCCCGGCGCCGGGCCGCCGTTGATGTCGGCCGCGGTGTAGCCGTTGTAGCGCACCACCATTTCAGGGCCGAACGTCGGCGTCACCGTGACGAGCGACGACAGCGGCACCATCTCGCCCTTGTCGTTGCGCGTCTTCAACTGCAGGATGTCGTCCGCGCGCTGGCGGAATGGCGCATCGGCCTGCACGCGCACCTGGTACACACGCCCGAAGCGGTTGAAGTCGTTCACGTACAGCGAGCCGAGATACACCTGCATCGTGTTGAACACGTCGGTGACCGGCACGCCGAGCTGCTTCGCCTTCACGCGGTCGAGATCGACGTTGAGCTGCGGCACGTTGATCTGGTAGCTCGTAAACAGGGGCCCGAGCTCCGGCGCCTGCTGCGCGCGCTTGATGAAGTCGTTGGTCGCATCCGCGAGCCGCGCATAACCGACCGCGCCGCGATCCTCGATCTGCATCTTGAAACCGCCGAGCGTACCGAGGCCGAGCACCGGCGGCGGCGGGAACACCGCGACGAACGAATCCTTGATCGCGCCGTACTGCTGGTTCAGCGCGCCGGCGATCGCACCGGCCGACAGCGCCTTGCCGTGCCGTTCGGAGAACGGCTTCAGCGTGACGAACACGATGCCCGCGCTCGAGCTGTTCGTGAAGCCGTTCACCGACAGCCCCGGGAACGCCACCGCGCTCTCGACGCCCGGCTGCTTCAGCGCGATCGAGCCCATGTCGCGGATCACCTTCTCGGTGCGGTCGAGCGATGCACCGTTCGGCAGTTGCGCGAACGCGATCAGGTATTCCTTGTCCTGCGCGGGCACGAAGCCGCCCGGCACGACCTTCGACACCAGCACGGTCGCGCCCACCAGCACGAGGTACACGCCCAGCATCAGCGTCTTGCGCGACAGCACGCCGCGCACGCCGCGGCCGTAGTTCTCCGCGCCGCGATGGAACACCTTGTTGAAGCCGCGGAAGAAGCCGCCGAGCACGCGGTTCATCACGCGCGTGAGCCAGTCTTCCTTGTCGCCATGGCCCTTCAGCAGGATCGCGGACAGCGCCGGCGACAGCGTCAGCGAGTTGAACGCCGAGATCACCGTCGAGATCGCGATCGTCATCGCGAACTGCTTGTAGAACTGGCCGGTCAGGCCCGACATGAACGCGAGCGGCACGAACACGGCGACGAGCGTCAGCGCGATCGCGATGATCGGCCCGCTCACTTCCTGCATCGCCTTGTAGGTCGCCTGCCGCGCGTTCATCCCGCTCTCGATGTTGCGCTCGACGTTCTCGACGACGACGATCGCATCGTCGACCACGATCCCGATCGCGAGCACCATCCCGAACAGCGACAACGCGTTGATCGAATACCCGAACGCGAGCAGCAGCGAGAACGTGCCGATGATCGACACCGGCACCGCGATCAGCGGAATCAGCGACGCGCGCCAGGTCTGCAGGAACACGATCACGACGATCACGACCAGCGCGATCGCTTCGAGCAGCGTGTGCACGACGGCCTTGATCGACGAACGCACGAACTGCGTCGGGTCATAGACGATCTTGTAGTCGACGCCCGCCGGCATGTCCTGCTTCAGCTCGGCCATCGTCTTGCGCACTTCGTCCGAGATCTGCAGCGAGTTCGCGCCCGGCGACTGGTTGATCGCCATCGCGACTGCCGGCTTGTTGTCGAGCAGCGAGCGCAGCCCGTATTCGGACGCATCGAGTTCGATTCGCGCGATGTCGCGCAGGCGCGTGACGCCGCCGTCCGGCGTCGTCTTCACGACGATGTCGCCGAACTCGTCTTCCGTCTGCAGACGGCCGCGCGCGTTCACCGACAACTGCAGCGGCGTGCCGGGCAGCGACGGCGACGCGCCGATCACGCCGGCCGCGACCTGCACGTTCTGCTCGCGGATCGCCTGCACGACGTCCTCGGCGGACAGCCCGCGCTGCGCGACCTTCTGCGGATCGAGCCACACGCGCATCGCGTAGTCGCCCGAACCCCACAACTGCACCTGGCCGACGCCCTGGATCCGCGACAGGCGATCCTTCACGTTGATCAGCGCGTAGTTGCGCAGGTAGGTCATGTCGTAGCGGTTGTCCGGCGAGATCAGGTGCACGACCATCGTCAGCGTCGGCGAGCTCTTCACCGTGGTGATGCCGAGCCGCTGCACGTCTTCCGGCAGGCGCGGCAGCGCCTGGTTCACGCGGTTCTGCACGAGCTGCGTGGCCTTGTCCGGATCGGTGCCGAGCTTGAACGTGACGGTGATCGTCATGTTGCCGTCGCTGTTCGCCTGCGACTGCATGTAGAGCATGTCCTCGACGCCGTTGATCTGCTCTTCGAGCGGCGACGCGACCGTCTCGGCGATCACTTTCGGGTTCGCGCCCGGGTACTGTGCCTTCACGATCACCGAAGGCGGCACGACTTCCGGATATTCCGAAATCGGCAGCAGGAACATCGCGATCACCCCGCCGAGCAGGATGATCACCGATAGGACTCCTGCAAAGATCGGCCGGTCGATAAAGAATTTGGATATGTTCATTTCTGGCTCTGTCTGGTTGAACGCGGATGCGAAGCGGCGTGCCGCTTACGAATCCGCCTTCGCCGGTGCGGCCGGCTTCGCGGTGCTCGCGAGCGGCGCGGACGGCGCATCGCCGCCCGTCATCGGGACCATGTGCGGCTTCACCTGCTCGCCGGGCCGCACGCGCTGCGTGCCGTTCACGATCACGCGGTCGCCCGCGGAAAGCCCGCTCACGATCACGCGCCGGTTGCCGTGCTGCATCCCCTGCTGCACTTCGCGGTACGACACGCGGCCCTGCTGGTCGACGACGAACACGAACTTCTTGTCCTGGTCGGTGTTGATCGCCGCGTCGTCGACCAGCAGCGCCTGGTGCGGCGCGCTGCCGCCCACCTTCACGCGCGCGTAGAGGCCCGGGACGAGCGCGCCGTCGGCATTGTCGAAGCGCGCGCGCACGCGGATCGTGCCCGACGACGTGTCGAGCCGGTTGTCGACCGAATCGATCACGCCGCTGCGCGAGTAGCCGGCTTCGTTCGCGAGGCCGAGCTCGACCGGCACCTTGCGGCCGTCGCGCGCGCCGTTGATGTATTGCAGGTAGGTCTGTTCGTCCGCATCGAACGCCGCATAGATCGGCGACACCGACACGAGCGTCGTCAGCGGCGCGGCCGACGCACCGGCCGACACGACGTTGCCGACCGTGATCTCCGCGCGCGACACGCGGCCCGACACCGGCGCGGTGATCCGCGTATAGCCGAGGTTGATGCGCGCCGTTTCCAGCGCGGCATCGGCCGCCTTCACGTTCGCCGCCGCCTCGCGGGCCGCGTTCTGCTTCTCGTCGTAATCGCGCTTCGCGATCGCGTTGTCGCCGATCAGCCGCTGCGCGCGCTGCCAGTCGGTCTGCGCATAGCCGTTGCGGGCCTGGGCAGCCGCGAGCTGCGCGGCCGCGCGGTCGACTTCGGCCTGGTACGGGCGCGGGTCGATCACGAACAGCACGTCGCCCTTCTTCACGAGCGCGCCGTCCTTGAAATTCACCGCGACGATCGTGCCCGACACCTGCGGGCGTACGTCGACCTTCTCGATCGCTTCGAGGCGGCCCGAATAACCTTGCCAGTCGGTCACGGTCTGCGGCACGACGGTCGCGACGTCGACTTCGGGCAGCGGCGCGGCTGCTTTTTCGGGCGCGTTCGCGTTCACGCGCATTGCGCCGAACGTTCCGAGGCCGACGACGGCGAGCGTCACGATCGCCGCTGTCGCGATTCGGGAACGGGAGGTGCGTAGGATGGCCATGTGGATCTCCAATAAACGTGGATTGGTTCTGGTTATTCGGAACGGTTCGGCTGGCGCGCCTGGAAGCGGCACTGGAAGAAGCGCACGGCTTCCTCGAATGCGGCTTCGTGCGTCGCGAGCGCGGCGTGCGTGATGTCCGGATAGCGGATCACCTGCGTGAGCACGCCCGACGAAATCAGGCAGCCCGCATATTTCTCAGCTTCGACGTGCAGCACGTCGTTCTGCGCGGTGACGACGAGCGTCGGCGGCAACCCCGCGAGGCGCACCGATTCGATCGGCGCCGCGTACGGGTGCATGCGCTGCGCGGCCTGCGGCAGATACGCGCGATAACAGGCCGCGCATTCGCGCGCGGTGATGTCCGACGCGAGACGCTCGGCGTCGCCGATGCGCGTCATGCTCGGGTCGAGCATCGGCCCGAACAGCGCCTGCGCGGCGATCGACACTTCGCCGCGGTCGCGTGCGATGAATGCCAGACAGTTCGCGAGTTGCCCGCCCGCGTCGTGGCCCGCGACACCGATCTTCTTCGGATTGCCGCCGAACGCGCGGGCACGCGTCGCGGCCCACACGGCCGCGCGATACGCATCCTCCGGCGCGGCCGGAAAAGGAAAGGCCGGTGCGAGCGAATAATCGACCGACACTACGAGAGCTGGTAAGCGTTCTGCTAAAAAACGCGCGGCGAAATCGGCGTCTTCGAGCGAACCGCGGACGAAACCGCCGCCGTGGAAATAAAGCACTACTGGCAGCCCGGTCTTGTCCGGGCGGCGGTAGAGGCGCAGCACGATGTCCTGCGCGTAGCCGGGAATTTCCACTTCGGCAACCGTCAGCGCCGCTCCCGCCAAGGCTTGAGCGGGCAGCGCGGCTTTCAGGAATTTGCTGAATTCAGAAGCGTCCATGACGATGCAGCGTCCATTTCGAGATGGAACGAATTCTGGGTCCGGCAGACATTGGGATAAATGCCTATAATCCGGCAACACAATTCAACGACCCCGAACAATCCGAGGCTGCGTTCACCCACGAGGTAGCGCAGCCTTCTTGTTCCGGCGGCAAATTAGATTGCGGAGGTTGTGATGGACCGGCTTCAGGCCATGCAGGTGTTTACTCGCGTCGTCGATACAAGCAGCTTCACCAAGGCGGCAGAAACGCTCGGCTTGCCGCGGGCGTCCGTCACGACGATCATCCAGAATCTCGAAGCGTTCCTCGGCGTGCGGCTGATGCACCGGACCACGCGCCGGCTGTCGCTGACGCCGGACGGCGCCGCGTACTACGAAAGATGCGTGCGGATCCTCGCGGACGTCGAGGAAACCGAAGCGAGCTTCCAGGCCAACAACCGGAAGCCGCACGGAAAGTTGCGTATTGACATGCCGGGTTCGATCGGGCGGCTGCTCGTGATTCCGTCGCTGTGCGAATTCCACACGCGCTATCCGGACATCGACCTGCAGCTCGGCCTGTCCGACCGCCCGGTCGACCTGCTGCAGGAAGGCGTCGACTGCGTGATCCGCGTCGGCGCGCTGCAGGACTCGTCGCTCGTCGCGCGCCGGGTCGGCCTGTTCGAAGGCGTGACGGTCGCCGCGCCCGCGTATCTCGAGCACTTCGGCGAGCCGAAGACGATCGAGGACCTGAGCCAGCACAAGGCCGTCAACTATTTCTCGAGCCGCACGGGCCGCACGATCGACTGGTCGTTCCTGATCGACGGCAAGGAAACCGAGATCAAGATGGAAAGCATCGTGTCGGTGAACGACGCGGATGCGTACGTGACCTGCGGGATCGAAGGCTTCGGGCTGATCCAGCCGCCGCTCTTCATGGTGCTGCCGCACCTGCGCGAAGGCCGGCTCAAGGAAGTGCTGCCCGGCATCAAGCCGCTGCCGATGCCGATCTCTGTCGTGTATCCGCACAGCCGCCATCTGTCGCCGAAAGTGCGCGTGTTCGTCGACTGGATCGCCGAAGTGTTCGACCGCTGCCCGCTGCTGAGCGGCAAGGGCAGCCTCGACGCGACGTGCAGCAAGCGTACGTTCGAGGAAGCCGAACGCGCGCCGGCGCTCGACACGCCGGTCATCAACGAGTGGGTCGCGTAATCGTCTGAACCAACGCGCGCGGGCTGCGAGGCCCGCGTGCTGTCCCGCCTTCGCGCCGCGTTCCCGCGCGGTGCCCGCCATCTTTCCCGAATCCGCAGCAATCCTTTGTGCCGAGCGCGGCAATCGTCCACGTGCGTCGTCGCGCGTCGTCGCCGCATCCGTGTGAGCCCCGCTGCATGGGGCTGCCGGCGATTTCCGCATAACCCTGCAGGCCGTGCGGATGACGATTGTTCCTTTGCAACGACAAATCAATTCGCGTCTGCCGCATTTATCGCGACCGAACAGATACCTAGAGTAAACCCTGTCGCGCACCTCGTTGCGCATCGAACAGATCCCGCTTGATGGGACCGACAGGAGTTACGCCATGAACCGCCGCCACCTTCTCTCCGCCCTGGCCCTCGCACTCGCCGTGTCCGCCCCGGCCTTCGCCGATTCGGGCACGCCGCACGCCGGCGACTACGGCAACACGTCGTGGTACTCGCAGCACAACGGCCCGCGCACGCGCGCCGAAGTAAGCGCGGAAGTCGAGCAGGCGCGCCGCGACGGCACGCTCGCGTACCTGCGCAAGGCGACTTCGTATCCGCAAGGGCTCGAACTCGCACAGGGCCCGTATCGCTCGATGCCGGAAAGCAACCAGCTCGCCGGCGGAGGCCGGTAAACGCGCGACGCCGCGCAGCGGGTCACCCCGTGCGCGGCGTCGCGAAACACCCATCGACGACTCGCTGAGTCAGTTAGTTGCAGGAGCACATGATGAACGACCAACTTCCTTCGCCGCTCGATCACTGGGACGACACCACGCCGGTCTGGACGCCGTTCCGTTCGGCCCCGCACTCGCATTGACCGCCGGCTGAGTCATCGTCCGGCCACGTCTGCTCGTTACCGGCGCGGCACGCCGTCGCGCCATTCGCCCCAGTGCGTCACGATGTCCTGCACGAGCGGATTGCCCGCGCGGTACAGGTTTTCGGTCGCTGGCGCGAAGCCGCCCTGGTCCGCGTAGTTCAGCAAGTTGTCGGCGCTCGTCTGCCCCGCATACGGCCGGTCGAAATCGGACCCCGTGCGCAGCACCGCGACGCGCGACAGGTCGACCCGCTTCACGCTCGCCGCGCGCTTGAGCGCTTCGTACGTCGCGTTGTCTTCCTGCGCGGTCATGCAGTAAGTGCCCTTGCCGTCCGTCAGGATCTTCGTCCACTGGCGCGCGCGCTCGCCGATCAGCGTGCCCGAGAACCACGTGTTGCCCGATGACGTGTCGCACTGGATCACCGTCGGCGGCCGGTTCGCCGGCGCATACGTGAACTTCGCGCGCGCGGCCTGCGCCTGCGCGCTGTCGGCGAGCACGACGTTGCGCGACAGCGCGTACGCGGCGTCGGTCAGTTGCGGATTGAGCTGGAACACTTCGGTGCGGTAGTCGAGCGGCGGCTTGTCGTTCGGGCTCTTCGTGTTGATGCCGAGAAAGCCCGTGTTCCAGCCGGACGGAATCTCCCGTGCATCGAGTTCCCATTGCAGGCTGAAATCGACGAGGTACTTCGACCACGCGGCGGACCCGACCGTGCCTTGCGCGGGATCGACGCCCGCGATGCCGGAGATCAGGAAATACGTGCGGCGCAGATCGAAGCGCTGCGAGAACGTGAGCGCCATGATCGTCGCCGACGCGTTCGCATAGCCCATGCCGGTCGTCACCACGCACACGTCCTGCTTGTTGCAGTGGACGGCCGGATAGTCGGGCGACAAGCCCGGCACGGCGATGTCGCGCCACGGGCCGATCCGGTCGAGCCAGGCTTGGCCCTCCGGACCGAACATCGTGATGATCATGACCTTGACCGGGCGGCCCTGTGCACCGGTCTCGGCAAATGCAGTGTTGCCCGCGTTGTTGCCCTGGTTGTCCTGTGCAATCGACGGCGCAGTCGCACAGGCCGCGAGCGAGAATGCGGCGGCGGAAAGAATGGAGCGAGTCAGCATCGGCGTCCCTTGTTTCGATGATGTTGGGTGAGAACGGCTCTCGGAGACTGCGCGAAGGAGTATAGAACGGGCCCGCGCGATGCGGAACCCGGCTACGAAACGGCCAGCCGTGTTTCGTGCAACGGTGTGCGTGTTGCGCAATGGCGACGTGCGCCGTTGGTTTCCCACCGTCGCCGTGCACGACAACCATCAGGAATGCTATCCGGTTGGCAGGAACGCATGCCGCCGGCATATCGCTGAGCATCGCACCCGTCGAAGTCGACGTCGCCTTCGGCCGGCTCCCGAACCGCTACACGCGCACGAGCCCCGCGACGCCATAACCGAGCACGACCAGCGCGGCAACCACATGGCTCGCCGCGAGCCACCCCGGCGACTTCACGAAGCGCCCGATCGCACTGCCGCCGAATGCGAACACGAGTTGCCCCGCGAGGCTGCCGGCAAACACGCATGCGGCGCCGAAAAGCCAGTGCCGATGCGCACCGGCGGCAGCCGTCGCATAGCCATAGAACAGCAGGATGGTCAGCGGATTCGCGAGCGTGACGAAGAACATCGACGTGAACGGGCGATTGCCCGGCGTCAGGACATCGCCGTCGAGCGTGCGGCGCCCGTCTCGCAGCGCCTGCCACAGCATCCATGTGCCCATCGCGAGCAACACGAGCGCACCGACCACACGGAACAGCAACAGGTGCGACGCGAGCGTGCCCGCGAGCATCGCGCCAATCGTGAACGCGACGATCGCATAGCAGCCGTCGGCCGTCGCGACACCGACTGCCGCGCGCACGCCGCTCGCGGTGCCGGCGCGCATCCCGTAGTTCGCAATCATCAGCGCGACAGGCCCGACCGACAGCGCGATCGTCAGCCCGAACAGGAAATCGCTCACCGATCCTCGACGCCGTCAACGAAAGGCATCGATTCCAGCGGAAGCAAAATATCCGCAGGAAGAACGGTGATCAAGCTACCTCGACCCGCGCCGCCCCGTCCACCATCTCGCCGATCACGGCCGCGCGGTCGAAGCCGTCGGCGCGGAAGCACGCGAGGACTTCGTCGACGGCCTCGGGCGCGCACGCGACGAGCAGGCCGCCCGACGTCTGCGGATCGGTCAGCAGCGCCTGCGCGACGGGCGGCAGGCCGTCGGCGAGCCGCACGTCGGTGCCGTACGCGGCCCAGTTGCGGCCCGATGCGCCGGTGAACACGCCGTCGGCGACGAACGCCTCGACACCCGTGAGCCACGGCAGCGATGCGTAGTGCACACGCGCGGTGAGATGCGCGCCGCGCGCCAGTTCGAGCGTATGGCCGAGCAGCCCGAAGCCCGTGACGTCGGTCAGCGCGTGCACGCCCGGCAGCGCGGCAAGCTCGGCACCCGGCCGGTTCAGCTTGGTGGTCGTCGCGACCATCTGCGCGTAGCCCGCGGCGTCGAGCTGGTTCTTCTTCAGCGCGGCAGACAGCACGCCGACGCCGAGCGGCTTGCCGAGTACGAGCACGTCGCCCGCGCGCGCGGCCGCGTTGCGCTTCACGCGCGACGGATGCACGACGCCGATCGCCGCGAGCCCGTAGATCGGCTCGACCGAATCGATCGAATGGCCGCCCGCGACCGGAATGCCGGCGTCCGCACACACCGATTCGCCGCCGCGCAGCACGGCCGCGATCGTCTCGTGCGGCAACACGTTGATCGGCATCCCGACCAGCGCGAGCGCGAGGATCGGCTTGCCGCCCATCGCGTAGACGTCGGACAGCGCGTTGGTCGCCGCGATGCGGCCGAAGTCGAACGGATCGTCGACGATCGGCATGAAGAAGTCGGTGGTCGCGACGATCGCCTGCTCGTCGTTCAGGCGGTACACGGCCGCATCGTCGGACGTCTCGGTGCCGACCAGCAGGTCCGGGAACAGCGCGGGTGGCGTCGCGCGCTTCAGCAGTTCGGACAGCACGCCCGGTGCGATCTTGCAGCCGCAACCGCCCCCGTGCGACAGGCTCGTGAGGCGCGGAACGGCAGGCTGGGCTTGGGTGGCTTCGGTCATCGTCGGCATCCGGTGAATAACAACGCTCCATTATCGACAATTCCGCGCGAGCGCGCCCGATACCCACATAATTGTCGGCGCCCGCCTTCGTCCGCCCCTTCATTCATGGATCACCTGTTCATCGGCCTCGTGCTGTGCTCCGCGCTGCTGCACGCCATCTGGAACGCGTTCCTGCACGTCAGCGAGGACAGGCTCGTGCAGCTCGGCACGATGTCGCTGCCGTATCTCGCGTTCGGCATCGCCGGCGCCGCGCTGCTGCCCGCGCCGGTGCCCGCCGCCTGGCCGTATGTCGTCGCATCGGCCGCGCTCGAGGTCGCGTACTGCTTCACGCTTGCGCGCGCATATCGCAGCGGCGAGTTCGGGCAGATCTATCCGATTGCGCGCGGGATGTCGCCGCTGCTCGTGTCGGTGCTCGCGTTCGCGGTGCTGCACGAGCGGCCGACGCCGTTCGGCTTCGCCGGCATCGCGCTCGTGTCGTTCGGCATCATGTCGCTCGCGCTGCGCCGCGGCTTCAGGTTCTCCGGGGAAGGCGTGCCGTATGCGCTGCTCACGGGCGTGTTCATCGCCGCGTATTCGATCTGCGACGGGATCGGCTCGCGCGTATCCGGCAGCGCGCTCGGCTACATCGCGTGGGTGTACCTGCTGTGGAGCGTCCCGCAGCTCGTGCTCGTCTGCGCAGTGCGCGGCGGCCCGCGCGCGGTGCTCGGCTCGCGCACCGCGCTCAAGCAGGGTGCGATCGCCGGCACGATCTCGCTCGCCGCGTATGCGATCGTGATCCTCGCGTACCGGCACCTGCCGGTCGCGACCGTGTCGGCGCTGCGCGAAACGAGCTCGATCTTCGCGGTCGCGATCGGCTGGTTCGTGATGCGCGAACGGCCCGGCGCGCAGCGGCTCGCCGCATGCGCGCTGGTCGTGGCGGGGGCGGCGCTGATCCGGTTGTAGGCGCGCGGGCCGACGACCTTCGTCGCACCACCGCCCGCCCGTACGTTCCATCCGCGCCGCGGGGAGACGGTGGCGATCGACTCGCACTGCTCCGCGACGCAGCGACACCATCGACCATCAAGCAGCCACCGCCGCCCCGCCGAACGCCCGCTCGTCGATCGCCTCGGCGAGCGTCGCGAATGCCGGCGCGATCTCGTCCTCCGGCACGCATGCATAGCCGAGCAGCAGCCCCGACGCCGCGCGCCCGCGTTCCGCGTAATAGCCGGACAGCGGCCGCACGACGATATTGCGTTCGAGCGCGGCCTGCGCGACCGCGCGATCGTCGACACCTTCCGGCAATTGCGTGACGAGATGCAGCCCCGCGTCGCTGCCGAGCGCCTGCAGCGTGTCGCCGTAGCGGCGCGCGACCGCATCGAGCAGCACCTCGCGGCGTTGCCCGTACAGCGTGCGCATCTTGCGGATATGCGACACGAAATGCCCTTCCGCGATGAATTCGGCGAGCACGGCCTGCTGCAGCAACTGCCCTTCGCGATACAGCTCGGCGCTCGCGGTCGCGAAGCTTTCCGCGAGCGGCTCCGGCGCGACCAGATAGCCGACCCGCAGCCCGGGGAACAGCGTCTTGCCGAAACTGCCGACGTAGATCACCTGCCCGGCCGTATCGAGGCCCTGCAGCGACGCGAGCGGCCGGCTGCCGTAGCGGAATTCGCTGTCGTAATCGTCCTCGATGATCCAGCAGCCGTGCTGGCGCGCATATTCGAGCAGCATCCGCCGCCGCGCGAGGCTCATCACCATCCCGAGCGGATACTGGTGCGACGGCGTGACGAGCATCAGCTTCGGCGGTTCGGCGAGATCGGCGGCCGACGGCGCGATGCCTTCGTCGTCGACCGGGATCGGCCGCGTGGTCAGCCCCGACACGTTCAGCACGCTGCGCACACCCCAGTAGCACGGGTCCTCGGTCCAGATCGCGTCGCCCGGGTCGGTCAGCAGCCGCACCGCGAGGTCGATCGACTGGTGGATGCCGGTCGTGATCACGATCTGCTCGGGCGTGCAGCGCACCGAGCGCGACGTGCGCAGGTAGTCGGCCAGCGCCTCGCGCAGCAGCGCGAGCCCGCCGCCCGGCGCATAGGTCAGCAGGTCGGGGCGCAGGCGCCGCCAGTACTTGTTGTGCAGCCGCGTCCACACGCGCGCCGGAAATCGCGACACATCGGGCACGCCCGGCATAAACGCGCCGCCCTGGCGCTTCGACACGCCGGCCCCTTCGACCAGCCGCGTGCCGCGTGCGGACAGCCGCCGCGCGGACGGCACCACGACGGCCGGGCCGGCCGCCGCGTCGGGCGGCGCACCGACGATCTCGTCCGGCGCGCTGTCGGCGACGAACGTGCCGCGGCCCGTCGCCGAGTTCACATAACCTTCGAGCGCAAGCTGTTCGTAAACCTGCGTGACCGTGTTGCGCGCGATCCCGAGCTCGGCGGCCAGCAGCCGCGACGACGGCACGCGCGTGCCGGCCGGCAGTTCGCGCGACAGGATCGCCTGTTGCAGCAACCGGTGAAGCTGCCGGTAGATCGGCTGTTCGCCGCCGCGCACGAGGCGCTGCGCCAGCCAGTCCGACAACACGCTCGCGCGCATGATTGGCTCCTGAATATTTATTGAAATGGCTCTGATTGCCAGAGCCAAATGTGATTATAGTCGCCTCCATGGGCTGTCAACGCGCCCGATTTTCTACTCACCGGAAAGAACATCAAGGAGATGACCGTGAAGAATGCCGACCTGCAGGCCCGCAAGAACGCCGCTACCCCGCGCGGCGTCGGCGTGATGTGCGATTTCTACGCAGCCCGCGCCGAGAACGCGGAACTGTGGGATGTCGAAGGCCGCCGCTTCATCGATTTCGCCGCCGGCATCGCGGTGCTGAACACGGGCCACCGCCACCCGAAGATCGTCAAGGCGATCTCGGATCAGCTGAACAGCTTCACGCACACCGCTTATCAGATCGTCCCGTACGCGTCGTACGTCGAGCTGGCCGAGAAGATCAACGCACGCGCGCCGGGCGACTTCCCGAAGAAGACCGCGTTCTTCACGACCGGCGCCGAAGCCGTCGAGAACGCGATCAAGATCGCGCGCGCCGCCACCGGCCGTCCGGGCGTCATCGCGTTCTCGGGCGGCTTCCACGGCCGCACGATGATGGGCATGGCGCTGACCGGCAAGGTCGCCCCGTACAAGCTGAACTTCGGCCCGTTCCCGGGCGACGTGTTCCACGCACCGTACCCGACCGCGCTGCACGGCGTGACGACGGCCGACTCGATCAAGGCGATCGAGATGCTGTTCAAGGCCGACATCGATCCGAAGCGCGTCGCCGCAATCATCTTCGAACCGGTCCAGGGCGAAGGCGGCTTCAACCCGGCGCCGGCCGAATTCGTGCGCGCGCTGCGCAAGATCTGTAACGAACACGGCATTCTGCTGATCGCCGACGAAGTCCAGACCGGCTTCGCGCGTACCGGCAAGCTGTTCGCGATGCAGCACTACGACGTGCTGGCCGACCTGATCACGATGGCGAAGAGCCTCGCGGGCGGCATGCCGCTGTCGGGCGTCGTCGGCCGTGCCGACGTGATGGACGCGGCAGCGCCCGGCGGCCTCGGCGGCACGTACGCGGGCAACCCGCTGGCGGTCGCGTCGGCGCACGCGGTGCTCGAGATCATCGACGAAGAGAAGCTGTGCGAACGCGCCACGCAACTCGGCGACGTGCTGAAGGCGAAGCTGAACGCGCTGCAGGCCGACGTGCCGCAGATCGCCGACGTGCGCGGCCCGGGCGCGATGGTCGCGGTCGAGTTCCTGAAGCCGGGCTCGGGCGAGCCGGACGCGGAATTCACGAAGCGCGTGCAGGCGCGTGCGCTCGAGCGCGGCCTGCTGCTGCTCGTGTGCGGCGTGTACTCGAACGTCGTGCGCTTCCTGTTCCCGCTGACGATCCCGCAGGCCGTGTTCGACGAAGCGCTCGTGATCCTCGAGGAAGTGCTGAAGGAAACGGTCGGCGTGCCGGCCTGAGTTCCCGTCAACTGAATGTGCCGCCGCCGTCGTCAGGACGGCGGCGGCCGTTTCGTCCTTCCTCTTCAACGCAGGCTACATACACATGAGCACGGTTCAGGAAACCCTGGCACTGAAAGATCCGTCGCTGTTCCGCCAGCAGGCGTACGTCAACGGCGAATGGCAAAACGCATCGAACGGCGAGACGTTCGAAGTCCGCAACCCGGCGACGGGCGGCCTGCTCGGCACCGTGCCGGCGATGGGCGCGGCCGAGACGCGTCACGCGATCGACGCCGCGAACGCCGCATGGCCGGCGTGGCGCAAGAAGACCGCGAAGGAACGCGCGGTCGTCCTGCGCAAGTGGCACGGCCTGATGATGGAAAACGCCGACGACCTCGCGCTGATCCTGACGACCGAGCAGGGCAAGTCGCTGGCCGAAGCGAAGGGCGAGATCGGCTACGCGGCGTCGTTCCTCGAATGGTTCGCGGAAGAAGGCAAGCGCGTGTACGGCGACACGATCCCGACGCCGGCGAGCGACAAGCGCATCGTCGTGACGAAGGAAGCGATCGGCGTGTGCGCGGCGATCACGCCGTGGAACTTCCCGGCGGCGATGATCACGCGCAAGGTCGGCCCGGCGCTCGCCGCAGGCTGCCCGATCGTCGTGAAGCCGGCCGAGGCCACGCCGTTCTCCGCGCTCGCGATGGCCGTGCTGGCCGAGCGCGCGGGCGTGCCGGCCGGCGTGTTCAGTGTCGTCACGGGCGACCCGAAGGCGATCGGCGGCGAACTGACGTCGAACCCGATCGTGCGCAAGCTGTCGTTCACCGGCTCGACGCCGGTCGGCCGCCTGCTGATGGCGCAATGCGCGGCGACGGTCAAGAAGGTATCGCTGGAGCTCGGCGGCAACGCGCCGTTCGTCGTGTTCGACGACGCCGATCTCGATGCGGCCGTGCAGGGCGCGATCGCATCGAAATACCGCAACAGCGGCCAGACCTGCGTGTGCACGAACCGCTTCTACGTGCATGAAGCCGTGTACGACCAGTTCGCGCAGAAGCTCGCAGCGGCAGTCGGCCAGCTGAAGGTCGGTCGCGGCACCGAGCCGGGCGTCACGCAAGGCCCGCTGATCAACGAAGCGGCCGTGCTGAAGGTCGAAGCACACATCGAGGACGCGCTCGCGAAGGGCGCGACCGTCGTGACGGGCGGCAAGCGCCACGCGCTCGGCCACGGCTTCTTCGAGCCGACCGTGCTGACGGGTGTCACGCCGGCGATGAAGGTCGCGAAGGAAGAGACGTTCGGGCCGCTCGCGCCGCTGTTCAAGTTCGGCAGCGACGACGAGGTGATCCGCCTCGCGAACGACACCGAGTTCGGTCTGGCCGCGTATTTCTACAGCCGCGACATCGGCCGCGTGTGGAAGGTCGCCGAAGCGCTCGAATACGGGATGGTCGGCGTGAACACGGGCCTGATCTCGAACGAAGTCGCGCCGTTCGGCGGCGTCAAGCAGTCGGGCCTCGGCCGCGAAGGCTCGCACTACGGCATCGACGACTACGTCGTGATCAAGTACCTCTGCCTCGCCGTGTGACGGTTCAGGGCCTGTCGCTTCGGTGACGGGCCCTGACCGCCCGGCCGGAACCGGGCGGTCCGACGCGGGCCGGTGCCCCTCTCCGCCGCGCCCGCGTCGCCTCTCCTCCCCGCGATCAGCGGAACACGTTCACCGCATCCACGAGCCGCTTCGCCTGCTGTTTCAGGCTCTCCGACGCCGCCGTGCTCTGCTCGACGAGCGCCGCGTTCTGCTGCGTGATGTTGTCCAGGTGCACGACCGCCTGATCGACCTGCGCAACCCCTGTGCTTTGCTCGGCCGTCGACGAGCTGATCTCCGCGATCAGGTCCGACACGCGCTTCACCTGCGTGACGATGTCCTCCATCGTCTTGCCCGCGCCGTCGACGATCCGCGCGCCCGATTCGACCCGCTCGACGCTCGCGCCGATCAGCGTCTTGATCTCCTTCGCCGCGTTCGCGCTGCGCTGCGCGAGCGCCCGCACCTCGCCCGCGACCACCGCGAAGCCGCGTCCTTGATCACCCGCACGCGCGGCCTCGACTGCCGCATTCAGCGCGAGGATGTTGGTCTGGAACGCGATCCCGTCGATCACGCCGATGATGTCCGCGATCTTGCGCGAGCTGTCGGTGATGTCGTTCATCGTCGCGACGACCTCGCTCACCGCCTGCCCGCCGCGCCCGGCCGCCTCACTCGCCGACACCGACAACTGATTCGCCTGCAGCGCCGTCTCCGCGTTGCTCGACACGGTCGCCGTCATCTCGGCCATCGACGCGGCCGTTTCCTGCACGCTCGACGCCGCCTGCTCGGTGCGCGCGCTCAGGTCGTTGTTGCCCTGCGCGATCTCGTTGCTCGCGCGCTGTACGTTGTGCACCTGCTCGCTGACGTCGTCAACGAGCCAGCGGAACATCAGCCCGAGCTGGTTGATCGTACGCAACGTCATCCCGATCTCGTCGACGCGGTTCATCCGCACGCCGCTGCGGCTCTCGCCGGTCGCGACGCGCAACGCCTCGTCGTGCAACTGCATGAGCGGCCGCGCGATCTGCGCATCGAGCCACAGGCCCGCGGCAACGGCGGCGCCTGCCGTTACCGCCGCGAACGCCGCAAGCGGGCCGCCGGCCAGCCCGCATGCCCAGCCGCCGGCCACCACCACCGGCGCGAGTACGCACAGCGACGCATGAAGCCGCGCGCGCACCGACATCGTCTGGAACAGCGACGTGAAGCCCGCAATGCCTTTGCGGACGATCAGCCCCTTGTGAAAATGCCGGTTGCCCGCGCGCCCTTCGCGGAACTCCTTGTACAGCGCCTCGGCAGCGGCGATTTCGTCGCGAGATGCTTTCGTGCGCACCGACATATAGCCCTTCGGCTGCCCGCTGCGCATCACCGGCACCGCGTTCGCGCGCACCCAGTAATGGTCCCCGTTCTTGCGGCGGTTCTTCACGAGCGCGGTCCACGGCTCGCCGCCCTTGAGCGTCGCCCACATGTCGGCGAATGCCTCCTTCGGCATGTCCGGGTGGCGCACCACGTTGTGCGGCTGACCTTCGATCTCGTCGGGAGAAAATCCGCTGACCTGGATGAATGCCGCGTTCGCGTACGTGATATGGCTGTCGGCATCGGTTGTCGACATCAGCGTCGCATCGTCGAGGAAATCGAATTCGCGTTGCGTGACGGGCTGGTTATTGTGCATGGTTGTGGAGCTCCGGGTAGCGGATCTTGCGCCCGCTTGTCGATTGATTCGCGACCCCGCGCATTGCGGTTGATCCGCAAGCGCGTGAGTCATGCTCCTGCACTTTCGGCAAATTCGGCGAAAACATTATGCCGTATTCGGAAAAATATGCATTAAATGTGCATCAACTGGTTTTCACCAAATAATTTGTTTATTGATGAAATTAAACCCCAGGCCAGGCAACGGTTTGACGGGTATTCGTCTGATCATTTCGCGCTATCCCTTCGGCTCGATTCAATGCATAAACGCAAAATATGAAATACGAATATTTCTCGTTTGGCGTATTTCGATTGAATCGGAAAACCTGAACGCGCATTGCGGGCGATGGCCGCAATTCATTGATCGGGCACGCACGTCGCGCGCGCCCCCGACGATCACCTGAACACGTTCACCGCATCGACCAGCCGCGTCGCCTGCTGTTTCAGGCTTTCCGACGCCGCCGTGCTCTGCTCGACGAGCGCCGCGTTCTGCTGCGTGATGTTGTCCAGGTGCACGACCGCCTGATCGACCTGCGCAACCCCCGTGCTTTGCTCGGCCGTCGACGAGCTGATCTCCGCGATCAGGTCCGACACGCGCTTCACCTGCGTGACGATGTCCTCCATCGTCTTGCCCGCGCCGTCGACGATCCGCGCGCCCGATTCGACCCGCTCGACGCTCGCGCCGATCAGCGTCTTGATCTCCTTCGCCGCGTTCGCGCTGCGCTGCGCGAGCGCCCGCACCTCGCCCGCGACCACCGCGAAGCCGCGCCCCTGTTCACCCGCACGCGCGGCCTCGACTGCGGCGTTCAACGCGAGGATGTTGGTCTGGAACGCGATCCCGTCGATCACGCCGATGATGTCCGCGATCTTGCGCGAGCTGTCGGTGATGTCGTTCATCGTCGCGACGACCTCGCTCACCGCCTGCCCGCCGCGCCCGGCCGCTTCACTGGCCGACACCGACAACTGATTCGCCTGCAGCGCCGTCTCCGCGTTGCTCGACACGGTCGCCGTCATCTCGGCCATCGACGCGGCCGTTTCCTGCACGCTCGACGCCGCCTGTTCGGTGCGCGCGCTCAGGTCGTTGTTGCCCTGCGCGATCTCGTTGCTCGCGCGCTGTACGTTGTGCACCTGCTCGCTGACGTCGTCGACGAGCCAGCGGAACATCAGCCCGAGCTGGTTGAGCGTGCGCAGCGTCATCCCGATCTCGTCGACGCGGTTCATCCGCACGCCGCGCCGGCTCTCGCCGGTCGCGACGTTCAGCGCCTGGTCGTGCAGCTGCTGCAGCGGCCGCACGATCTGCGCGTCGAGCCACAGCCCGGCCGCCGCCGCCACGCCGACTGTCGCGCCGGCAAACGCCGCGAGCCCGGCGCCGGCCAGCCCGCATGCCCAGCCCGCGCCGATGACAGCCGGCGCCAGTACGCATAGCGCCGAATGAACGCGCGCACGCACCGACATCGTCTGCGACAGCGACGCAATGCGCAGCAGCCCGGTGCGGATGACCAGCCCCTTGTGGAACCGGCGCTGGCCGGCCTTGCCTTGACGAAACGCGCGATACAGCGCATCGGCGGACTCGGTCTCGTCGCGCGGCGCCCTCGTGCGCACCGACATGTAGCCCTGCGGCTCGCCGTTGCGCATCACCGGGATCGCGTTCGCACGCACCCAGTAATGATCGCCGTTCTTGCGGCGGTTCTTCACGAGCGCGGTCCACGGCTCGCCGCGCCGGAGCGTCGCCCACATGTCGGCGAACGCCTCCTTTGGCATGTCCGGGTGGCGCACCGCGTTGTGCGGCTGGCCGACGAGCTCCTCGTTCGAGAAGCCGCTCACCTGCGCGAACGTCGTGTTCGCGTACGTGATGGTGCCGTCGGCATCGGTCGTCGACATCAGCGTGACGTCGTCGGGAAAATCGAATTCTTGTTGGGTAACGGGCTGGTTGTTGCGCATGCAAGGCTCCGAAAGGCGGATCTGTCGTCCGCGTCGCGCTGAAATCGCGCTCAGTAGCCGAAAAACGGTTTATCGCTTTACGACGGTCTTCATTTTTACTGTCGGCAATCCGGTGGAAAACCTTACCCCTTCCTCACATAAAATATGCAATTCGGCCTACACCATGATTTCGATCAAATAATCCGGCGATAATCGCCACGCACGCCGATCCGCATGTCACGACTCGCCGCACGGCGTGGCAATACCGGCATCCGTTGCGAACGGCGAAACAATTTGGTCTAGTCTGTTCAATTCAACCAGCATTCGAATTCGATGAAAAAGGCATTGCACGAACTGAATCGGCTGCCATGGAATACGGCGACGGTCGCGCATAACAGCCATAAAGGCGATCAGGCCGACTTTTTCCGCCATGGCGGCTCGACACTGTTTCCGGAACAACGCGAACTGCTCGGCGACAGCGCGGACGCGACGGGCGTCGACATCGCCGACGAAGCGATCGGCTTCGCGCGGCAACTGCCCGCGCGGTTCGAACGCGCCGACGTGCTCGACCGGATGCCCGTCGCCGCTGCGCGCGGCGAGCGCTTCGAGCGCGTGTCCACGTCACACGGTGCGATCTGCTGGCTGCCGGGCCAGAACGCACGGGCGCGCTGGATCACCGCGCACTGGGCGGCCGCATGACACGCCGTACCATCGCCGAACGCGACGCGCTTTGCGCACGCACGCTCGCACGCGACGAGGTGCCGCTTGTGTGGACCATCGACCGGCGCGAGATCATCGACCACCTGTATGTGCTGCGCGACGGCGCGCTGCATCTCGTTCCCGAGTTCTACGATGTCGGCGGCTGGCCCGCCGGCGAAGCCGATCACTACACGCCGATCCTGCTCGACTGCCACGATCGCGGCGGCTGGTTCCGCGGCATGTTCGACGGCGCGCGGCTGGTCGCGGCGGTCGTCGTCGACAGCCGGCCGGTCGGCCCGTGTCACGACATGCTGCAACTGAAGTTCCTGCATGTGAGCCGCGACTGGCGCGGCTGCGGGCTCGGCGAGCAGCTCTACCGCGCGGCCCACGCGCAGGCGCGCGCGATGGGCGCCGAACGCCTGTATGTGTCGGCGACGCCGTCGCAGCGCACGATCGACTTCTACCTGCGGCTCGGCTTCACGGTCAGCGCGTCGCCCGACCCGGCGCTGTACGCGCTCGAGCCGGAAGACATTCATCTGGAAGGGCCGATGGCCTGACGCACCGGCATGCGGGTGACGCGTAGAATTTCCCGCTTTGCCACAGCCGCCATCGGCCGACACGGAGAGCGAAATTGCAGAACGAACCGCAGCCGCAGGCCATGCCGAAAATCCTCGTCAGCATGTGCGTGGTCGGCCATCCGGTGCGTTACAACGGCTCGGCCAAAACCGCCGCGCACGAGGCGCTCGAACGGTGGCAGCGCGAAGGGCGTCTCGTTCCCGTCTGCCCCGAGCTGGCGGGCGGCTTCAGCGTGCCGCGCCCGCCCGCCGAAATCGCGGATGGTGAATCGGGGCAGCGGGTTCTGTCGGGCGCCGCACGCATCGTCGACGTGAACGGAACCGACGTCACGGCGCCGTTCGTCTCCGGCGCGCAAACCGCGCTGGCACTCGCACGCGCGCACGATTGCCGCTTCGCGATCCTGGCCGACGGCAGTCCGTCGTGCGGCAGCACCTTCATTTATGACGGGAGTTTCGCGAACCGGCGGCACGCGGAGGCCGGCGTCACGGCGGCATTGCTTCGCCAGCACGGCATCGAGGTGTTCGCGGACAGCGAGATCGACGCGCTCGACGCACGCCTCAGGCAGATATCGCAGGCCGGTTAACGACGATGCGCGGCACGACGATTGTCGTGCCGCGCATCGTTCGGGGAACAGCGAAGCGGCTCATGTCCGGCCGCTTCGCCGCGTAACGCGGGTCAGACGCGTTCGATCGCGATCGCGATGCCCTGGCCGACGCCGATGCACATCGTGCACAGCGCAAAGCGACCGTTCGTGCGATGAAGCTGGTACATCGCGGTCGTCACGAGGCGCGCGCCCGATGCGCCGAGCGGATGGCCCAGCGCGATCGCGCCGCCGTTCGGGTTCACGCGCGGATCGTCGTCGGCGACGCCGAGCATGCGCAGCACCGCGAGGCCCTGCGACGCGAACGCCTCGTTCAGCTCGATCACGTCGAACTGGTCGATCGTCATCCCGAGCCGCGCGAGCAGCTTCTGCGTGGCCGGCGCGGGGCCGATGCCCATCACGCGCGGCGCAACGCCGGCCGTCGCGATGCCCAGCACGCGTGCGCGCGGCGTGAGACCGAAGCGCTTCGCGGTTTCCTCGTTCGCGAGCAGCAGCGCAGCGGCGCCGTCGTTGACGCCCGACGCGTTGCCGGCCGTCACCGAGCCGTCCGGGCGCACGACGCCCTTCAGCTTCGCGAGGGTTTCGAGCGACGTCTCGCGCGGATGCTCGTCGCGCGACACGACCACCGGATCGCCCTTCTTCTGCGCAATCGTGACTGCAACGATTTCCTCGGCGAGCGTGCCGTCCTGCTGCGCACGCGCGGCCTTTTGCTGGCTGCGCAGCGCGAACAGGTCCTGGTCGGCGCGGCTGATATTGTAGTCGACCGCGACGTTCTCGGCCGTCTCCGGCATCGAATCGACGCCGTGAAGCTGTTTCATCAGCGGATTGACGAAGCGCCAGCCGATTGTCGTATCGTAGATGTCGGCCTGGCGCGCGAACGCGCTCGCGGCCTTGCCCATCACGAACGGCGCGCGCGTCATGCTCTCGACGCCGCCCGCGACCATCAACGCGGCCTCGCCCGACTTGATCGCACGGGCGGCCACGCCGACCGCATCCATCCCGGAGCCGCACAGCCGGTTGATCGTCGAACCCGGCACGCCCTGCGGCAGGCCCGCGAGCAGCAGCGACATGCGCGCGACGTTGCGGTTGTCCTCGCCGGCCTGGTTCGCGCAGCCGTAGATCACGTCGTCGATCGCCGTCCAGTCGACGTCGCGGTTGCGCTCGACGAGCGCCTTGAGCGGCACCGCGCCCAGGTCGTCGGCGCGCACGCCGGACAGCGCGCCGCCGTAACGGCCGATAGGGGTACGGATCGCATCACACAAAAAAGCTTCGGTCATCAGTGTCTCCTGTCGATCGGACTTGGCGCTTTAGCGCTTAGTCCGATCCCATGGCGTGGTTGGCTGGAGTTGGCGCTTTAGCGCTTACTCCAGCCCCACGGCGGTCGATCAGAGTGGGCGCGCTAGCGCTGGCTCCGGCCACATGCAAGGCTGGGAAATGAACGGGGCGCGCCCCTTGCATAACCCGCCGGGATGCGCTTAAATGTTCTATATACGAACATAAGATCGTGTATCGAACGTTCAACGCATCATAGGGAGTGCGGGGACGACCTGTCAAGCGCCTGGTCCGCCGCGCGGTTGGCGTGTCAGGCCCCATGCGCTATCTTCTCGGCTGCACGATATTCCACCCGCTCATGACAACCGAAGACACTCAGAAACCCGGCGACTCTTATGTACAGTCGTTCGCGCGCGGCCTCGCGGTGATCCGCGCGTTCGACGCGGCGCGTCCGGAGCAGACGCTCACCGAGGTCGCGTCGGCTACCGGCCTGACGCGCGCGGGCGCACGCCGGATCCTGCTCACGCTGCAGACGCTCGGCTACGTCGAGGCCGACGGCCGGCTGTTCCGGCTCACGCCGAAGATCCTCGAGCTCGGCTTCGCGTACCTGACGTCGATGCCGTTCTGGAATCTCGCCGATCCCGTGATGGAGCAGTTGTCCGCGCAGATCCACGAAAGCTGCTCGGCCGCGGTGCTCGACCGCACCGAGATCGTCTACGTGCTGCGCGTGCCGACGCACAAGATCATGACGATCAACCTGTCGATCGGCAGCAGGCTGCCCGCGTACTGCACGTCGATGGGCCGCGTGCTACTGTCCGCGCTCGACGACGCGGCGCTCGACGAAACGCTCGCGCAGAGCAACATCCGCGCGCACACGCCGCGCACGATCACGGACCTCGGCGAACTGAAGGCGACGATCGCACAGGTGCGCCAGCAAGGCTGGGCCGTGGTCGACCAGGAACTCGAAGTGGGCCTGATGTCGATCTCCGCGCCGATCCGCAACCGGCGCGGGCAGATCATCGCGGCGATGAACATCAGCGGCAACGCGCAGCGGCATACCGCGAAGCAGATGGTGAAGGAGTTTCTCGGGCCGCTGCAGCAGGCCTCGCAGACGGTGTCGGAGCTGGTTGCGCGGCGAGGGTGAGCGTCCAGCTCGAGATTGCCGTATCGGCGATACGACAATTCACTCTTGAAAAAAACGGGCAGCACAAGCTGCCCGCCAACTCTGACCCTCTTGCAACGTTCTTCTCACGGAACACGGAGCAAACTCCGCGCTGCACAATTTAGTGACGCGCGGAAGCCCGGTCAATTTGACGAGAACGAAATTGCACGGAGCCTATCGGACAGCGTGCCCGCCGCGCCCCTCACGCGCCGAGCAACATCCCCGTGCGCACCGGCACCGTGCCCGTCACGCGGCCGAGCGGCGCACCGGCCGTCACGAAGCGGATCGCGCGCCGCATGTAGAACACGCCGTCGGTCCCGCTCGAGATTGTCGTGATCGCATCCGTCAGCGGATCGACGATGTCGAACAGCGGATCGCCAGCGCGGATCGTCGCGCCGATCGCCGCACGGTGCACGAGTATCCCGCTCACCGGCGCGTAGAACTGCTCGCTGCCCGCGAGCGGCGTGGCCGGCGCGGCAAGCGGCGGCAGCGGCGCACGTTCGCCCCGCACCGCGCCGCACCACACGAGATAGTCGACGAGCGCATCGGCATCGCGTTCCGCATATTCATACGTCACATCGCGCTGGCCGCGGCACTCGACCGTCACGGCCACGGTGCCGGCCGCCATCGGCGTGCCGTCCGGCAAGTGCCGCCGCAGCTGCGACCACAGCAGGTGATGCGCATCGTCGAACGCATGCCCGCCGGAATCATCGGCGAGCAGCGACACGTCCGCGCCGAGATAGCGCGCCAGCGGCTCGACCTCCGGCCACGCGGTGTCGCTCGTATACACGTGCATCACCGCTTCGAGCGAACAATGCAGGTCGATCACGACATCGGCGTCATGCGACAGCTTCAGCAGCGCGAGCTGCAGCGCGTCGAATTCAGTGCGCGGCGCGATATCGTCGAGCGCCGCGCCGACGCATTCGCGCACGATCGCGCGATTGCGTTCGGGGTCGTTGCCGAGCCGGTCGCGCGCACGCGCGGCGATTTCCGCGAGCGGCAGGAAGCCGCGATTGAAGTTGCGGCCGCTCGCCAGGTCGAAGCGGCCGATGAATTGCCCGAGCAGATGATGATTGAGGCCGACCGGGTTCGCGACCGGCACGAGCACGATCCCAGCCGCGAGCCGGCCTGCGGCGTCAAGCTGCGCGAGACGCTGCTTCAGCACGAACGCCGCGAGCATCGCGGGCGTCTCGTCCGCGTGCAGCGCGGCCTGCAGGTAGATCTTGCGACCGGCATCGGCCGGCCCGAAATGAAAGCTCGTCAGCGTGCGCTGCGTGCCGATCGACGGCGACTGGAGCGGCGTGGTGCGAATCTGCATCGATGGTCTCGAACGGATTAAAACGGGGGAATCGGGGAAATCGGCATGCGCGGCGCTCAGTCGCCGTACGGGTTGAAATCGAAATACTTCTTCGCGATCCTGTCGGACGATGCCGTCCTTCAGCATCGACGCGATCGCGCCGTCGATCGACGCCTCGATCGCCGTATCGGACTGCCGCATGCCGCCGCCGGCCCGTCACTCCGCGCGTCAGTCCATCGACTCCTGAGCCGTCTCGCGCAGCATCGCGACCGCGATCAGCGACAGCACCACGCACGCGGCCACGTAGCCGGCCGGCGCGAGCTTGCTGCCGGTCGTCTTCACGAGCCAGGTTGCGATGAATTGCGCGGTGCCGCCGAAGATCGTCACCGCGAGCGCATACGCGATCGAGATGCCCGTCGCGCGCACATGGCGCGGCAGCGACTCGCACATCAGTGCCATCTCCGACGCCGAGCCGAGCGAATAGAACAGCAGCATCAGTGCGGTCAGCGGCAGGATCACCGACAGCGTCGGATGATGGTTCATCAGCCAGAACGCCGGGAACAGCAGTACGACCAGCACGCCGCGGCCGACGAAGATCGGCAGGCGCCGGCTGCCGATCCTGTCCGACAGCCAGCCGAACAGCGGGCACGTGACCAGCATCACGCAGCCCGACGCGACGCCCACGAACATCGACAGCTTCATCGGCAGGCCGAGCGTATGGATCGCGTAGGTCGGCATGTAGAAGGTCAGGATGTAGGTCGACACCGTGCCGCCCATCACCGTGAGCATCAGCAGCAGCACCGTGCGCGTGTGCTTCGAGAACAGCTCGCGCAGCACGCCGCGCTCGATCGCATGATGGCTGTCGCCGGGCGCATCGTCCGCGAGCCGGCGGCGCAAATACATGCCGACCGGCGCGATCAGCACGCCGACGAGAAACGGCAGCCGCCAGCCCCAGCTTTCGAGCGCCT
The DNA here is from genome assembly GCF_047978125.1 of Burkholderia sp. LFS061. Lineage (NCBI taxonomy): Bacteria > Pseudomonadati > Pseudomonadota > Betaproteobacteria > Burkholderiales > Burkholderiaceae > Burkholderia > Burkholderia sp. LFS061. The sequence goes on along the minus strand of NZ_JBFPFS010000035.1, from coordinate 4,857 downwards.
CCTTCGTCATCGTGTTCGACAGCAGCGCCGCGAAGCCCGAGCCCATCAGCGCGGCGCCGCCCTGCGTCGCGAGCTGCCAGCTTGCGCGGAATGCGCGGCGCGACGTGCCGCCCTGTTCGAGCAGCGTGGTGGTCGCCGCGCCGAATTCGCCGCCCTGCGAGAAGCCCTGCATCAGCCGCGCGAACACGACGAGCAGCGGCGCGGCCATGCCCGCCTGCGCATACGTCGGCGCGATCGCGATCAGGCCCGTGCCGAGCGCCATCAGCATGATCGTCAGGTTCAGCGCGGCCTTGCGCCCCTTGCGGTCCGCGTAGACGCCGAGCACGACGCTGCCCAGCGGCCGCGTGAAGAAACCGGCTGCGAACGTCGCGACCGACAGCAGCAGCGACGTGGTCGGATCGCTCGACGGGAAGAACAGCTTGCCGATCAGCACCGCGAAAAAGCCGTACACGGTGAAATCGAAGAATTCCAGCCAGTTGCCGATCACGGCCGCCGCGATCGCGCCGCGCCGCGTGACGGCGGGTGCGCCGGCTTCGACGGCCACCGCCGGTGCGGGGTGCAGTGCGAGATTGTCTTTCTGCATCATTCCGGTCTCCTTCTCAATACGGCCGGAAGCGCCGGCCGCGCGCCACCGCGATCACTGCCCCAGGTAACGCTCCACGAGACGCGTCCAGAACGCCGCGCCGATCGGCAGGTTGCGGTCGTTGAAGTCGTATTTCGGGTTGTGCACCATGCAGCCGTCCTCGCCTTCGCCATTGCCGAGCCGCACGAACGAGCCCGGCCGCTGCTGCAGCATGAACGCGAAATCCTCGCTGCCCATCAGCAGGTCGGTCTGCTCGACCACGTGCGCGTCGCCGACCAGTTCGCGCGCGACCTGCGCGGCGAAATCCGTTTCGGCATCCGTATTGACGACGACCGGGTAGCCTTCGATGTACTCGACGTTCGCGGTCGCGCCGTAGCTCGCGGCCTGCGTTTCGGCCAGTTCGACGATGCGGCGCTTGAGCAGCGCCCGCACGTCGGGGCTGAACGAGCGCACGCTGAGTTCGAGGCGCGCGCCGTTCGGGATCACGTTGTTCGCGGTGCCCGCGTGCATCGAGCCGACCGTGACGACCGCCGGCTGTGCGGGGTCGACGTTGCGCGCGACGATCGTCTGCAATGCCATCACGATGCTCGCCGCGACGACGACCGGGTCGACCGTCAGGTGCGGCCGCGCCGCGTGGCCGCCGACGCCCTCGATCGTGATGATCGCCTTGTCGCCGGCCGACATGAACGGGCCGCGCCGCGTGAGGAAGACGCCGGGCGCCGCGCCCGGATGGTTGTGCATGCCGAACACGGCATCGCACGGGAAGCGCTCGAACAGGCCGTCGTCGATCATCTTCTTCGCGCCGCTGTCGACGCCATGCTCTTCGGCCGGCTGGAAATACAGGTGCACGGTGCCGGAGAAATTGCGTGTCTTCGCGAGATGCTGCGCGGCGCCGAGCAGCATCGTCGTGTGGCCGTCGTGGCCGCACGCGTGCATCTTGCCGTGCGTGCCGCTTGCATACGGCAGGCCGGTCGCCTCGACGATCGGCAGCGCATCCATGTCGGCGCGAATGCCGATGCTGCGCGTGCCCTCGCCCACGTGCAGCGTGCCGACGACGCCCGTCTTGCCGACCCCGCGCGTCACCTGCCAGCCCCATTGCTCGAGCTTGTCCGCGACGAGCGCGGCCGTGTCGTGCTCTTCGTACGCAAGTTCGGGATGGTGATGGATGTGGTGACGGATCTCGCGCAACCCGCCGGCGGCGGGCATCAGATCCTCGATTTCGGTGAAGCGGACGTCGGTGGTCATCAAGCGGCTCCTGCTGATTGTCAGCGTGTCAGCCGCACGCGGACGGTGCGTGCGGGAAAGCGAGCCACTATATCGAGCCGATATCGGTTCAATAAGATACGGAATTTTTCACCGCGATAAGATTTATTAATCAGGGTTAGTACGGGGGCGATCGTGTATGTGTAGTCTTCGATTAGATGATCGATTACACGGAAGAGCAGATAGCTGCCAGAGAACTCCGAAACACCGCATACCACGAAGCGGGCCACAAGTTGCTCTACGAGCGCTTCGGCGGCGCTGGCGACGCAGTCGTGTGGAAAAACGAGAGTGGCAATTCCGAGGAGTGCGCGTGGCTCGGCCAGTTCCGTCCCCGCACCTGCCCCGAGGAGATGCACAAGGTGGCGTTGAAACATGGGTTTGCGGTTCCCGAGCTACCTGCGAACTGGAAAATGCTCGTCGGCATGTCTGGCCTGTTGGCCGAAGAAATCCTGAGCGGTGAGCCAGATGCTGGACGCAGCTTCGCGGGCTTCGGTTCTGCTGGATGCTCCTAGATTGGCCGCAATCAATCCCCTAAGGCTTCGGAAATGCGATTTTGTTGAAAGCCGAAATCCTTGAAAATACGTCGGAAATGAATTCAATAAACACTATGGCCCGTGTTGGAAGCAACCTGTTTGCAACATAGACAATCTGAACAGGGACGGCTGGAGCAAAGTACCCGGTCAGAATTAACTGCAAACGACCGCTTTTTAACCCTTCCTCGAACAGCCATTCCGGCCCATGCCCGACCCCTAACCCTGCTGTGACCGCTGCTCGAACGGCCTCGGGTGAGTTGACCCGCAATCTCCCAGAGACCGGAATATCGGCGTCACGAAAGCGCCATGTCGCACCGGACGACAGCAAAGTGTAGACCACGCAATCATGTTCGCGCAGGTCATCAGGTGTGTCCGGAACTCCGCGTTTCGCCAGATAGTCCTTGCTGGCCACGACCACACGCTCGTACATTCCTATGCGCCTGGCGCGTAGCGCACTGTCCTCCAGATGTCCAATGCGAATCGCGAGCTCGACTCCCTCGTCTACAAGGTTCACGTAGCGATCGCTAATCTGAAGATCCAGCGTCAATCTGGGATACCGCTCCAGAAAGACCGGGACCTGAGGCAACACATATGCATGCGCTAACGCCGTGGGACAGGCCACGCGCAAGAGTCCCGATGGATCGACACTGTTCCTGAAAGACGATTCAGATTCGTCCACCGCGTCAAGAATCCGGCGGATATCTGCATAGTAGCGTTCACCCTCGGGCGTCAGGGCAAGCTTTCGTGTGGATCGGTGCAGCAGCCGCGTTTGGAGATGGTCCTCCAGCGCGGCTACATAGCGGCTGACGTTGGGTTGGCCCAATCCCAAATCTCGCCCTGCAGCAGAAAAACTCCCCGTCTCGACGGCCCGTGCGAAGCACGTCATCAAGAGAAATCGGTCCACGCGGCCCCCAATTCATGCAACAGAAGCATGAAATATATTCAAAGCAGACATCTTATCGCCACATCGGCATAGGTGCACATTTCTCCCTGTCGACCACGGTTGGTTGTTACTTACAGGAGAAGTCAATGTCGCGCTTGCAAGGTAAACGCACCCTTATCACCGGCGGCACCAGCGGCATCGGTCTGGAAACCGCGAAGCAGTTTTTGGCCGAGGGCGCCCGCGTCGTCGTCACGGGAGTCAATCCCGATTCGATCGCCAAGGCGCAAGCCGAACTTGGACCCGAGGTTCCGGTTCTACGGGCCGACTCGGCCAGCGTCGCTGCCCAAAAGGAACTGGCACGAGCCATCAAGGATCACTATGGCCAATTAGACGTTGCCTTTCTCAATGCTGGTGTATCCGTCTGGTTGCCGATCGAGGAATGGACGGAAGAGATGTTCGATCGCTCGTTCGATGTCAATGTCAAGGGACCGTACTTCTTGCTCCAGGCGTTGCTGCCGGTGTTCGCTCGCCCGGCGTCGGTCGTGCTCAACACGTCCGTCAGTGCGCATGTTGGCGCAGAGCGCTCCTCCGTTTATGCGGCCACCAAGGCTGCGGTGCTGAATATGTCGAAGACGCTTTCGGCGGAACTGCTTGGACGCGGCGTCCGCGTCAATGCGGTCAGCCCCGGCCCGGTCGACACGCCGCTGTACGACAAGCTCGGCATCCCCGACGCCTACCGCGAACAAGTCAACAGGGATATTGCCGCCACCATCCCACTCGGCCGCTTCGGTACTCCGGAGGAGGTGGCCAAAGCCGTGCTGTACCTGGCCTCCGACGAGTCCCGTTGGACGGTCGGATCGGAAATCGTCGTGGATGGCGGTCGCATGCTCAATCGCTGATCGAGCAACGCCGGAGCCCGGGGAAAGCGTCTTCTGTTCGCGCACGAGTGGCAGGTGCTGCGTTCGGCATCACGCTTTCCCCTCCCGCGAAGCAAAAAGAGCAGAGACACGGAAAACATCCTGGTGCACTGCCGCTGCATACAGACCATTCGAGCCTTACATGACAATGCCCTCGCTTACTCTGATCAGTCACCCTCTGTGCCCGTTCGTCCAGCGGGCCGCCATCGTTTTGCTTGAAAAGCAAGTTGCGTTCGAGCGTATCAACGTGGATCTCAACGCCAAGCCGGCTTGGTTTTTGGCACTGTCACCGACTGCCAAGGTCCCTTTGCTCCAAATCCAGCAGCCCGACGGCGAAGAAGAGATCTTGTTTGAAAGTATGGCGATTTGCGAATATCTGGACGAAACGCAACCCGGCCCACATCTCTACCCGGCCAATCCATTGGCACGCGCCAAGCATCGAGCCTGGATTGAATTTGGCTCAGCGACCCTGGGCGAGGCGTGGGGGTACTTGAACGCCAAGGACCATGCCAGCGCCGAAGTAAAAGCCACGTCGTTCAAAGAACGGCTGGTCCAACTCGAAAACGTCCTAGCAGGCTGTTGAAAAACGCCTCGTCTTGATCACGAGGTCGCTGCGCAAAAGGATTTCGTATGCGATTGGCTGCTGAGTTGGCGACGGATCGTCGAAGCTGGACCGCT
>NZ_JBFPFS010000034.1:0-81416 GCF_047978125.1 Burkholderia sp. LFS061 | reverse complement strand
CCACTTGTTGTGGTTTTTGCCCTGCTTTTTAACTACTCTCCCCCCCCGGTAGCGGGGCGGCGGCCGCCCCCGCCCCCCCCCCCCCGGGCCGGCCGCTGCCGGCGGATATCGTAATAAGATATGAGGTTATTGCGTTGGCGGGACGACGATACCCTTCTTCCTCAAAAGGACCTACCCATGCAACTGACCCAGTTAGGCGGCCATGTCGCCCAATCCGGCTTCGCCGAAAAGCAGAAACATGCGCAAGCGCTGATGTACGGCATGGCCGACATCAACGAGTATGTATCCGGCGGCGTCTGCTACGACGCAGCGGCCTATGTCCGGTACTTGCTGCGCGGCGACGCGATGATCGCGCCCGGTGCGCTGCTCGACACGATCGGTCAGCACTGGAGGACGCGATTCAACTTCGAGACCGGCGATCAATGGGACGGGCGCGCCAGCATTCCGGCGGGAACCGCGGTCGGTTTCTCCCGCGGCGGCAATGTCTTTCATGCCGCGATCGCGGTCGGCGGCAGCCGGATCCGGGCCGTGAACGGCGGCCGTCTGGGCAGCGGATGGATGTATGCGGTCGACCTCGCACGAGTGCTCGAGCAGGATGCGGCCGGCGGCTTCACGTACGATCGCGCGAACATCCGGGTCCACCTGTCGCGCCTGTAGGCGGCGCGGTGCCGGATGCCGCGCCGCTCGCGGTCTTTCAGCCGCCCGAAACGGGCAACGGCCGGGTTCCCGCCGTTCGGCGATTTCCGCATGGCGTCGCGCTGTCCATCGCTGCTATCCTCTCGACCGTGAATGACTCTGCATGGGTTCGCGGATGCGCAGGCTGCGTCGCGGCGAAGCGCGCGGGTGCGAGCCTGCGCGCGCGCTGGAGTAGCATGACTGAATATCCACGACGATCCATGGCCTGTTTCGTGACTGATTTCCTTCCGTCCATGTCCACATGGTCAAGACAACGATGAGCGACGCACCCGATCCTGCCGCTGCCGGCGACGACGAATCGTCCGGCGGCGCTTCGTCCTATCTGGTGCCGGGGCTCGAACGCGGGCTGCGAATCCTCGCCGAATTCTCGGCGCGCGAGCCCGTGCTCGGCGCGCCCGAGCTGTCGAAGCGCATCGGCATTCCGCGCACGACCACGTTCCGCCTGCTGCAGACGCTCGAGGCGCTCGGTTTCCTCGAACGCGTGAACGGCGACCGCTATTTCCGGCTCGGCGTCGGCGTGCTGCGGCTCGGCTTCGAATACCTGAACTCGCTCGAGCTGACCGATCTCGGCGCGCCGGTGCTCGAACGGCTGCGCGATTCCACCGGCTTCTCGACGCACCTGTTGATCCGCGACCAGCGCGACGTCGTGTTCGTCGCGAAGGCGCAGAGCAATGCGTCGATGTTCGGTTCGGTGAAGGTGCACGTCGGTACGCGCCTGCCCGCGCATGCGACCGTGCACGGCCACGTGCTGATGGGCGACCTGACGCGCGACGCGCTGCGCCAGCTCTATCCGGAAAAGCGGCTCGAGCAGTTCACCGAGCGCACGCCGGGCACCGTCGACGAACTGTACGAGCGCGTGCGGCAGTACGCGCGGCTTGGCTACGCGGTCAGCGAGGCGGCGTTCGAAAGCGGCATCTCGGCCGTGACCGCGCCCGTGCGCGATCATTCGGGTTCGATCGTCGCGGCGATCACCGCGACGGTGCCGCGCTCGGAGATCGGTGAGGCCGGCGAGAAGGAGCGGCTCGTCGAAGCCGTGTGCGGTGCGGCGGTCGACCTGTCGCAGCGCCTGAACTATCGTCCGCTCGAAAGCGACCCGACGTTCGCGCATGCGCGCCACAAGGTCGCGATGTTCTGACGTACAGGTGGCGCGACGCATCCGGCATCGCAAACGACAAGAGCGGCCCGCGGGCCGCTCTTGTCGTTTCAGGTGCGAACGCGCGAAACCGCTCAGAACGAGTGATGGATCCCGGTGAGCACGATCACCTGGTTCGCGGTGCTCGATACGCCGGCCGTGAAGAACGCGGCCTTCGCGCCGCCCGAACCGTGTTCGTACAACACGTTCGCATAGAGCTGCGTGCGCTTCGACAGCGCGTAGATGTCGCCGAGCTCGACCTGCGTCCAGCGGCGGCCGGCCAGCGTGGTGGTCGCCGCGCCGCCCGCGATCGTGTTGAACGCGCTGCTGCGGTAGTTCACGCCCGCGTCATAGCTCTGGAACGTATCCGAAAAGCCGTTCGACTGCATCTTCGTGCGCGTGTAGAGGCCATGTACGAGGAAGTCGCCGAACTGGTACGACGCACCCGCGCCGATGTTCTCGACCTTGTTCGCGATATAGCCGTTCGCAGTGTTCTGCCCCTGGAATGACGCGATACCCGTCTGGCCGATCAGGATCGAGCGGTCGTGCTCGTTCGAGTAGACGGCCGACGCCTTGAACGGCCCGTTCGCATAGTTCAGCGCGACGCCGACCGACTTGCCGGTCGAGAAGTTCGTCGTATTGCCGAGCGCGAGCGTCGCCGCGGCCGAGAAGCCCGCGTAGGTCGGCGAACGGTACTTCACCGAATTGTTGTACGGCACGTTGCCGGTCGCGGCGAGCCCGTCGATGTTGCCGGGGTGGAATGCGTACCAGCTCAGCGCCAGGTAGGCCGTGCTGAGCGGATCGAGATAGTCGAACGACAGCGGCGTCTGGCGGCCGAGCGTCAGCGTGCCGTAGCGCTCCGAGCTGAGGCCGACGAACGCCGCGCGGTTCCAGATCGTGTTCGCGGTCGCGAACTGGCCGTTGTTCGTATAGAAGCCGTTTTCGAGCTGGAAGATCGCCGACAGGCCGTCGCCGAGGTCTTCCTTGCCCTTCAGGCCCCACCGATCGGGCTGCGTGTTGCCCTGGATCATCGCCCACTTCGCATGACCGCCGACGTTGTTCACGTACGCGACGCCCGCATCCAGGCTGCCGTACAGCACCACGCTGCTCTGCGCCCACGCGCCCGACATGGCGCCCATCCCGATGACTGCTGCTGCTACCACCGCATGCTTGACCATTTGATCTCCTGACTCTCCAACCTGATGAAAACGTGTCGTGGCGGCATGCGCGGGGACGGCCGGCCGTCACGCGTGTTCCACCGCCGGATGGGCATTTCGTGTGTTCCATATAAGGAACGACGTGCCTCTTATGGAATGGAGTATAGGGGCGTCAAGCGCGTGATCAAAAATAAATTTTTCGGGACGGATGGGTTCCCGGACGGTGCGCGGCATCGCTGCGCGGAGCCCGAAAAAAGGGCATAACTCCCCGTCACAAAACAAAAAATTACATTTGATGGGATAGGCGGGGGCAATGGTCGACCCGATGGTCGGTGTTTTCCCTAGGGCACGCAGCTTTTTGTTTTACTCGTGGAAAGTCGCTCATATAATCACCATCCATAAACTGTTGTTCCTAATATGGAACAAAAGAGAAGCAAATCGAGAGTCGATCAGAAGGAAGGGTGTGAGATGTCTGAACAATGGATTTGCGCCGGACACGCCGGCGCGCTGTCGGAAGACACGCCGATCGAGTTCAAGCGGACCGACGGCGTCGAAATCGGGATCTATCGCGTCGGCGACGACGTGTATGCGCTCGAGAACGTGTGCCCGCATGCGTACGCGCTGCTGACGCAGGGGTTCGTCGACGAAGGCACGGTCGAATGCCCGCTGCACGAGGCCGTGTTCGACATCAAGACGGGCGAATGCCTGAAGGGGCCGGGCGGACGCGCGCTGAAGCAGTACGCGGTGCGCCTCGCCGGCGAGGAAATCCAGATCAAGGTGGAATGACATGAAAGAAGCGACCGTCAACTTCAATCCCTTCCTGAAGCCGTGGGTGGCGCCGCAGCCGAACAACGTCGCCGGCAAGGGGCAGATCGAGATCCCCGGCCAGGTCGAGAACCGGATCTGGCAGAACCGCAAGGCCGAGCCGACCCAGTACGAGAACGACCTCGGCGATGCGCTCGAACGCGTGTTCGAAGCCGGCGCGACCGAGCTGGACGACGTCGTCGCGGGCCTGAACCGCATCGGCTTCCGCGCGCCGGACGGCACGCCGTGGACACCGGAGCGCTTCCGCGCCGAAATGGCCGCGCTCGCGGAATGACCGCGCCGAGCGCGCGATCCGCCGACCCGACGACAACCGCATCCGGAGCACACTGATGACGTCCCCCGTACAACACGCTTCCCAACACGACCCGGTCCGTGACTATCTCGACCGCGGCATCAAGAACTACTGGTATCCCGTCGCGCCGAGCTGGCAGGTGTCGAACGCACCCGTCGGCCTCACGCGCCTGTCCGAGCAGATCGTGCTGTGGCGCGATCACGACGGCAAGGTCCACGCACTCGAGGATCGCTGCCCGCACCGCGGCGCGCGGCTGTCGCTCGGCTGGAACCTCGGCGGCAGCATCGCGTGCTGGTATCACGGCATCGAAGTCGACGGCGGCGGCACGGTCAACCGTGTGCCGGCCGTGTCGAACTGTCCGCTCGAAGGCACGAAGTGCGTGAAGTCCTATCCGGTCGAAGAGAAGGCCGGCGCGATCTTCCTGTGGTTCGGCGACGAAGCGCACGGCGAGCCGGCGCCACTGAACCTGCCCGAGGAACTGGTCGCCGACGAATACGGCCACTTCCTGTGCGTGTCGAACTGGAAGTGCAATTACCAGTACGCAATCGACAACGTGATGGACCCGATGCACGGCGCATACCTGCACGCGACGTCGCACTCGATGGCCGAAGGCGACAAGCAGGCCGACATGCGCGTGCGCAAGACGGAAACGGGCCTGATGTTCGAGAAGATCGGCCAGCGCGACGTGAACTTCGACTGGGTCGAACTCGGCGAAACCGGCTGCTTGTGGATGCGCCTCGCGATTCCGTACAAGCAGAAATTCGGCCCGGGCGGCAACTTCGGGATCATCGGCTTCGCGACGCCGGTCGACGGCGACAACTGCCAGGTCTACTTCTGGCGCACGCGCAAGGTCAGCGGCTGGCAGCGCGACGTGTGGCGTTTCATGTACCGCAACCGCCTCGAAGGGCTGCACTGGGACGTGCTCGAGCAGGACCGCTATGTCCTCGAAAGTCTCGCGCCGCAGGCGCGCGATCACGAATACCTGTACCAGCACGACGTCGGCATCACGCGCGTGCGCCGGATGCTGCGCCAGCGTGCGCAGGAACACCTGTCCGCGCTCGACGCGCATCGCGCGGCGCAAGCCGCATCGGAGCCCGCGAATGGCTGAGCTCGCACCGGTCGTGTCGCTCGCGGGGCGCCGCGTGCTTGTCACCGGCGGCGCGCGCGGTCTCGGCGCGGCGTTCGTGAAGGCGCTCGTCACCGCGGGCGCGCAGGTCGCATTCGGCGACGTGCTGGCCGACGAAGGCCGTGCGCTGGCCGCGCAACTGTCGGAAGCCGGCCATGTTGCGCATTTCTTCGCGCTCGACCTGGCCGATCCGGCGAGCGTCGACGCATTCGTCGCGCAGGGCGCGGCGGCGCTCGGCGGCATCGACGCACTGATCAATAACGCGGCGATCACGAACTCGGGCGGCAAGCTGTCGACTGAGCTCGACGTCGCGACGTGGGACGCCGTGATGAACGTGAACGTGCGCGGCGTATGGCTCGTCAGCAATGCGGCGCTGCCGCACCTCGCGAAGTCGGGCCGCGGCGCGATCGTGAACCTCGCATCGGACACCGCGCTGTGGGGCGCGCCGAAGCTGCTCGCGTACGTCGCGAGCAAGGGCGCGGTGATCGCGATGACGCATGCGCAGGCGCGCGAGTTCGGCGCGCACGGCGTGACGGTCAACGCGATCGCGCCGGGGCTGACCGAAGTCGAGGCGACGGCCTACGTGCCGGCCGAGCGCCACGCGTTCTACCTGCAGGGCCGCGCGCTGACGCGTGCGCAGGTGCCCGACGACGTGACGGGCCCCGTGCTGTTCCTGCTGTCGGACGGCGCGCGCTTCGTGACGGGCCAACTGCTGCCGGTGAACGGCGGCTTCGTGATGAATTGATGTTTTCACCCTTGATGAAGGAGTTGACGATGGCGGACGCCGATCTCGAACGCAAGTCGTGGGACCAGCCGGAAGGCGCAAGCTTCAACGACTGGATGGAAGGGCGCGTCGCGCGCTACGCGACGCGGCGCTACGACTGGGACGCACTGAAGTTCCAGGCCGACTATGACCCGAAGTACCGCCGTGCGCAGATGCGCTATGTCGGCACCGGCGGCACGGGCGTCGCGAAGGACGTCGACACGGTGCCGGCCGGCAACTTCACGTTCTCGACGATGGTGATCCCGGCCGGCAACATCGGCCCGAGCCACATCCATATCGACGTGGAAGAAATCTTCTTCGTGCTGCGCGGCAAGATGAAGGTGATCTGCGAACGCGACGGCGAGACGTGGGAAGCGATCCTCGGCGAGCGCGACCTGATCTCGGTGCCGCCCGGCGTGTATCGCACGGAAATCAACATCGGCGAGGAAGACGCGCTGATGTGCGTGATGCTCGGTTCGCCGAAGCCGATCACGCCGACCTATCCGCCCGATTCGCCGCTCGCGAAGATCAAGCGTTGAGACGGAGCCGGTGAAGCAATGAGTGTCATCGACAAACGTGAACGCGACCGCACCGCGGCATTCGCCGCGCTGCTCGGGCAATTTCCCGAGCAGCGTTGCGCGGCCGGCGCGGCGGGCACGATCGGATATCGCGAGGCCGGCGCGCAGCATGCGGGCCGCGCGCTGCCCGTCGTGCTGCTGCACGGGATCGGTTCGGGCGCCGCATCCTGGGTGCGCCAGCTCGACACGCTCGGCGCATCGCGGCATGTGCTCGCGTGGGATGCGCCCGGTTATGGCGTGTCGACGCCCGTGCACGGCGCGTCGCCGGCCGCCGCCGATTACGCGGCATCGCTGAGCGCGTGGCTCGAGGCACTCGGCATCGAACGCTGCGTGCTGGTCGGGCATTCGCTCGGTGCGATCGTCGCGGGCGGTCTCGCCCGCGTGATGCCCGGTCGGATCGCCGGCCTGCTGCTGGTGTCGCCTGCCGGCGGCTACGGCAGCGCGCCCGCCGAAACGCGCGAGTCGCGCCGCGACGCGCGGCTCGCGATGCTCGCGGAACTCGGTCCGGCCGGGCTCGCCGAGCAGCGCAGCGGCAACATGCTGTCCGGTTTCGCGAGCGAGGATGCGCGTGCGTGGGTGCGCTGGAACATGGCGCGCATCGTACCGGCAGGTTACGCGCAGGCCACGCATCTGCTCGCGAATGCCGATCTCGCGGCCGATCTCGCCGGTTTTCGCGGCCGCACGGCCGTGGCCGTCGGCGCGAACGACGCGATCACGCCGCCCGCCGCATGCGAGCGGATCGCCGCGGCCGCGCACGTTGGGTTGCAGGTGATTCCGCAAGCCGGTCATGCCGGGTACGTGGAAGCGCCGGCCGTTTATTCCGCACTGATCGACACGTTCTGCCGGCAGTGCGATACGCAGTGGGGTCTGGCATGAGCGAACCGCTGCAACAAGAACCCGAAAACGGCAAGGCCGAGGCCAGCTACGTGGTGCCGGGCCTCGAACGCGGGTTGCGGATTCTCGCCGAATTCTCGCCGCGCGAGCCCGTGCTCGGCGCGCCCGAGTTGTCGAAGCGGCTCGGCATTCCGCGCACGACGGTGTTCCGTCTGCTGCAGACGCTCGAATCGCTCGGCTTTCTCGAGCGTGCGGACAAGGATCGCAACTACAAGCTCGGCATCGCCGTGCTGCGGCTCGGCTTCGAATACCTGAGCTCGCTGGAGCTGACCGATCTCGGCCTGCCGGTGATCGAGAGCCTGCGCGATGCGACCGGCTTCACGACGCACATCGTGATCCGCGACGGCCGCGACGTCGTGTTCGTCGCGAAGGCGCAGAGCCAGTCGCCGGTGTTCAGCTCGATCCGCGTGAACGTCGGCACGCGCTTGCCCGCGCATGCGACGACGCACGGCCACGTGCTGATGGGCGACCTGTCGCTGAAGGAGCTGCGCTCGCTGTATCCGGAAGGCACGCTGAACCGGATGACGAGCGCGACACCGGAGACGGTCGATGCGTTGTACGAAGTGATCCGCGAGGATGTGCTGCGCGGCTATGGCGTCAGCAATTCGTCGTTCGAACGCGGCATCTCGGTGGTCACGGCGCCGGTGCGAAACGAGACGCAGAAGATCGTCGCGTGCATCACGGTGACCGTGCCGCGCCCGGAGATCGACGCGGCGCTGATCGCGGACGGGTTGATCGACAAGGTGCAGCGCGCGGCGGCGGAACTGTCGCGGCGGCTCAATTACCGCTCGGATGACGAGCACACGTTTATGAAGGCGTTAGGACTCCGATGATTGAGATCGATCTGACCGGGCAGGTTGCGGTGGTGACGGGCGGTTCGTCCGGCATCGGCCTCGCGACGGCCGAACGATTCCTGCAGGCCGGCGCATCGGTCGCGATTTGCGGCCGCGACGGCGACCGCCTCGCACGCGCCGAAGCGATGCTTCGCGACAAATACGCGGGCGCGCAACTGCTCGCCGAGCGCTGCAACGTGCTCGACGAAGCCGACGTGGCCGCGTTCGCACAAGCGGTGTCCGCGCGCTTCGGCGGTACCGACATGCTGGTCAACAACGCAGGCCAGGGCCGCGTGTCGACCTTCGCCGATACGACCGACGACGCGTGGCGCGACGAGCTCGAACTGAAGTACTTCAGCATCATCCGCCCGACGCGCGCGTTCCTGCCGCTGCTGCGCGACGCGCAGGCGCCGACGATCACCTGCGTGAACTCGCTGCTCGCGCTGCAGCCCGAGCCGCACATGGTCGCGACGTCGTCGGCGCGCGCGGGCGTGCTGAGCCTCGTGAAGTCGCTCGCGACCGAACTGGCGCCGCAGCGCATCCGCGTGAACTCGATCCTGATCGGCATCGTCGAGTCCGGCCAGTGGCGCCGCCGCTACGAAGTGCAGGCGCAAGCCGGCGAAAGCTGGGAAGACTGGACGGGTGCGCTCGCGCGCAAGAAGAACATTCCGCTGAACCGCTTCGGCAAGCCCGACGAGGCCGCCTGGGCACTTTTTTATCTCGCAACGCATCTGTCGTCCTACACGACGGGCAGCCATATCGACGTTTCTGGAGGCTTTGCACGCCATGTCTGAAAAAACCACGGTTGGCGAGCTGATTGCCGCCTTTCTCGAGCAGTGCGGCGTGAAAACCGCATTCGGTGTCATCTCGATCCACAACATGCCGATCCTCGACGCGATCAACTCGCGCGGCAACATCCGGTATGTCGGCGCGCGCGGCGAAGCCGGCGCGGTGAACATGGCCGACGGCCTGGCCCGCGTGTCGGGCGGCCTCGGCGTCGCGTTCACGAGCACGGGCACGGCGGCGGGCAACGCGGCCGGCGCGATGGTCGAGGCACTGACGGCCGGCACCGCGATGCTGCACATTACGGGGCAGATCGAGACACCGTACCTCGACCAGGACCTCGCCTATATCCATGAAGCGCCCGATCAATTGACGATGCTGGACGCGATCTCGAAGGCCGCGTTCCGCGTGCGCACGGTCGAGACCGTGCTGCCGACGATCCGCGAAGCCGTGCGCATCGCGCAGACCGCGCCGACGGGCCCCGTGTCGGTCGAGATTCCGATCGACATCCAGGCCGCCGAAATCGAATGGCCGGAAGACCTCGCGCCGGCACACGTCGCGGTGCGCGAGCACGACGCCGCACGCGTCGCGAAGCTCGCCGAGGCACTCGCGGCCAAGCGCCGTCCGCTGCTGTGGCTCGGCGGCGGCGCGCGCCACGCCCGCGACGAAGTCGAGCGCCTCGTGAAGCTCGGCTTCGGCGTCGTGACGAGCGTGCAGGGCCGCGGCGTGCTGCCCGAGGATCATCCGGCGACGCTCGGCGCGTTCAACGTGCATGCGTCCGTCGAAGCGTTCTACAAGACCTGCGACGCACTCGTCGTGGTCGGCTCGCGCCTGCGCGGCAACGAGACGCTGAAGTACAAGCTCGCGCTGCCGCAGCCGCTGTTCCGCGTCGATGCCGACGCGCTCGCCGACAACCGCGGCTATCGCAACGAGCTGTTCGTGCACGGCGATTCGAAGCGCGTGCTGGCCGAACTGGCCGACCTGCTCGAAGGCCGCCTGTCGGTCGATCCGCAGTTCGCATCCGATCTCGCGGCGGCCCGCGAGCAGGCGGTTGCCGATGTGGCGAAGGGCCTGGGGCCCTACAAGCAGCTCGTCGATACGCTGCAGGGCGCCGTCGGCCGCGACTACAACTGGGTGCGCGACGTGACGATCTCGAACAGCACGTGGGGCAACCGCCTGCTGAAGATCTTCGAACCGCGCGCGGGCGTGCATGCGCTCGGCGGCGGCATCGGCCAGGGCATTCAGATGGGCATCGGCGCGGCGCTGGCGGGTGCCGCCGCGAAGACGGTCTGCCTCGTCGGCGACGGCGGCCTGATGGTCAACGTCGGCGAGCTGGTGACGGCCGTGCAGGAAAACGCGAACGTGATGATCGTGCTGATGAACGACCAGTGCTACGGCGTGATCCGCAACATCCAGGACGCGCACTACGGCGGCCGCCGCTGCTTCGTGCAGTTGCACCAGCCCGATTTCGCGCAGTTCTGCGCGAGCTTCGGCCTCACGCATTACCGGATCACATCGCTCGACCAGGCCGAAGCGATCGTGCGCGAAGGGATGGCAAAGGAAGGGCCGGTGATGGTCGAAGTCGACATGCTGTCGGTCGGCTCGTTCGCATCGCAGTTCGCAGGCCCGCCGGTGAAGAAGGAAGCACCGTCGGAGCGCCAGTATGCGTAACGATCACGCACGCGGGCACGCACCCGTCGACGTCGCGATGATCGGCTTCGGCGCGATCGGCGCGGCCGTGTATCACGCGGTCGAGCACGATGCGGCGCTGCGCATCGCGCACGTGATCGTGCCCGACCACCAGCGCGCCGCGGTGCAGAGCGTGCTGGGCGGCGCGGTGGAGGTCGTGTCGTCGGTCGACGCACTGGCCCGCCGCCCCGGGTTCGCGCTCGAATGCGCGGGCCACAGTGCGCTCGTCGATCACGTCGTGCCGCTCTTGAAGGCCGGCACCGACTGCGCGGTCGCATCGATTGGCGCGCTGTCCGATCTCGCGCTGCTCGACGTGCTGTCGCGGGCCGCCGACGAAGGCGACGCGACGCTGACGCTGCTGTCCGGCGCGATCGGCGGCATCGACGCGCTGGCTTCCGCGAAGCAGGGCGGTCTCGACGAAGTGCTGTACGTCGGCCGCAAGCCGCCGCTCGGCTGGCTCGGCACGCCGGCCGAGGAGTTGTGCGACCTGCGCGCGATGACCGAAGAAAAGGTGATCTTCGAAGGCACTGCGCGCGACGCTGCGCGGCTCTATCCGAAGAACGCGAACGTCGCGGCGACCGTCGCGCTCGCGGGCCTCGGCCTCGATGCGACGCGCGTGCGCCTGATCGCCGATCCGGCCGTCGCGCGCAACGTGCACCGCATCACCGCGCGCGGCGCATTCGGCGAGATGTCGCTGGAAATGAGCGGCAAGCCGCTGCCCGACAACCCGAAGACGTCGGCGCTGACGGCGTTCAGCGCGATCCGCGCGCTGCGCAACCGCGCGGCCCGCTGCGTGATCTGAGCGGCGCTTCGAGAGATTCGGACTATTGAACGTCCGCCCGCGCCACGGCGAGGGCGGGTGCGCAGAGACAGATTTGTGGGACTGTGAAATGACACCTTTCGATACGAGCCTGGTACCCGACGGCAACATCCTGATCGGCGGCGAGTGGCGGCGCGGCCGTGGCGCGCCCTATGCCAGCATCTATCCGGCCGACCAGTCGGTGAACATGGAAGTCTCGACGGCGAACGCCGAAGACGCGGCCGAAGCCGTCGAAGCCGCCGACGCCGCATGGCGCCGCGCCGACTGGGCCGGGCTGAAGCCGCATCAGCGCGCGCAGGTGCTGTACCGCATCGCGGATCTGATCATGCAGCGCCACGAGGCGCTCGCGAACCTGCAGCGTCGCGACAACGGCAAGCCGATCGGCGAGACGCGCGTGCTGGTGGCCAGCGCGGCGAACACGTTCCGCTATTTCGCGGCCTGCCTCGAAACGCTCGACGAAGAGCTGACGCCATCGCGCGGCGACTACCTGACGATGAGCGTGTACGAGCCGATCGGCGTGATCGCGGCGATCACGCCGTGGAACTCGCCGATCGCATCCGACGCGCAGAAGCTCGCGCCGGCACTCGCAGGCGGCAACGCGGTGGTGCTCAAGCCCGCCGAAGTCACGCCGCTCGTGTCGCTTGCGCTCGCGCGCATCTGCGAGGAAGCCGGCGTACCGAAGGGCGTGCTGAGCGTGCTGCCGGGCAGGGGCTCGGTGATCGGCGACGTGCTCGTGCGCCATCCGCTGGTGAAGAAGGTGTCGTTCACGGGCGGTACCGAAGTGGGCCGCGGCATCGCGCGCATCGCGGCCGAGAAGCTGATGCCCGTGTCGCTCGAACTCGGCGGCAAGTCGCCGACGATCGTGTGCGACGACGCCGATCTCGATCATGCGGTCAACGGCGTGCTATACGGCATTTTCAGCTCGTCGGGCGAAGCGTGCATCGCGGGTTCGCGGCTGTTCGTGCAGCGCACGGTGTACGACGAATTCATGAAGCGCCTGGTTGCGGGCGCACGCAAGCTGCGCGTGGGCGACCCGACGCGGCCCGATACGCAGATGGGGCCGCTGATCACCGCGAAGCATCGCGAATCGGTGGAGCGCTACGTCGCGCTCGGCCTGGAAGAAGGCGGCCGCCTGCTGTGCGGCGGCGAGCGGCCGTCGGGCGACGGGCGCGAGCACGGCTTCTTCTACCAGCCGACGATACTCGAAGGCTTGCCGAACAGCGCGCGCATCTGCCAGGAAGAAATCTTCGGGCCTGTGCTCGTCGCGATGCCGTTTGACGATGAAGCGTCGCTGATCGCGCAGGCGAACGACAGCGTGTTCGGTCTTGCCGCCGGCATCTGGACGCGCGACTACAAGCGTGCCTGGCGTATCGCGCGCGCGCTGGAGACGGGCACCGTATGGATCAACACGTACAAGCTGTTCTCGATCTCCACGCCGTTCTCCGGCTGGAAGGAGAGCGGGATGGGGCGCGAGAAGGGGCGTCTCGGCATCCGCGAGTACATGCAGCAGAAGAGCCTCTACTGGGGTTTGAACGACGCGCCGCTGCCGTGGGCGAACTGAGCGAAGGGGAATGACGCAATGAGCATTTTGGGAATCGAGCAGATCACGTACGGCGTCGACGATCTCGCGACCTGCCGGCGCTTTTTCGCCGACTGGGGGCTGAAGGAAGTCGCGCACGACGACACGCGCGCGCGCTTCGAAACGATGAACGGCTGCACCGTGCTGGCCGTCAACGCCGACGATCCGGCGCTGCCGCCCGCGTTTGAAGCGGGTCCGACGCTGCGCGAGGTCACGTGGGGCGTCGCGACGCAGGGCGAACTCGACGCGCTGCGCACGAAGCTCGCCGGCCAGCCAGGTTATTACTCGCACGACGATGCGGTCGGCTGTATCGACCCGAACGGAATGGCGATCCGCGTCGAAGTCACGCGCAAGCGCGAACTCGACATCACGGGCTCGCCGTCGAACGTGTGGGGCCAGACGCTGCGCGTCGACCAGCCGAGCCCGATCTATGCACGCGCGGAGCCGGTCGAGGTCGGGCATGTCGTGTTCTTCACGAACTGCCTCGACGAACAGGAAAAGTTCTATCACGAACTGCTCGGCTTCGAGACGTCCGATCGCTACCCGGGCCGCGGCGCGTTCATGCGCTGCGCGCCGCACGGCGGCCATCACGACCTGTTCCTGCTCGCGCTGCCGAACGGAAAGCGTGGCCTGAACCACGTCGCATTCACCGTGCGCGACATCCACGAAGTGTTCGGCGGCGGCATGCATATCGACCGCTGCGGCTGGGAAACGCAACTCGGCCCGGGCCGTCACCCGGTGTCGTCTGCGTACTTCTGGTACTTCCAGAATCCGGCCGGCGCGCTGATCGAGTACTACGCGGACGAGGACGTGCTGACGCCCGAATGGCAGCCGCGCGAATTCGAGCCGGGCCCGACCGTGTTCGCCGAGTGGGCCGTCGACGGCGGCCTCGACGGCAACACGCGCCGGCAGAAAAACGCGAAGGCGCCGGAAGGCAAGTTCATGACGGAGCGCAAATCATGACCGAAGCGAACACGCAGGCGCAGCCCGCGCCCGGCACGGTCGTCGTGATCGGCGGCGGTCAGGCCGCCGGCTGGGTGCTGAAGACGTTGCGCGCGGAAGGTTACACGGGGCGCCTCGTGATGATCGCGGACGAGCCGCACCTGCCGTACGAGCGTCCGCCGCTGTCGAAGGCCGTGCTGGCCGGCGACGCCGGTATCGAAACCGTACGCGTCGTGCGCCCGGATGAATTCGACGCGCTCGATATCGAAGCATGGCAGCCGGAACGCGCGGCGTCGATCGACCGCGCGCGCCGCGTGGTGACGACCGCCAGCGGCCGCGAGATCGAATACGACCGGCTCGTGATCGCGACCGGCGGCACGTCGCGCCGCCTGCCGGACGCAATCGTGAGGACGCCGAACCTGCACTACTTGCGTACCCTCGATGAAGCGGCAGCGCTCGGCGAGAAGCTGCGCGCGAGCCAGCGCGTGCTCGTGATCGGCGGCGGCTGGATCGGCCTCGAAGTCGCGGCGACCGCGCGCAAGCTCGGCGTCGGGGCGGTCGTGGTCGAAGGCGCGCCGCGCCTGTGCGGCCGCTCGGTGCCGCAGATCGTGTCGGATTTCCTGCTCGACCTGCATCGCGCGAACGGCGTCGACGTGCGTCTCGGCGCGGCGCTCGCGTCGCTCGATGCGCAGCCTGGCGATGCATCGAAGGTACGCGCGACGCTCGCTGACGGCACGACGATCGACGCCGATTTCGCGGTGGCCGGCATCGGCCTCGCGCTGAACGCATCGCTCGCGAGCGATGCGGGGCTGGCCGTCGACGACGGCATCGTCGTCGACGAATTCGGTGCGACGAGCGACCCGGCGATCTTCGCGTGCGGCGATGTCGCGAACCATCATAACGGCTGGCTGAAACGGCGCGTGCGGCTCGAATCGTGGGCCAACGCGCAGAACCAGGCGATCGCGGCCGCGAAAGCTGTGCTCGACGTGCGCGCGCCGTACGCGGAGATTCCGTGGTTCTGGTCCGATCAGTACGACGTGAACCTGCAGATCCTCGGCGATCTGCCGGCCGATGCGCAGCTCGTCGTGCGCGGCGATCTCGCCGCGCGCCGCGCGACGCTGTTTTTCCTTGGCGACGGGCATGTGAGAGGTGTCATCGCCGTGAACAACGCGCGCGAGCTGAAGCTCGCGCGCAAGTGGATGAACCAGGGCCGGGCAGTGGATACGGAAGCCCTGGCGGACACGACCAAAGCGCTTGCCTGACCGGCAAACCAGGAGACACTCCGCATGAGCACTTTCGACAACGTCGTGGCCGGACGCGCCACGATGGAAGCTGCCGCCTCCACGCCCGGCGCGATCATCGCGCGGCTCGAGCGGCTTCCCGGCAACGCGATGCAGATCCGCGCACGCGTGCTGATCGGCACCGCGACGTTCTTCGACGGCTTCGACGTGATCACGATCGCGGCGACGCTGCCGCTGCTGATTCACAAATGGGGGCTGTCGCCGACGCAGATCGGCATGCTGATCGCATCCGGCGCGATCGGCCAGCTGATCGGCGCCTTCCTGTTTCCCGCGCTGGCCGAGAAGCACGGCCGTGTGAAGGCGATCGCATGGAGCTCGGCCGTGATCGGCATCACGAGCATCGCATGCGGTTTCGCGCCGACTTTCGAGGTGTTCGTGCTGCTGCGGATCCTGCAGGGGCTCGGGCTCGGCGGCGAGCTGCCGGTTGCCGCGACGTACATCAACGAGATCACGCGCGCGCATGGCCGCGGCCGTTTCGTGCTGCTGTACGAGATCGTGTTCCCGATCGGCCTGCTGGTGTCGATGGCGCTCGGTGCGTGGCTCGTGCCGCGCTTCGGCTGGGAAATCATGTACTTCGTCGGCGGGCTGCCGCTGATCCTGTCGCTCGTGCTCACGCGCCTCGTGCCGGAATCGCCGCGCTGGCTCGCGTCGCGCGGGCGGCTCGCGGAAGCCGGGCGCGCAGTCGGCGTGTTCGAAGCGTCGGTGCGCGGCGAACTGCCGCCGGTCACGCAGGCGGCCGCGTTCGACGAGATGGTGCGCCAGCATCCGAAGCGCAGGATGAGCGACCTGTTCAGCGCCGCGTATCGCAAGCGCACGCTCGCGGTGGCGACGTTGTGGGCGACCTGCGGGTTCATCCAGTACGGACTGTCGACGTGGCTGCCGACGATCTACAAGAACTTCTATCATGCGCCGCTGCAGCTCGCACTGAACCTCGCGGTGATCGGTTCGGTGATGGGTGTGCTCGGGTCGCTGGCGTCGGCGCTGCTCGTCGACAAGCTCGGCCGCAAGCCGGTGATCGTGTGGTCGTTCGTGCTGTGCGCGCTGTCGCTGGCGCTCGCGGGCATCTATCACGCATCGTCGGTGTATGTCGTTGCGGTGTTCTGCTCGCTGTCGCTCGGGTTGATGGCGTCGGGGTTCATTACCGCGTACGTCTACACGCCGGAACAATATCCGACGAGCATCCGCGCGTCGGGCTGCGGGCTCGGCAGCGCGTGGCTGAAGATCGCGTCGTTCGTCGCGCCGATGGTCGTGCCGCACGCGATCATCGGCGGGAACCTCGCGCCCGCGTTCTACCTGATCGGCATCGTGCCGCTGATCGCGGCGGTGACCGTGCACTTCGTCGGGATCGAGACGAAGGGGAAGGTGCTGGAGGCGCTCGAAGCGTAAGCGCGGCTGGCGGTAACGGATGTTGTGCAAAGGCCCGGGCGATGTCCGGGTCTTTTTGTCTGGGGCGACCCGTTGGCAGCGGAGCGCGTTGCGCCCAACCTGAAGACGTCCGGCGCCGAATAAAAAAATGGCGCCGCGAGCATGCAGCCTGCGGCGCCATTGCGTGTCGCTGCGACGGGAAAGACCCGCCGCAGCCCGACAGCGTGCTTACATCTGCACGGTGTCGGCCACTTCCTTGAAGTCTTCGATCTGGTCGAAGTTCATGTACTTGTAGATCTTGTCGCCGTTGGCGCTGAGCACGCCCATGTCGGCCATGTACTCGTCCTTGGTCGGGATCTTGCCCAGGCGCGAGCAGATCGCCGCCAGTTCCGCCGACCCGAGGTACACGTTCGTGTTCTTGCCCAGGCGGTTCGGGAAGTTGCGGGTCGACGTCGACATGACCGTCGCGCCTTCGCGCACCTGTGCCTGGTTACCCATGCACAGCGAGCAGCCCGGCATTTCGGTACGCGCACCGGCCGTGCCGAACACGCCGTAGTGACCTTCTTCCGTCAGCTGCTTCTGGTCCATCTTGGTCGGCGGCGCGACCCACAGCTTGACCGGGATGTCGCGCTTGCCTTCGAGCAGCTTCGACGCCGCACGGAAGTGGCCGATGTTGGTCATGCACGAGCCGATGAACACTTCGTCGATCTTCGCGCCAGCGACGTCGGACAGCGTCTTCACGTCGTCCGGGTCGTTCGGGCATGCGACGATCGGCTCATGGATGTCGGCGAGATCGATCTCGATGACGGCCGCGTAGTCGGCGTCGGCATCCGGCGACAGCAGTTGCGGGTCGGCCAGCCACTGCTCCATTGCCGCGATACGGCGCTGCAGGCTGCGCGGATCCTGGTAGCCCTGCGCGATCATCCACTTCAGCAGCGTGACGTTGCTGTTCAGGTATTCGATGATCGGTTCCTTGTTCAGGTGGACCGTGCAACCGGCGGCCGAACGCTCGGCGGACGCATCCGACAGTTCGAACGCTTGCTCGACCTTCAGGTCGGGCAGGCCTTCGATTTCGAGAATGCGGCCCGAGAAGATGTTCTTCTTGCCTTGCTTGGCGACCGTCAGCATGCCTTGCTTGATCGCGTACAGCGGAATCGCGTTGACGAGGTCGCGCAGCGTGACGCCCGGCTGCATCTTGCCCTTGAAGCGGACCAGCACCGATTCCGGCATGTCCAGCGGCATCGTGCCGGTGGCGGCCGCGAAGGCCACCAGGCCCGAGCCTGCCGGGAAGCTGATGCCGATCGGGAAGCGCGTGTGCGAATCGCCGCCGGTGCCGACGGTGTCGGGCAGCAGCATGCGGTTCAGCCACGAGTGGATCACGCCGTCGCCCGGACGCAGCGCGATGCCGCCACGCGTGCTGATGAAGTTCGGCAGCGTCTGGTGCGTCTTCACGTCGACCGGCTTCGGATAAGCGGCGGTGTGGCAGAACGACTGCATCACGAGGTCGGCCGAGAAGCCGAGGCATGCCAGATCCTTCAGCTCGTCGCGGGTCATCGGGCCCGTGGTGTCCTGCGAGCCGACGGAGGTCATCTTCGGTTCGCAGTACGTGCCCGGACGGACGCCCTGGCCTTCCGGCAAACCGCATGCGCGGCCGACCATCTTCTGCGCGAGCGAGAAGCCCTTGCCGCTGTCGGCCGGCTGGTGCGGCAGGCGGAACAGCGTCGACGGCGCGAGGCCCAGCGCTTCGCGTGCCTTCGCGGTCAGGCCACGGCCGATGATCAGCGGAATGCGGCCGCCGGCGCGCACTTCGTCGAACAGCACGTCGGACTTGACCTGGAATTCGGCGATCACTTCGCCGTTCTTCAGCGCCTTGCCGTCATACGGACGCAGTTCGACCACATCGCCCATTTCCATCTGCGACACGTCGAGTTCGATCGGCAGCGCGCCTGCATCTTCCATCGTGTTGTAGAAGATCGGGGCGATCTTGCCGCCGAGGCACACGCCGCCGAAGCGCTTGTTCGGCACGAACGGGATGTCTTCGCCGGTGAACCACAGCACCGAGTTGGTGGCCGACTTGCGCGAGGAGCCGGTGCCGACCACGTCGCCCACGTACGCGACCAGGTGACCCTTTTCCTTCAGCGACTCGATGAACTTGACCGGGCCGCGCTTGCCGTCTTCTTCCGGCGTGATGCCCGGGCGCGCGTTCTTCAGCATCGCCAGCGCGTGCATCGGGATGTCCGGGCGGGTGGTGGCGTCCGGTGCCGGCGACAGGTCATCGGTGTTGGTTTCGCCCGTCACCTTGAAGACGGTGACGGTCAGGCTTTGCGGCACTTCCGGGCGGCTGGTGAACCATTCGGCGTCGGCCCAGCTTTGCAGCACGGCCTTCGCGTGCGCGTTGCCCTTGTCGGCGAGTTCCTTCACGTCATGGAACTGGTCGAACATCAGCAGGGTTTTCTTCAGCGCGTCGGCGGCCACGGCCGCGACTGCGTCGTCGGACAGCAGTTCGATCAGCGGCTGGATGTTGTAGCCGCCCAGCATCGTGCCGAGCAGTTCGGTGGCGCGCTCGCGCGAGATCAGCGGGCAGGCGGTCTCGCCCTTGGCCACGGCGGCCAGGAAGCCGGCCTTCACGCGGGCGGCTTCGTCGACGCCGGCCGGCACGCGGTAGGTGATCAGTTCGAGCAGCGTCTGCTCTTCGCCGGCGGGCGGGTTCGTCAGCAGTTCCACCAGTTCGGCGGTTTGCTGAGCCGTCAGCGGCAGGGGAGGAATACCGAGCGCGGCGCGGGCGGCCACGTGAGCACGAAAGTTTTCAAGCATGGGGAGACCTGCTGATATGGCGTTTGAGGGGAAGGCCTTTCCGGCACTCCGGGGCTGTTCCAGGCACTGCTTTGAGCGGGATTCTAATCTCAATGAACTGTAACGTCAAATGTCTTATGTCTTATATAAGAGTTGATGGGCAGGATGCGGGGGAGTATGGCGTCACGGGGGAGTCGGCGTTTCCGCGCGTGCTCCGAAGGGCGGCCCGAGCGCCTTTGCGGGCAAGGTATTCCGTGTGGTTCTGGCGATAGCCGGCAGGGGGGCGATTTGCGGCTGGCTGCCCGGCTGCGGTTTGGGGGCGTCCGTTGACGCCAGGTCGGTCTCTTCGGGGTTCGCTTTCGTTATGTGGAACAGAAGCGGGCCGTGCGAAGCCGCGCCGGACGACTACACGCCCCAGCTAGAGAAGCCCTTGCGCTCGATTCTGGTTTCAGGTGCCGCACATATCTGCACAAGCACGCAAGAAGCGGTACACACGCCAACGCCACGATGAAACAGTAGCGGCGCGTGCCCTATCTGCGCTTTGCCCGATACGCGTCGAGATTCTTCCGCGCCTGCGCGCGGATCGCGCGTTGCACGAACGGCGTCCAGCCGAGCAGGGCGCCCTTCAGCCCAAGCGCCTGACGCGCCCAGCGCCACAGGTCGAAACTGTCGCGATGCTCGGCGATGAGCCCGTCGCGGAACCGGAAACGCGCGTCGATCCGGTTGACCACCATGCGGCCGGTCGCGGTGAACCGGTAGTGCGCGACCCACTGCGCGCGCCCGATTTGTTCGTCCGCGTCGACCTCGCCGAACGTCAACGAAAATTCCTGCGCACGCGCCACCAGCATGCGCCACATGTCGCGCGCGAGCTCGCCGCGCAGCTCGCCGAACGCAGGATCGCCGAAGACGATGTCGTCGGCATAGCAGGCGAGCATCGCGTCGATGTCGCGCTGCTGAAAGGCCGTGTAAAAACGCTGGATCAAATCGGTGTTGGGATGACTCATCTTTTGATTGACTGTTGTTGTAGATGAAGCGGCGTCTCCGCTTACGGCAAGGACGGCCCGATGGCCCAGATGTCGATGCGTCTTCCCCGCGACGACACGGGCCACGAGCAGACGTTCAGCGTGAACGGCGTCCGGAGCGTGACGTCCGTCGCGACATCGATCGGGAAAATGACGGTAAACAGCGGGAATTGACTCGAATGCGACCGGAACGTCACCGGATTCGCGTCAACGGTTCGCCATCGCGACGTCCCGGTTGCCTCGCCCGGTCACGAGGCAACCCGACATGAATGCCTCGCTCTGGCTGCCGGCGGCCGCCTCGCCGAAGCCGCGGCCGAGCGCGTCGGCCTTCACTTGCGCGGCGCCCTGTTCGCATGCAAGCGGGCTGGCGTCGCGGCCCTGCGCATGCAGGATCGCGCGATCGGCAATGAGATACGCCAGCAGCGCGAAAACAGCGATATGTACGACTCGTCTCATGGTGCGTCTCCTCGTCGTTCAAGCGTAACGCGGACACGTTCGGCGAAGCACTTGGGGCTTCCCCCGGTAAACGTCTGCTGAATCGGTGGCGGGGCGGCGTGATTCCGTCACGTTTTTCGTGGTTTCGCGTGCAAAAGGAAGGGGCTTTCAGGCTGGCGGCCGGAGACGAGGATAGGCACGCAGCGCGGCAATCGCGCGACGGATTTCAGCGCGACAGGCGTGTGATTCGCGCGAGTTTGACGAATGTCAGGGTACGGGCGGGAGGGGACGGTCGCGCTGCCGCTCAAAGCGATAGCATGAATGCATGATTTGACGGAATGCGATGACGGATGAATGCATCGGTTCCGGCAAGCAGGTGCGTGTTGAACATCGCTGTCGAAATAGTGAGGAATCCAAATGCTTAACGTCTCTTCCGTGCTGATCAGTCTTGCTCCGATGTGGGCAATCCTGCTGGTAGCGTCTTCGGCGGCCGCCTATTTCGTGTTCTGGCGCAAGGTCATCAAATAAGCGCTTCGCGACGGGCGGTACGCGTGCGGCGCGCAACGCGCACACGTAACACGTACTGCACCGCTCATTCGTCCGTCGCCGGTGCTGGCCCGTGGCCAGTCTCGAGGCTGGCCACGCGCATCATTCCCGTCATTGCACGGCAGTCACCGGCACATTCGAAATCCGCACCAGCCGGCCCATCACGCTGCGGCGAAACACCGACATCAGCGCATGAAGCGGGTCGTGCCTCGGCGCGACGACCACGATCTCGTCGCATCCGGTCTCGGCCGCCACGGCCGCGATCGTATCGGCCACCGGCCCGACCTTCTTCACGACGCTGTATTTGACGCCGGCGTCATGCAGAATCCGCTCAGCCATGGCCAGATCGTCGGACGCGAACTTTTCCTCGATCGAGCGCAGCCGCGACAGCGGGTGATAGGCCTCGAGCCGCGTCGATTCGAGCGGCGCCTGAACGTTGATCAGCACGATCTCCGACGCGCACCGCTCGCGATACAGGAATGTCGCGTGGCGAACCGCCTGAAGCGAGCGTGGCGAGTGACCGACAGGAACCAGCAGCTTGAGCATGAACGATGTCCGGGGAACGAGATGCTTCCAGCGTAGCGCGCAGCCGGAACGAGCCATCTAAAGAGATCGGGCGACCGCGTAAAAATGTCGTTAACGCGCGCCGTCTCGTATCGCGCCTATTAGAAATATAAGAAATTTTAGTTTATGCGCATAAACGATTTCATCGATCGGGCCGGCGCGGGCGGCCCGGTACGCGTTGCCCCGATTTAGTCGGATCCGCAATAAATCGCGACGGAAAATATCGGAGGTCGCCGAATCGGCGGCGCGTAGAGTAGAGCGCATCGGCCGCGGCGCGGCCCCTCCCGGCCGGTTCGGGGGCGACCGCCGCCGCCACGCGGCCTGCCATTCCATTCCGATTTCAGGAGACCCGCATGCCGCACGGCGCCCCGCAGCTTCTCGCTCCCGCCTCCATCCCCGTCGACCCGATCGTGCGCCTGTCGGCCGGCGAGCTCGCGTCGGCGATCCGCGGCAAGGCGGTTTCGTGCGTCGAGACGATGCGCGCGTATCTCGACCACGTCGAGCGCGTGAACGGCGCGGTCAATGCGATCGTCGCGCTGCGCGAGCGCGATGCGCTGCTCGCCGAAGCCGCGGAAAAGGATGCCGCGCTGGCGCGCGGCGAGTACCAAGGCTGGATGCACGGGATGCCGCAGGCGCCGAAGGATCTGGCGATGACGAAGGGGCTGCGGACCACCTACGGCTCGCCGATCTTCCGCGAGAACGTGCCGCAGGCCGATTCCGTCGGCGTCGCGCGGATGCGCGCGGCCGGCGCGATTTTCATCGGCAAGACCAATACGCCGGAGTTCGGGCTCGGTTCGCACACGTTCAACGAGGTTTATGGTGCGACGCGCAATCCGTACGACCTGACGAAGAGCGCGGGCGGCAGCAGCGGCGGCACGGCGGCGGCGCTCGCGTCGCGGATGCTGCCGGTGGCGGACGGCAGCGATTTCGGCGGCTCGCTGCGCAATCCGGCCGCGTTCTGCAACATCTACGGCTTTCGCCCGTCGCAGGGGCGCGTACCGCGCTGGCCGGCCGTCGACGTGTTCATGCAGCAGCTCGGCATCGAAGGGCCGATGGGCCGCACGGTCGGCGACGTCGCGCAGCTGTTCGCGATCCAGGCCGGCTACGACCGCAACGATCCGCTGTCGCGCGCGGAAGATCCGGCCGTGTTCGCGCAGCCGCTCGACGCGGACCTGCGCGGCAAGCGCATCGCGTGGGTCGGCGACTGGAACGGTTATCTCGCGACCGAGGCCGGCGTGCTCGCGCAGTGCGAACAGGGGCTGGCAACGCTGCGTGAGATCGGCTGCGACGTCGATGCCGCGCTGCCGGCATTCGCGCCCGACCGGATCTGGCGCCTGTGGCTCGTGCATCGGCACCTGCTGTCCGGCGGCGGGCTGCTCGCGCACTATCGCGATCCGGCGCGCCGCGCGCTGCTGAAGCCCGAGGCGATCTACGAGGTCGAAGGGCTGCTCGCGATGCAGGGCGCGGCCGTGTTCGATGCGAGCGTCGAGCGCACCGCGTGGCACCAGGCCGTGCTGAGCTTCTTCGACCGCTACGACTTCATCGCGGCGCCGACCGCGCAGGTGTTCCCGTTCGACGTCGACCAGCGCTGGCCGAAGGAAATCGCGGGCCGCGCGATGGATACCTATCACCGCTGGATGGAAACGGTCGTACCGTGGACGCTGGCCGGCTGCCCGGTGATCAACGTGCCGGTCGGTTTCAACGACGCGGGGCTGCCGATGGGGATGCAGTTGATCGGGCGCCCGCGCGCCGATCTCGCCGTGCTGCAGCTCGCGCGCGGCTACGAGCAGGCGGCCGACCGGGTCGGCCGGCGGCTGCCGGCGTGGATGGCTGCGTAAGGTTGAGGCGGGCCGGCAGCCGGTAACGGGTAGCAGGGTGACGAAACGGGTGGCGGTGAGCCGCCCGTTTTGCTTCGATCCTCGAACGCGATGCTTGTCGGCAGTCAGCACTCGGCACGCCCGCGAGAACGCGTTTCCTGGCCGCGATACGTTTTGCGGTTCCGCTCGCAGAACCCGAAACCCGCCGTCATTCATGCAACCGGAGAACGAATTCCGGCACAGGCGTGATATCGCGCATCAACCGCGGACGAATCCGCTCGACCGTGTCCGTCGGTCGCGGAATTGCAAGCGGCCGCGCGACGTGATTTCGTTTCGATGTGTTTCAGTCGTTGCGGCGGCGCGCGACGCGCTTCGACAATATCGGCCTCAATCATTCCGGCACGAGGGAAACACATGAAGCACATTCGCGCGACGGGCAGGCATCTGGCCTCGGCAGGCATCGCATTCGGCATCCTGGTGAGCGGCGCCGCGCACGCGCAGCTCGATCTGCAGTCGCTCGGCGCGTCGCTGCTCGGCGGCGGCCAGCAACAGGCCGCGCCCGCGCAGGGAGGCATCGCGCAACTGCTGCAGGCGTATGTCGGTGCGAACCAGCAGGTGTTGTCCGGCCAGTCGACGCTCGCATCGGCGATGGGGCTGACCGGCGCGGCCGGGCAGGCGCAGCAGGCCGCGAGCCAGCTGGCCGGCGGCAACGCGCTGACGCCGGCCGCGCTGTCGCAGATGGGCGGCGCGCAGCAGTCGGTGTCGCAGGCGCTCGGCCAGGCTTTCGCGAGCGGCGGCGCGTCGCACGGCCCGATCGACAAGCAGGCGTTCAGCAACGGCCTCGCGTCGCTCGGCCAGGGGCTCACGCAGTATTCGCAACTGCAGTCGGGGCTCGGCAGTCTCGGTTCGACCAGTGCCGCGTCGCTGCTGCAGTCGGGCCTGAATCCGCAGAACATGCAGGCCGCGTCGTATATCGCGCAAAGCGCGCCGGGCCAGTTGCAGTCGCTCGCGGCGACGCTCAGCCAGGCCGTGCAATTCGCGACGAGCCAGGGCATTTCGGTGCCGTCGGTCGCGTCGTCCGCGCTGAAGCTGCTGCCGTAACGTTGCGCGGGGCTGCGCGCGGTGCGGTGCCGGCATCGCGCGTGACGACGGACAATCGCCCCGCACAACATGGGGATTTCGCGCGATGCTATCGTGGCGTGTCCCTTTTACCGGTGCAGGTTCATGACTGACTCGTTCGACCTCTCGCGCTATTTCTCCCGCATCGGCTACGACGGCCCGGCCGAGCCGACGCTCGACGTGCTGCGCCGGCTGCATCTGCTGCACCCGCAGGCGATTCCGTTCGAAAACCTCAATCCGCTGACCGGCGCGCGCGTCGCGCTCGACCTGCCCGCGATCGTCGACAAGGTGATCGGGCGCCGCCGCGGCGGCTACTGCTTCGAACTCAACAAGCTGTTCCATACCGCGCTCACGACGATCGGTTTTCGCGTGACGCCGCTGATCGCGCGCGTGCGCTGGATGC
This sequence comes from Burkholderia sp. LFS061, assembly GCF_047978125.1. Classification (NCBI taxonomy): domain Bacteria; kingdom Pseudomonadati; phylum Pseudomonadota; class Betaproteobacteria; order Burkholderiales; family Burkholderiaceae; genus Burkholderia; species Burkholderia sp. LFS061. Next base: position 55,942 of record NZ_JBFPFS010000034.1, on the reverse strand, counting down.
GGCCGCCCGAGATCGTCGCAGCGCAGACGCACATGCTGCTGCGCATCGATCTCGACGATACGGTCTGGCTCGCGGACATCGGCTTCGGCAGCGCGACGCTGACCGCGCCGCTGCGCTTCGTGCCGGGCGAGCGGCAACTGACGCCGCATGGCGCGTTTCGCGTGATCGACGCGCCGGTCGACGGCGAATTCGACATGCAGTTCGAGATCCCCGACGGCTGGCAGACCACTTACCGTTTCTCGCTGAAGCCGGCCGAGTGGATCGATTACGACGCCGCGAACTGGTTTACGTCGACGTATCCCGAATCGATCTTCGTGAACGACCTGATCGCATGCCGCGTGCTGCCGGACGGCCGCGCGGCGCTACTCAACACCGCGCTGACGCTGCGCGACGCGGCGGGGGCCGGACGCACCGTCACGTTCGACGACGCGGCCGCGTGGGGCGCGTGCCTGCGCGACACGATTGGCATCGATACGGCAGGGTTCGATCTCGACGCGCTGTTTGCGCGGCTGGCGGCGCGCGCCGCGAAGTAGACGCGCGAACGCACGCTATCCGAAGGCGGCCCGCACGCTGGCCGCGCCCGACCGAGACATCCCTTGCCATCGCCCGCAGTTGACTTTTGCTAGATTGCTAGCATACTAGCCTTCATGACCGACGAAGAAGTGAAGCAATTCAACGTGTACCTGCCGCTTGGCCTGATCCGGCAGGTCAAGTATCGCGCCATCGAAGCGGAGCAATCGCTGTCCGCGCTGGTGGCCGACGCGTTGCGCGCATACCTGGCCGCGCCGCCGCCGGGCGCGGGGCCGTCCACCAAGGAGGATTGACATGTCATCCGAGCGAATCGAAGCCGTGTACCTGACGACGCACAACTGGGGCAAGTCGGCGAAATTCTTCCAGGCGCTGGGCTTCACGCTGGAATTCGAAACCGATCACAACTCGGGCCAGCTACGCAGCGGCGACGGTCCTTTTCTGTTCATCGCCGAAGTGCCGCCGGGCGAGGCGCCCGACATGCAGGTCGTGCTCAAGGTGCCGGACGAGCAGGCGGTGCGGCCGCAGCCGATCGTCGATGTCGTCACGCCGTTCGAGGACACGCACTGGGGCACGCGCGATATGACCGTGCGCGACCCGGACGGCCGCGTGTGGCGGCTGCAGGCGCCGGGCAAGCAGGGCGCGTGAGGCCGCCATGACCGATACTCGCGAAGACGCCCCCGACAGCACCGCCGCGCGCGTCGCGCTGTGGCGCGCGCTGCACGTCGAACTCGACGCGCCGCCGCACGTGCTCGCCGACGAAGTCGGGCTTCGACTGCTCGCGCCGGCGCCGGGCTGGCAGCAGCGCGGCGACATGGATCCGCAGTTCACGCGGCCGTTTCGCGCGTCGATCGTCGCGCGGGCGCGCTTCATCGAGGATCTCGTGGTCGAGCAGGCCGTGCGCGGCGTGAGCCAGTACGTGATTCTCGGCGCGGGTCTCGACAGTTTCGTGCAGCGCCGGCCCGACATGGCGTCGCGCGTGACCGTCTTCGAAGTCGACCCGCCGGCGCCGCAGGCATGGAAGCAACGCCGCCTGGTCGAACTCGGCTTCGGCGTGCCCGACTGGCTGCGCTTCGTGCCGGTCGATTTCGAGGCGAAGCAGTCGTGGCGCGATGCGCTCGTCGGCGCGGGCTTCGATGCCGGCCAGCCGGCGGTCGTGGTGTCCACCGGCGTCAGCATGTACCTGACGCGCGAAGCGAACGCGGCCGCGCTGCGCGAAGTCGCGTCGCTCGCGCCGGGCTCGACGCTCGCGATGACGTTCCTGCTGCCGCTGGAGAATGCGGATCCGGACGTGCGCCCGGGGCTCGAAATGGCCGCGAAGGGCGCGCGCGCGAGCGGCACGCCGTTCATCAGCTTCTTCATGCCGGCGCAGCTCCAGGCGCTTGCGCTGGAGGCCGGCTTCGCGGCTGCCGCGCACGTATCGGCCGCTGAACTGACGCGTCGCTATTTCGCCGATCGCGCGGATGGCCTGCGGCCGCCGAACAACGCGGAAGAGCTGCTGGTCGCGACGGTCTGACCCTGCCCGAACCGTCACGCGCGTTCGAGCACGGCCATCTCCCGCACGATCACGAGCAGTACCGCGAGGCTGGCGCCGCCCGACGCGCGCAGGTCCGCGAGCAGGTGCTCGTAGCGCGCGAGCGCGGCGTCACGGCGCTCGCGCCACGCGCCGACGATCGTCTCTGGTGTGGTCGAATCCGGCGATTCCGCGAGCGCGCTCGTCGCGAGCGTGCGCTTCAGCCGCGCGACTTCCGCGAGCGCGGCCGCGCGTGCGAGCATGTCCCAGTGCGTGGGCGTCGGCAGCGTCGCAGCGCGTTCGCCGATCCATCCGTAATTGAGCAGCGTGCCGAGCGAGAAATAGACGCCCGCGACGAGTTCGAGGCTGCGGTTGCAGGTCGCGGCCACTTCGGCGATGTCGAGCAGCGCGGCCGAGATGTCGCCGCTCGCGACGCGCACCGCGAGCGCGCTGTCGACGCCGGCTTCAACGAGCACGCGCTGCCGCTCGGACAGCGCATCGAGCGCGTCGGCCGGCAGCAGCGACGGCAGTTGCGGCGCGAGCCGCTGCGCCGCGTCGCGGCAGCGCGCGATCAGCTCGGCAACGCCGCCGTCGGCCACCGCGCCGGACTGCAAATGACGCAGGAACCACAGCGCCGCGCGCTCCAGCAGCCGCGCGACGTCGACGAACATGCGCGCCTGCACGTCGTCGGCGACGCGGTTGTCGAGCGCGTCGATGTCGCGCCATACCGCATCGAGGTCGAACACGTCGCGCGCCATGATGCACGCGCGCACGATATCGCCGGGCTTCGCATCGGTTTCCTCCATCAGCCGATGCACGAACGCGCAGCCGACGCGATTGACGAGCGCATTGGTGAGGTGTGTCGCGAGAATCTCGCGGCGCAGCGGATGGCGGCGCATCGGCTCGCTGAAGCGCTGCTGCAGCGGCTTGGGGAAGTAGTCGACGAGCATCGCTGCGACCAGCGGATCCTCGGGCACGTCGGATTCGAGCAGCGCGTCGTAGAGCCACATCTTGCTGTACGCGAGCAGCACCGCGCGCTCCGGCGACGTGAGGCCGAGCTTCGCGGCTTGCCGTTCGGCGACTTCGTCGTCGGTCGGCAGGAATTCGATCACGCGGTTCAGGCGGCCCGCGCGTTCGAGCCAGCGCATCAGGCGCGCCTCGGCGTCGAGCTGCTCGACGCCGTAGCGGCCCGCGATCGACAGCGCCTGCGTCTGGTAGTAGTTGTCGCGCAGCACGAGCAGCCCGACTTCGTCGGTCATCTCCGCGAGCAGCGCGTTGCGCTGCTTCCCGGTCATCTCGCCGTCGGAGACGACGAGCCCCAGCAGGATCTTGATGTTGACTTCGTGGTCCGAACAATCGACGCCGGCCGAGTTGTCGATCGCATCGGTGTTGATGCGGCCGCCGCGCTGCGCGAACTCGATGCGGCCGAACTGCGTGCAGCCGAGGTTGCCGCCTTCGCCGACCACCTTGCAGCGCAGGTCCGCGCCGTTCACGCGCACCGCGTCGTTCGCGCGGTCGCCGACCTGCAGGTGGGTTTCGCGCGCGGCCTTCACGTAGGTGCCGATGCCGCCGTTGTACAGCAGGTCGACCGGCGCCTGCAGGATCGCTCGGATCAGCTCGGTCGGCGGCAGCGCGTGCGCGTCGATGCCGAGCGCGGCCTGCACGGCCGGCGACAGCGGGATCGTCTTCGCGGTGCGCGGGTAGACGCCGCCGCCCGTCGAAATCGCGGCCGGGTCGTAGTCGGCCCAGCTCGACCGTTCGAGCGCGAACATCCGCTGGCGCTCCGCGAAGCTGACCGCCGGATCGGGGTTCGGGTCGAGGAACACGTGCCGGTGATCGAACGCGGCGACGAGCCGGATATGCGGCGACAGCAGCATTCCGTTGCCGAACACGTCGCCCGACATGTCGCCGACGCCGACTACCGTGAAGTCGGTCGTCTGCGTATCGATGCCCATCTCGCGGAAGTGCCGCTTCACCGATTCCCACGCGCCGCGCGCGGTGATCGCCATCTTCTTGTGGTCGTAGCCAACCGAGCCGCCGGACGCGAACGCGTCGTCGAGCCAGAAGCCGTATTCGTGCGAGATCGCGTTCGCGTAGTCGGAGAAGGTGGCCGTGCCCTTGTCGGCGGCGACGACCAGATACGGATCGTCCGGGTCGTGGCGCACGACGTCGGGCGGCGGCACGATCGCGTTGCCGACCAGGTTGTCGGTCAGGTCGAGCAGGCCGCGCAGGAACGTCTGGTAGCACGCGATGCCTTCGCGCATCCACGCTTCGCGATCGCCCGGCGGCGGCGGGTTCTTCACGACGAAGCCGCCTTTCGAGCCGACCGGCACGATCACGACGTTCTTCACCATCTGCGCCTTCATCAGCCCGAGCACCTCGGTGCGGAAATCCTCGCGGCGATCCGACCAGCGCAGCCCGCCGCGCGCGACGCGCCCGCCGCGCAGGTGCACGCCCTCGACACGCGGCGAATACACCCAGATCTCGAACATCGGCTTCGGTTCGGGCAGGCCCGGCACTTTCGCCGGATTGAACTTGAACGACAGGTAGGGTTTCGATTCGCCGTTCGCGTCGAGCAGGAAGTAGTTGGTGCGCTCGGTCGCGTTGATCACGCCGAGGAACTGGCGCAGGATGCGGTCCTCGTCGAGGTTAGGCACCTGGTCGAGCGCAGCTTCGATCGCCTTCAGCAGCCGTTCGGCCTGCACGTCGCGCGTGTCGCCGGTGCGCGGGTCGAAGCGCAGCAGGAACAGCTCGACGAACTGGCGCGCGATCGCCGGATTGCCGGTCAGCGCGCGTTCGATATACGCGTCGCTGAACGTCGAGCCGACCTGCCGCAGGTATTTCGCATACGCGCGCAGGATCGTCACTTCGCGCGCGCTCAGGTGCGCGCGCAGCACGAGGCGGTTGAAATCGTCGTTCTCGATCCGGCCGCTCCAGATCCGGTCGAACGCATCCTCGAACAGGCCTTTCACGCGCTCGATGTCGAACTCGGTATCGTCGGCGAGTTCGAGCCCGAAGTCGTGCACCCATGCGTGCGCAGCGTCCTGCGTCTGGATCCGGTACGGCCGCTCCTCGTCGACGCGCACGCCGAGATGCTCGAGCATCGGCAGGCTGCGCGACAGCGCGATCGGGTCGCCCGTGCGATAGACCTTGAAGCGGAACGCGCGCGCCCCGGCCTCGATCGGCCGGTACAGGTTCATCGCAAGCTGGCCCGAATCCTTCACGCGCTCGATCAGCTCGATGTCGCGCACGGCCGTGCGCGCCGGATAGTCGTCGCGATAGCCGGCCGGGAACGAGTCTGCATAGCGTTGCAGCAGGCGGTTGCCTTGCTCTTCGCCGAACGCGTCGAGCAGTGCGTCGGCGAGATCGTCCTGCCAGCGGCGCGCCACCTGTACGAGCCGCGTCTCGAGCTCGCGCGTGTCGACGTCGGGCATCGTGCCCGGCTCCGCATGCACGACGAAATGAATGCGCGCGATCGCCGATTCCGACAGCAGCGGCGTGAATTCGACGTTCACGCCGTTGTACGCGTCGACGAGCAGCTTCGCGATGCGCCGGCGCAGGTCGGTGTTGTACTTGTCGCGCGGCACGAACACGAGACACGACACGAAGCGGTCGAACCGGTCGCGGCGCACGAACAGGCGCGTGCGCTGGTGTTCCTGCAGCCGCAGGATGCCGAGCGCGATGTCGTAGAGCTGGTCTTCGTCGGCCTGGAACAGCTCGTCGCGCGGATAGGTTTCGAGCACCGTCACGAGCGTCTTGCCGAGATGCCCCTTCGGCAGGAAGCCCGCGCGCCGCACGATGTTCGCGCACTTGCGGCGCACGATCGGAATTTCGGCATACGAACCGAAATACGCTGTCGACGTGTAGAGCCCGATGAAGCGACGCTCGCCGGTGATTTTGCCGTCGGCGCCGACGAGCTTCACGCCCACGTAGTCGAGATAGCCGGGCCGGTGCACGGTTGCGCGCGAATTCGCCTTGGTCAGGAAGATCGGCCAGGAGCCGGTGATGATGTCGGCGGCCGCCTTCGGCAGCGGCGTCACGTCCGACGCGCCCGACGCGCGCAGCGATTCGCGCAGGATACCGAGGCCCGTGCCCTCGATGCCGCGCAGGCCGAAGCCGGTGCCGTCCGACACCAGCGCGTAGTCGCGCTGGCCGAGGAACGTGAAGTGATCGGCGGCCATCCATTCGAGGAACGCGCGCGCCTCGATGTCTTCCGCGGTCGATTCGCGCGCCTTCATGTCCTTGATCGTCGCGCGCACGATGTCGACGATCTTCGGCCAGTCCTCGACCGATGCGCGCACGTCGCCGAGCACGCGCGCGATGTCCTCGCGCAGCGTGTCGAGCAGCGCGGCGTCGCCGCAGCGATCGACTTCGAAATGGATGAACGACGCGAGTTGAGACTGGCCGTCGCCGGACGTCGCGCCGCCTGCGTCGACGCGCTCGATGCCGCCGTTGGCGCCGCGCCAGATGCGGAACACGGGGTGCAGCGCCGAATGCTGCGCGAGCCCGAGGCGGTTGACGGCCATCGTCACCGAGTCGACGAGGAACGGCATGTCGTCGTTGACGATCTCGATGACCGTGTGGTCGGAATGCCAGCCGTGCTGTTCGAGGATCGGGTTGTATACGCGCAGCCGTTCGCTGCCGGGCACGTATTTCTGGGCGGTCTGCCAGTGCGCCATCGCGGCGCCGTACAGGTCGGCGATGCTGCGGTTCTGGAGATCGTCGGCGTCGACGAAATCGTAGTAATGACGCAGGAAAGGTTCGACGATCCGGAACGTGGCTTCGGGCAGGCGCTCGCGCGCGAATTCGACGACGTCGGAGAGCAGGTGTGCGACGACTTCCTCGTTCTTCGCTTCCATGGTGGTCTCCCGGGTGGCCATTGGCTGCTGCGTCTGTCCGGCATTATGCGCCGATTGCGTGACAAAGCGATGTGCGGGCGCACAACGGCGGAGCCGGGAGACGGCGCGAACGCGCGCTAGTCGAGCCGCTCGGGCTTCAGATCGGGGTGCCGTGCATAGAGTGGATTCATGAAGTCGACCAGCATCGTGGTGAGCAAGGATGAGACGAATTCGCGATAGGTCGCGAACTCGTGTTCGGGGCAGGTTTCCTTGACTTGCTGAAGCGATCGATCCAGTTCCGCACCCATGGACAGGACCATCTCGTTCAACGCCGAGGCGATTCGTGTGTTCTCGATCATGCGATCTCCTTCGAGCGCTGCGACGTCGCGGCGCGGCCGTTCAGGCTCCGGCTTGGTTCGAGCTCATTTTGCCCGGCGGGTTCCGTAGGGACTGAGATACGCCTGTCAGCCCTCGTCGCTCCACAGCTTCCCGGCCGTCGCCCAGTTCTCTTTCTTCACGTCGGTCAGGATGATGTCGACCGAGCCCGGCGCGCAGCCGAGCGTCTCGCACGTGACGCGCGTGATCGCTTCGACGAATTCGCGCTTCTGGTCGACGGTGCGGCCTTCGAACAGCTGGATATTGAAAGTCGGCATGACAGGTGCTCCGGTTGGGTTTGAACGATTCGGCCGCGGGTCGCGGCGATGGTTGCGGCGTCAGTCGCGATACGACGGATCGATCCGGTCGAGCCGGCGCAGCAGCGCCGGCCATTCCAGTTCGCCTTCGATCGCGCCGCCGCCGCGCAGTTGTTCGGCGGTGCGGTCGGCGACGGCCGGGGCGGGCAGCACGAGCGGCCCGCCGCCCGCCTGCGCGCGCACCTGGATGTCGCACGCCTTGATCAGCGTATCCATCAGCACATAGGCTTCGGCAACGGTGCGGCCGACCGTCAGCGTGCCGTGATTGCGCAGCAGCATCGCGGATTTCGCGCCGAGGCTCGCGGTCAGCCGCGCGCCTTCGGCCGGCGAGAACGCGAGCGCCTCGTAGTCGTGGTACGCGAGGTCGCCATGAAAGCGCAGCGCGTGCTGCGATGCGGGCAACAGCCCGTCGCGCTGGATCGACACGGCAATGCCGGCCGTATTGTGCAGATGCATCACGCACACGGCGTCGGCGCGCGCGGCATGCACGGCCGCATGCAGCGCGAAGCCCGTCACGTTGACCGCGTGTTCGCTGTCGCCGATCCGGTTGCCGGTCAGGTCGATCTTCACGAGGTTCGATGCGCGGACCTCGTCGAACGCGAGGCCGAACGGGTTGATCAGGAAATGGCCGGGCTCGCCGGGCACGGTCGCGGAAAGATGCGTGTAGATCAGGTCGTCCCAGCCGTTCAGCGCGACGAGCCGATACGCGGCGGCGAGATCGACGCGCAGCCGGCGTTCTGCGTCCGAGATCGGGCCGCCGGGTTTCGCGGCATCAGGACGGTGTGCGAATGACGACATCGGGTTCTCCGAGGGTGAAGCGGCGCGCGACAGCCACCGTGACCCACGACGCGAGCACGAATGGGGCCGTGAACGCGGGGATGCCCGCGCATGTCGCGAGCCACTGGATCAGTGCGGCGAGCGCGGCGGCCGCGAATGCGGCGCGCGGGCCGCGCGGCGCCAACGCGAGCGCGGCGAGCGCGCCGTTGAAGCCGAGCAGGCCGTCGGCGAACGACGTGCCGTTCGCGCCGAGCGCGAGCAGCAGCACGGTTGACACGATGGCGCCGCCCAGCGCGAACGCGGCCGCGCGACGCGACGCGGCGGCGACGCCGGCGACGATCAGTGCGCCGGCCCACGCGCCTTGCGCGAAGGTGGTCTGCGCGACGCCCGAGAGCAGCGCGTCGGCGATGGAAGAAAGCGTCAGTGTCGCGCCAGCCGTTGCGCCGCTCGCATGCGGCAGTGCAACAAACGGCAGCCACAGCGCGGTAACGGCGAGGCACGGGCTCGAATACGGGCACTGGCGCCAGCGGGCGAGCGGCGCGCGCATCGCGCGCTGCACGAGCGCCGCGCCGATGGCGACCAGCGGCACCAGCGCGAGCGCAGCAAGCGGATGGCGCGCGAGCAGCACGGCGATCAGCGCGGCGAGCGCGCCATTGAAGCCGTGCAGCCCCAGTTCGACAGCGCGGCGCTCGGCGCCGGACAGCACGGCGGTCATGCTCGCGGCGGCCGAGCCGACCAGCGCCGCGCACGCGAGCCGCACGTCGGTCAACGCCAGCGCGGCGAGCAGCAGCGCGCCGGTGAACGCATTCGCCTGCAGCACGATCTGCCCGATGCCGCGCAGCAGGATGCGCAGGTCGATCGACGGCGAGGCGGAGCGGGCGGTAGGCATGGTGGCGGCGGGACAGGACGAGCCGCGAGCATAGGACACAATTTCATGCACCGGAATAGGGAATCCTGGATAGTCAGGATTTGTGGGCGGTGCCCGGAATTGGGGCGGAAAGCGTTGTCCAGGATGCGTTTGTCAGGCGCATTAGCGTTTTTTTGGAGCTTCTCTATTTTGGTAGCAAATTTTGGTCGTCGTTAGATTTTCCGTCTCCATGCTAACGCGTTAGCGTTTTCGGGTAGGATCCGGAAATTGGTAGTATTTTCGCGGCCTCGGTAGGAGATTTTTCCATGCAAGTCGGCTTCAAGGCTCTGGCTGCTCGCTACGGTATTACGCCCGCACAACCTCTGCGTGTCGATTCGGTCATCGGCACCGGACGTGCGAGCCGGGAAACTGATGAGCAGGTAGAAAACCGGTATCCGCCCAGCTATCGACCCACCGACGACTTCGCCGGCCATTTTGAATTCGGACTCAAGTACGAAGAGCTTCACTTGGAGTTTTTCGCACGCCTGTTTGCAGCCGTGGGACCGGAGCAGATCGAAATGTGGTGCCGAAATGCTCCCTTTGGCCAATATGCCCGACGCGCGGGTTTCCTGTACGAGTGGCTAACAGGCAGGCGCCTGAATGTGCCTGACGTGACCAACGGCGGCTATGTCAACGCCGTTTCTCCGACTGAATACCTTACTCGCACAGAGTCGCTTCGCGTTCGCCGTTGGCGCGTGCACGACAACTTGCCGGGAACGCCCGCGTTCTGCCCGCTGGTTCGGCGAACCGCGGCGGTGCAGGCAGCGCTGCAGTTCGACTTGGGCACCGCATTGAGAGAGTTGGATCGCGTTTTCGGGGCCGACATCCTGATGCGGACAGCCAGCTGGTTGACGTTCAAGGAGTCGCGGGCGAGCTTTCTCATCGAGAAAGAGGCTGATCAGACCGACCGCATCCAGCGGTTTGCACACGTCATCGCGCAATACTGCGGCCGTATCGACGCTCCACTAAGCGACCGTAGCCTGCATACTCTGCAAGCCGGCATTCTGGGCCACGATGCGTTCGGTTTGGGGTTGCGGCGTTCGCCGGTCTTTGTCGGGCAGGCGACGATGCGCGAGAATATCGTGCATTACATTGCTCCTGCGTTCGAGGACGTGGCGGCGATGCTGGAGGGCCTCGGTGAATTCGAGGCCGCGACTCGAGGCGCAGAGCCGCTGGCACGTGCCGCTGCGTTGGCATTCGGCTTCGTATATATCCACCCTATGCGAGACGGCAACGGCCGGATTCATCGCTTTCTGATCAACGATTCTCTGGTGCGGGACAAGGCGGTGCCGGATGGCGTGATATTGCCGATCTCGGCAACCATCACGAGTTCGACGGAGTTCCGTGCCGGTTACGATCGCACGCTCGAGGTGTTTTCTCGCTGCTTCATGCGCCGTTATGCAACGTCCTATCGGTTCGGAGAACTGGTGACCTATGAGGACGGGACGCTGAGCAACTTCGTATTCGACAACTACGAAGATGCGCGCTTCGCTTGGCGTTATCCGGATCTGACGGCCCACGTTCTGTATACCGCGCGAGTTGTCGAGCACACGATTCGCACGGAGATGGCCGATGAAGCCAGGACGCTGCTGATCTTTCAGCTTGCCCAGGAGCGGCTCAAGGAGGTCGTGGAGATGCCGGGCCCGGATGCTGACCGTATCATTCGCTCTGTCAAGGAAAACGGCTGGCAAATCTCCGGCAAGCTGAAGCAGCAGTATCCGCAGCTGGAGAATGAGCGCAGGGCGTCGCGAGTCGTGGAAGCTATCCGGTCCTCGTTTGAAGGCAGGGACATGAACTTCGACAACGAATGACGCTCGTTGGATTTGTCGACAGTGAAATTCCGGATGGTCGGAATGTATGCGACGATCCTTCGCATTGAGTAAACCGGGAGGCGGAAAGATGCGCGAAGTGCGTTGGGCGTCGCTCGAAGGCGACGGGGTCGAACATCTGACGTTCGACCGGAGCGGCGGCGGGATCGTCGTCGAAAGCGCGGTGGTCGGCCAGCGGTACGGCCGCGCATACGGGCTCGCGTATCGCGTCGAGTGCGATTCGCACTGGCGCGTGACGTATGCGGTGCTCAAGGTGATGGGCGGCGGCACGCTCGAACTGCGCGGCGACGGCGCAGGCCACTGGCACGACGGAGCGGGCCGCGCGCTGCCGGAGCTCGACGGCTGCGTCGACATCGACATCGCGGCGACGCCGTTCACGAATTCGCTGCCGATCGGCCGCCTCGGGCTCGCGCGCGGCGAGCGGCGGCCGATCGACGTCGCGTATATCTCGACGCCGGACCTGAAGGTCACGCCGGTCAAGCAGGCCTACGCGTGCATCGAGCCGGGCCGGCGCTACCGCTACGAAGGCATCTTCCGGAATTTCACGGCCGAGATGGACGTCGACGACGACGGGCTCGTCGTCGACTACGAGACGCTGTTCAGGCGCCTGCCGACGCCGGCGGTGCGCTGAACCGCGGCGTTCGTGACCGCCGGCCGCTCGTGCGCGGACGCGAAGCGGTCGATCCGCGACGCGATCATGTCCGGGTGGCGCAGCACGATCCAGTGCGTGCCGTCGATTTCCTCGCGCACGTGGTCGCCGAGCCAGCGGTCGAGGTCGACCGACATCTCGGGCGTCACGTAGCGGTCGCGTACCGGCACGAGGATCTGCACGGGCGCCTGCGCGTACCGTTCGCGCGGCTTGCGTGCCCGCGCGAGGAAGTTCGCGCGGTAAAGTTGCAGGCCGTTCAGCGCATTCTTCAGTTGCACGGGGTCGCGCTCGGCGCGCACGCGTTCGGTGAGCTGCAACCAGCGAGGCCACAGCGCCGCGCCGCCGAGCCGCCATACCAGCGACGGCACGAGCGGCAGATGGAAGAATGCGATGTACCACGACTTCAGGCTCTGCTCGAGCCGCAGCTTCGCGCGGAACACGTGATCGAGGCACGGGCCCGAGATCGACGTGTACGACGCGATCCGGCCGCGGAACACGGGGTCGGTCACAGCCTCCCAGCATTGGATCGAGCCCCAGTCGTGGCCGACGAGGTGGAACGGCCGGCCGCCGCAGGTCGCGTCGGCCACCGCCTTCAGGTCGTCGGCGAGCCGCGCGAGCGTGTAGTCGGCACGGCGGCGCGGCGCATCGGACGCGCCGGCGCCGCGCACGTCGTACGCGATCACGCGGTAGCGCTTCGCGAGCCGTGCGCGGATCGGCGCCCATACGGCCGCCGAATCGGGGTAGCCGTGCACGAGGATCAGCGGCGGCGCGCGGCGCGATCCGCTTACGTAGACGGCGAGTTTCACATCGCCGGACTGGACGGTCAGCATCTCGTGCGCGCGCGCCATCGCGTCATGCCTGCGCAACCGGGTGCAGCGGCACGCGGCGCGGGGCGGCCTGCGCCGCGTAGCGCGCGTTGGTCGCGTCGATGTTCGCGAGCAGCGTGTCGAGCCCTTGCAGGTACTGGTGGTTGTCGTGGTCCCACGGGTGGAAGCCCGGGCGGAAGTAATCGAGCCATTCGCGCGCGATGTTCGGGAACACGCCGTGCTTCGGGCCGTACAGGTACTTCACGAGGCGCCACATGCCGCCGAACCTGCCGTGCTCGCGACGGTGCGCGCGCATCAGGCGCACGTGGAAGTCGAACACGATCGCCCAGAAGAACACCGTCGTCGTCAGCATCGTGCCCGTGCGCAGCAGGTAGCTGCCGAGGCCCGGCTTCATCACGGTGTTCCATACGTCGTACGACACCGCCTTGTGCTCGGTTTCCTCCATCGCATGCCACATCCACATCTGCTGATAGCCTTCGACCGATCCGTCGATGCGGTGCTCGTGGCCCGACAGCAGCTGGTTCGCGAGGATCGCCGTGTAGTGCTCGAGCGCGATCGTGATCGCGAGCTGCATCGAATGCGGCAGCACCTTCTTGAACCAGCCGAGGATCGTCCACAGGCGCTTGTCGAGCTTGTGCGCGGGCAGACCCGATGCCTGCAGCAGGTCGTTGTATTCGATGTGCTCGCGCGTGTGCATCGCTTCCTGGCCGATGAAGCCGAGCACCTGCTTCTTCAGCTCGGGATCCTCGATCCGGTCGCGGTAGTTGCGCACCGAATCCATGAAGAAGCGTTCGCCGGCCGGGAACAGCAGCGACAGTGCGTTCATGAAGTGCGTGACCGGCACGCCCTGCACGTGCCAGTCGCGCGCGCGTTCGGGCGGCAGCGCGAAACGGATGTCGCGCCGCACGGGCATCATGTTCGGGGTCGTCATGACTGTTCTCCTCCCTGATTACCTGCGTTGTTGTAGGTGGCGTGCAGCGGTGCGGGCGCCGGCGTGCCGCGGGCGGCGTCGCGTCGGGCCCTCGCGGCCTCGCGGCGCGTTGCCAGCACGACGAGCGCCTGGTATGCGGACGGCAGGATGCGCGCCATCCAGTCCCCGGCCTTCGCATCGCGGCCGATCAGCACGCGGCGCTTGTTGCGGCGCACGCCGGCGAGGATCGTGCGCGCGGCGTCGTCGGCGGTCGTGATGAAGAACTTCTCGAACGTGTCCCTGCCTTGTTGCTCGCTCGCGACCATGAAGCCGACCATGTTCTTCGACACGCGGCTGGCCTGCGCGATGTTCGTGCGGATGCCGCCCGGGTGCACGCAGGTCGCCGACACGCCGCACTTCATCATGTCGAGCTCCTGGCGCAGCGATTCGGTGAAGCCGCGCACCGCGAACTTGGTCGCGTTGTAGCCGCTCATGCCCGGTTGCGCGAAGATCCCGAAGAGACTCGACGTGTTGATCACGTGGCCGTCGCCCGATGCCTTCAGATGCGGCAGGAACGCCTTCGTGCCGTGCACGACGCCCCAGAAGTTGATGTTCACGATCCACTCGAGATCGCCGTAGTCCATCCCTTCGATCGTGCTCGACAGCGCGACGCCCGCGTTGTTGAAGATCAGGTTGACCTTGCCGTGTTCCCTCGCGGTGTCGTCGGCCCACGCGAACATCGCGTCGCGCTCGCCGACGTCGAGCACCCGCGTCGATACACGCACGTTCGGCGCAATCGCACGGACGATCCGTTCGGTTTCGGCGAGACCGACGCCGTTCTTGTCGGCGAGCGACACATGGCAGCCGGCCTGCGCGAGCTGGATCGCGAGCGAGCGGCCCATGCCCGAGCCGGCACCCGTGATCGCGGCGACCTTGTTGGCGAAATCTCTCATGTCGTTGGCTCCTTGTCTGGCTCAGGCCGCTTCGGCGGAAGTGGATGCGGAAGCGGCGGGCGCGGCGATCGGCCGCGCGATCGTGTCGTGCGGTGCGCGATACGCGTGGTAATCGGCGATCGAGAAGCGCGCGGTTGCCTGGCGGAAGCGCCACGTGAAGCCCGGCCACAGCGTCGTGTTCTTGCCCGTGCGCGGATCGAGGTACCAGCTCTTGCAGCCGCCCGTCGACCAGATCGCCTTCTTCAGCTTGCCTTGAAGGTCGCTGTTGAACTGCGCCTCGACGAGCGGGCGCACCTCGATCGCATCCGCGCGCTCGCGGCGCATCGCCTGCAGCGCGCCGAGGATGTATTCGATCTGCGACTCGATCATGAACACCATCGAGTTGTGGCCGAGGCCCGTGTTCGGGCCGACGATCATGAAGAAGTTCGGGTAGCCGGGCAGCGTCGAGCCGAGATACGCATGCGCGCCGTCGCGCCATGCGTCGACGATGTCGAGGCCGCCGCGGCCGACGATCGCGCCGCGCGGATACGGATCGGCGACCTGGAAGCCGGTGCCGTAGATCAGGCAGTCGACTTCGTGTCGCTTGCCGTCGGTCGTCACGACGGCGTCGGCTTCGATATGGTCGATGCCGGTCGTGATCACGTCGACGTTCTTGCGCGACAGCGCCGGGTAGTAGTCGTTCGAGATCAGCACGCGCTTGCAGCCGAGCGTGTAGTTCGGCGTGACGGTCTTGCGCAGTTCCGGATCGGGAATCTGCTTGCGGATATGGCGCAGCGCGAGCTTCTGCACGTTCTTCATCAGCGACGGATGGATCGCGAAGCCGAGCACGCGCGATTCGAGCATCCAGTAGATGCCGCTGCGCACGGCCTTCTGCGTGAACGGCAACGTGCGGAACAGCCATTTCTCGAACCCGGTCAGGTTGCGGTCGGGCTTCGGCATGATCCACGGCGGCGTGCGCTGGAACAGCGCGAGCGCCTTCACGCGCGGCGCGATCTGCGGCACGAACTGGATCGCGCTCGCGCCGGTGCCGATCACCGCGACGCGCTTGCCTTCGAGCGCGTAGTCGTGATCCCACTGCTGCGAATGGAACGCGTGGCCCCGGAAATTCTCGACGCCCGGAATCGCCGGCAGCGCGGCGCGCGACAGGCCGCCCATCCCCGACACCAGCACGCGCGCGGACAGCCGCTTGCCGTTCGCGAACGTGAGGCGCCAGCGTTGCGCGGCCTCGTCGTACTCGGCGCGCTGCAGTTCGTGGTTCATGCGCAGGTGCGGGCCGATCCCGAAGCGCTGCACACAGTCTTCCAGATACGCGCGGATTTCCGGCTGCGGCGCGAACATGCGCGTCCAGCGCGGGTTCGGCGCGAACGAGAACGAATAGACGTGCGATTGCACGTCGCATGCACACCCGGGGTAATGATTGTCGCGCCACGTGCCGCCGACCGACGCGGCCTTCTCGAGGACGACGAAGTCGGTCACGCCTGTCTGCCGCAGGCGGATCGCCATCCCGAGACCGGCGAAGCCGGTGCCGATGATGGCGATGTCGATGGTTTCGTCCAGGCCGTCGTGGCCGGGCGGACCGAAAGGCAACGTGCGAGCATTCATCCGGGTGTCTCCGATTTGGCTCATTTTTTAATGTTACATTGGTTGATGTAACGATAGTGGGTGAGCCCGGAAACCGCAAGAGGCTAGAAGCGGCGCTCTAAGGGCCGGAAAACCAGGCGGGAAAAGGCTGAGCGGGGTTTGGAACAGCACACTTTCCGCAATGCGGGATACGCGGAAAAGCCCGTCGACGCGGGCGGAGCGGGGCGGAGACGAGACCGCCGGCGTGCGGCGGTCTGTTTGAAACGGAATCAGGGGCGGATCGATCGGGCGGCCGTCTCATGGAAAACCCCGGCCACGATCGTGACCTGCGCGAGCGCGTAGAGGCCCCAGATCAGGTAGTCGATGCCCGGAAAACCGCCGAGGAAGCGGCCGACGCCGATCAGCGTATCGGAGCCGACGAAGACCAGGCTGCCGACGGCCACCAGTGGGCCGTGCGTGCGGGCGGCGAGCGCGAAGCTCGCCATCGCACACAGCACGAGCATGTAGACGGCGACCGGCGCCAGCAGCTCGCCGAGGTGCGGGAAGAAGGCGAGGTAGAAGGCCGGCGCGGCGATCCACAGCCCGACCAGCGCGGCGATGCGCCAGCCGTGCGGCCGCGCGCGCCAGCGCAGGAAGATCGCGCAATAGCACAGGTGCGTGAGCAGGAACGCGCCGAGGCCGAGGGCGAACGACAGCGGCCAGTCGGGCAGCGCGAGCAGCACGTCGCCGAGCACGGCCGTCGCGAGCGCCGCGCACAGCCACGCGCGTTCGCGCGGCGCGCCGCAGGTGCTGCCCGCCGCGAGCAGCAGGATGCCCATCGCGGCTTTCGCGGCGGCCTGGCCCGGATAGGGCGCGGCGGCGAGCGACAGTCCGTACAGCAGCGCGGCGGCGACGGCGAGCGGCCAGAGCCGGCGATAGGTGGCGGGAAGCGTGGCGATCAAGGCGGGTGTCTCCGGTTTGTTGTTGTCTGCGGTGGACGGCACGTCGTCGTCGGCGCGGCTGCGGCCATTATCCGGAAGAAAGGGCGGGCGAAAACCGGCGAATCCTTCTAGGACGCGGTCGGGATGGCACGTGCAGGTGTGTGCCTGCCGCCGCCGCGATCCGGTGCTGCCGGGTGACGATGCGCGGGCGTTGCCGCCGGATTTTTTCAACGCGTTGCCCCTGCTGAACCGGGGCAACGGCTCCAATTCGGCTTGCTATGATCGCCGCGACATTGCCGTTGTCGTTATTCCGCCCGGCGGCGCGACTGGACGCGCAAGCCGGTGCGTGCCCGATGAATCCATGCCGTGCCCGGCCCGCGCACCCATGCAAAGCGGGGCCGAGCCGGCTCCCACGAAAACAGGTCCGACCATGACCGAACTTCTCCACGGCGACGGCGCGATCCGTCGCACGACGCCGTACGGCTCCTCGATCGAAAACACCTATGCGGGCGTGCTGTCGTTCATGCGTCGCAACTATTCGCGCGCGCTCGACGGCGTCGATGTCGCGATTTCCGGCGTGCCGCTCGACCTCGCGACCACCTATCGCTCGGGCGCGCGGCTCGGGCCGGCCGCGATCCGTGCGGCGAGCGTGCAGCTCGCGGAGCTCAATCCGTATCCGTGGGGCTTCGATCCGTTCGAGGATCTCGCGGCCGTCGACTACGGCGACTGCTGGTTCGATGCGCACAACCCGCTGTCGATCAAGCCCGCGATCGTCGAGCATGCGCGCACGATCCTGCGCTCGGGCGCGAAGATGCTGACGCTCGGCGGCGACCACTACATCACGTATCCGCTGCTGGTCGCGCACGCGGAGCGCTACGGCAAGCCGCTGTCGCTGATCCATTTCGACGCGCACTGCGATACGTGGGCCGACGACGATCCGGACAGCCTCAATCACGGCACGATGTTCTACAAGGCCGTGAAGGAAGGGCTGATCGATCCCGCGACGTCGGTGCAGGTCGGCATCCGCACGTGGAACGACGATTTTCTCGGGATCGAGCGGCTCGATGCCGCGTGGGTGCACGATCACGGTTCGCGCGCGGCGGTCGAGCGGATCGTCGACATCGTCGGCGCGCGGCCCGCGTACCTGACGTTCGACATCGACTGCCTCGATCCGGCGTTTGCGCCCGGCACGGGCACGCCGGTCGCGGGCGGGTTGTCGTCCGCGCAGGCGCTGGCGATCGTGCGTGGGCTCGGGGCGGTGAATCTGGTTGGGGCGGATGTTGTCGAGGTCGCGCCTGCTTACGATCATGCGGACATTACGGCGATCGCGGCCGCGCATGTTGCGTGCGATCTGCTGTGTCTGTGGCGGCAGAAGAAGGTGGCGGGGGCGTTGAAGTAGGGCGGCGCGTACGGGCACGTGATGCAAAAGGCCGGTGGGCAGGGTGTCCGCCGGCTTTTTGCATGCGCTGCGCGTGACTTCGCCGGATCGATGGCCGTGTGCTGATTGCCCGCGGTGGGTCAAGCGAGAATGCTCTTCGCGGATTTCCGTGGATGGCGCTTTCCGACTGTGGATTCAACCGGTCGATGCCGCATGACACTTGCACGGACGCGACTCATCACGCTATTTCTTCTTCGACACAATCGCCGCCAACTTTGGCCAACGCATTCAGCAACCCTGTTCGCAGCGTGATCAACGCGAGACTCTTTGCGTCGAGTTCGGCGAGTTTTGCTTGCAGGCACGCGACCTTTTGGTCAACGCCGAACGTCGGACTTTCCCATACATGGACAACGTCGCGAATTTCCGCCAGCGTGAAGCCCAACGCCTTCGCGTGGACGATCAGCCTTATCCGCTGTAACGAAAGTTCTGAATAGCGCTTGTAAGTGTTCGTCGCGTTAGGTTGTGTTGCTTTGTCCAGCAGACCCATGCGCTCGTAGTAACGGACGGTGTCGCGCGATACACCCGCCCGCTTGCATAGCTCGCCGATGCGCATGCTGCCTCCAATCAATGTCGTGGAGCGTCATTTACGCTTGACCGTTGCCTATAGTCAACGGTTTAGAGTGCAAACTCCCGTTCCACTCCATCAGCAAGCTATGAGTAAATCTTTCGATTTTGGCGGAAAAACAGCACTCGTCACCGGTGCATCGTCGGGTATCGGGCGCGCGTTTGCCTATGCGTTGGCCGAACGCGGTGCGAGACTCCTGCTGGTCGCACGCTCTCACGACAAGCTGCGCGATCTGGCCGCAGAACTGCGGCGCGACTATGCGTGCGACGCCGATTTTCTGACGGTCGACCTGAGCGCGGCCGACGCCGTCGACACGATCGATCGTCATCTGAAGGAGACCGGCACGATCGTCGATGTGCTGATCAACAACGCGGGCTTCGCAGCATACGGGCGCTTTGAAACGATTCCGTTGACGCGCCAGCGCGATGAAGTTCTGGTGAACTGCATCGCCGCGCTCGAGCTGACTCATCTTCTGCTGCCGGGGATGCAAGCGCGATCCGGTGGCGCAGTCATCAACGTCGCGTCAACCGCGGCATTCCAGCCCGATCCGTATATGGCCGTCTACGGCGCGACGAAGGCCTTTCTCCTGTCATTTTCGGAAGCTGTTTGGGCTGAGAACCGGCATCGGGGCATCCGGGTCGTCGCGCTATGTCCTGGCGCGACGCAAACGGCCTTTTTCGACGTTGTCGGCGCGAAGGAGGCTGCTGTCGGCGTGCCGATGCCGGTCGCGAACGTGGTGCGGGATGCGTTGTGGGCGCTCGATCGCAATCTGAGCTATCGGGTTGTGGGGGCGCGAAATCGACTGCTGGCGAACTTGCAGAGACTACTGAGCCGTCATATGTCGGCCCGGCTCGTTGAAAAAATCCTTCGGCCAAGAGAAGATCCGGATTTCGCGGCAACAGATCTCAAGGCTTAGGGCGGTGCCGTTTCCAGATGGTGGTCTCTCGATGTCGCTATCCGCAGATCGTCTTCGGCGGATAGCGAACGGTTGCAACTGGCCGAACACCAACAGTGCGTCCCACGTTCCCCGAAAATTCGAGAAGAACCAAAAAAGGCCGACGGGCAGGGTGCCCGTCGGCCTTTTTCGACTGCGCGCCGCGCGTTACTTCGCCGCGAGCGCGCTCGCCACGCGTTTGTCGCTCCACGCATTGTCCGCAACGCTCAGCTTCTGCGGAATCAGCTTCGCCGCGTAGAACGCGTCCGCGACACCCTGCTGAACCGCAACGATCTTCTCGTCGACCGGCACCGCCCCAAACGGCACGCGCTTGATCCACGTCTCGACGAGCGCGAGCGGCAGCCCGACCTTCGGCGCGATCAGCGCGGCGGTCTCGGCCGGATGCCCGTTGACCCACAGGCCCGTCTCGCGCGCCTGCTTCAGGATGGCGCCGACCACGTCGGCATGCTGCTCCGCGAAATCCCGCGTCGCCTCGTAGAAGTTGTTCGCCGGCGTGAGGCCCGTGTAGTCGGACAGCGTGCGGATCTTCAGCGAATTCTGCGCGGCCGCGTAATACGGATCCCAGACGGCCCACGCATCGACGTTGCCGCTTTCGAACGCGGCGCGCGCGTCGGCGGGCGGCAGGTACACGGGGCGAATCTCGTCGTAGCGCACGCCGGCCTTCTTCAGCGCTTCCAGCAGCAGGTAGTTCGCGCTCGAACCTTTCTGCAGCGCGACCTTCTTGCCGCGCAGCTCGGCGAGCGAGCGGATCGGCGAATCGGCCTTCACGAACACGGCTTCGTTGTGCGGCGACGGCGGTTCCGCGCCGACGTACACGAAGCGCACGCCTGCTGCCTGCGCAAACACGGGCGGCGGCGCGCCCGTATAGCCGAAGTCGATGCTGTTCGCGTTCAGCGCTTCGAGCAGTTGCGGGCCGGCCGGGAATTCGAACCACTGCACGTTGTAGCCGAGCGGCTTGAGCCGCGCTTCGAGCGAGCCCTGCGCCTTGATGATCGACAGCAGGCCGGCCTTTTGATAGCCGATGCGCACGACCTTGTCGGCGCCGCCCTGCGCGAAGGCCGACGCGGCGGACAGCGCGACGAGCGTGACGGCGGCGGTGCGGGTGATCCAGCGGGTGAAACGAATCATCGAACGGACTCCATGCGAAACGTCTTCGGGAGAGCGGCCGGTGCCGCTCGGTTGGAAGAATCGTCGCATGGGCGGTTGCGCTCGCAAACGAAGCATTGCCGATAAGAATATGACGGCGGTGGCCCTATGCTTTGTCGTCGTCGCCTTGCGTATCGGGCGTGCCGGACTGGCGCGCCGCTTCGTCGCTGAGCTTCTTGTCGAGGATCGTCGCGACGCGGCCGCCGAGATACGCGCCCGCCGCGGTTTCGAGCGCGCGGTTCGTCTCGCCTTCGACGAACACGGCCGCGAGCGGGCGCAGGCGCCAGATCGCGTCGACCAGTTCGGGCACGTCGGTGGCCGGCGGCAGCGTGCCGGCGTCGTAGCGGTCGAGCCGCTTCACGACGAGATCGACGAGCAGCCGCGCGATCGCGTCGAAATGCGGCCGCGCGAGGCTGATCACGTCGAGCAACTCGCGCGGCGGGATGCCTTCCTTCGTCATCGCGGCCGCCGCTTCGAGCAGTGCGGGGCTCTTCGCGACGAACGACAGGCCGTGCCGTTCGAGCAGCCCGAGCTCGGTCACGCGCGAAAGCTGCGTGGTCGCCTGCGGCCCGAACATCTGTGCGAGCGCGGCGAGCGAATAGGTTTTCGGCAGTTCATGCGACCAGCGGCCGCCGATCGCGTTTTCGAGGCCGAGGATCGAGCGCAGGTCGTGGCCTTCGTCGATCGCCTTGATCAGGTCCTGGATGTTCGACAGCGTGTAGCCGCGCGCGAGCAGGTGGTTGATCAGCTTCAGGCGCGCGACGTGCGTGTCGTCGTAGATGCCGACGCGCCCGCGCTTCTCGGGCGGTGCGAGCAAACCGCGATCCTGGTACGCGCGGACGTTGCGCACGGTCGTGTCGGACACGCGCGCCAGCTCGTCGACCGTGTACTCGTTGCGGGAATCCGCCGCGGCCTCGTCGGGGGTGGAATGAGTCTGTTTTGACATGCGGCCATTCTAGCGCGACGCGGCAGGCCCGGGCGAGGCGGGGAGCGTGCGTGCGCCGTCTCCGAGCGGGCGCTGCAGCAGCGCCGTGTCGATCCAGCGGCCGTGCTTGAAGCCGACCGCCTTCAGCGTGCCGGCCGGCTCGAAGCCGAACGCACGATGCAGCGACGTCGAGCCGCCGGTGCCGCCGTCGGCGATCACCGCGATCATCTGCCGCCACGGGCCGGTCTCGCAGCGCGCGATCAGCGCCGCGAGCAGTGCGCGGCCGATCCCGCGCCCGCGCTGCGCATCGTCGATGTAGATCGAATCCTCGATCGTGAAGCGGTATGCGCTGCGCGCGCGGTACGGCGTCGCGTACGCGTAGCCGGCCACGCGGCCGTCGCATTCTGCGACGAGATACGGCAGCCCGTGGCCCAGCACCGCGTCGCGGCGCGCGCGCAGCTCGGCGGCATCGGGCGGCGTTTCCTCGAACGACGCGACGCCGTGGCGGACGTGGTGCGCATAGATCGCGTGGATGGCGGCGAGATCGGCTTCGGTCGAATCGCGGACGATGCAGGCAGCTGGCGTATCAGGCATGGTGACGGGGCGGCAGGGCGGGGATGAGGGCAAACCATGACTATGCGGGCGATCGCCTGGCGCGTAAAGCGGCGGCCGCATTCCGGGCGCCGCGGCGTTCAGTTCGGCGGCCGCTTCTTCTGCGTGTCGCGCGGCAACTCGTCGAAGCGGGCGAAGTAATACGCGGAAAAGCGGCCGAGGTGCCCGAAACCGAACGTCAGCGCCGTATCGGTGATGCTGGCCACCGGGTCGGTCAGCAACTGCACGCGCGCGGCGTCCAGCCGGATGTTACGCAGCAGTTCCATCGGGGTCGCGCCGTGGTAGCGCCGGCACAGCACGTTCAGCGTCCGCAGGCTGACGCCGGCCGCCCTGGCGAGATCTTCGAGCGAGATCGGCGCGCAGAGCCGCGCGTGAATGAATTCGTGCAGCGCATCCATCTGCCGGATGCCGCCACGCGACACGGCTTGCGCCGGCGCGCCGCCGCGCGCTGGCGGCGCCGCGCCGGCACGCACGGCGGCGGGCGACGGCGGGCAATGCACGAGCAGGAACAGCGCGAGGCTTCGTTCGAAATGGTCGCGCCATTCGGCCCGGATGCCACCGTCGTCGGCGACGGCGAGCACGTTGAGCAGCGACTGTGCGATCAGATCCCATTGCGACGCAAGCGCCGTCGGCAACAGGAATCCCGGCGCGAGGCCGGGCGCCGCGTCGTCGGGCCGGCGGCCGCAGACCGCGCGCATCAGCGAATCGGGCACCTTGACGATCAGTTGCCGGGTGCCGGACCGCCAGCGAAGACGGACGTGCGACGTCGGCGCCAGCACGGCGGTGCGCCCTTCGGACACGCCCATCACGTGCCCGTCGCACTCGATCTCGGCGCCGCCCGCAAGCGATGTGTGGACGAGCGAAAAGCCGTCGAACGGGCGCGGGGCGACCTCGACTTCGGCGCCGTACTGCAGCGCGTAGACGCTCAGATGATTCAGTTGCCCCTTGAAAAGCGCCGCGTCGGGCACGCCCTGCTTCCAGCGCAGCGCATGCTCGGCCAACTCCAGCGAGACCTGCTCGTGCGCATCCGCGCGCAATCCGGATCGGAACACGCAATTCCGGTACAGCGCGGACAGCACTTCCGCATTCGGGGTGAGGGGCATGGGGGGGCGTCTCCTGTGTGGCGTTTTTCGTGCAGCGCATCCAGCGGGCCGCGGATGCGCGTCATGCCACATCGGTTTCTCTTGTGAGCGAGATATCCTGAAAGGATGATATTGATCTTCGTCAGACTTGTCGAAAGTATCGCAAGAATCGGATAGTCCCGCTCCTGCCAGGGAAAAATCCGGATAGCGCGCGGCCCGCGGCACGCGGCACCAGAAAAAAAGCGGACTGAGTTCGCGAGCCACGTGCAAATTCCGGATAGTGAGAATCATTGTGGCTTCCTACACTGCGCCGGCATCCGGACGGAAAGCGGCGCATTTCAGGATGAAATTTCGTACAGCTACTAAATCGATGAGCTGAGCGATCGTATTACTTCGAACGCGCGTGATGCGAAGGCTACCGCCGGGCCTGAATCCCCTCTGGAAAAAGGAACGAAGCTCCATGCGTCAAATCAACCTGCAGGCGCTCTCCGACGATGCGCGGCTGGGTCCGCTGCACGGCGTCGTGCTGTGCTGGTGCGCGCTGATCATCGTGTTCGACGGCTACGACCTCGCGGTGGCCGGCATCGCGCTGCCGGCGATCATGAAGGAGATGGGCGTCAATCCGGCGCAGGCCGGCTTCATGGTCAGCTCTGCGCTGTTCGGCATGATGTTCGGCAACATCGTGTTCGGGACCGTCGCCGAGCGGATCGGGCGCCGCTGGGCCATCGCGGCCTGCCTGACGCTGTTCAGCGTCTTTACCGCGGCGGCCGGGCTGGCGCCGACGCCCGCGCTGTTCGGCGCCGCCCGCTTCCTGGCGGGCATCGGCATCGGCGGCGTGATGCCGAACGTGATCGCCCACATGACCGAGTACGCGCCGAGACGCTTGCGCAGCACGTTGGTGACGCTGATGTTCAGCGGCTATTCGGTCGGCGGCATGCTCGCGGCCGTGATGGGCAAGGGGATGATCGAGGCATACGGATGGCAGTCCGTGTTCGTCGCCGCGGGTGCGCCGGTGCTGCTCGTTCCGCTGCTCGTGAAATGGATGCCGGAATCGCTGCCGTTCCTGATCCGGCGCGGCAGGACGGACGAGCTCGCGCGCATCGCGCGCCGGCTCGATCCCGCATACCGGCGTCAACCGGGCGACTGCTATGTCGTCCCGCGCGAAGGCAACGCCGGCAGCGCGCCGGTTCGCCAGCTGTTCGACGACGGCCGCGGATTCAGCACGGTCATGTTCTGGATCGCGTGCTTCATGTGCCTGTTCATGGTGTATGCGCTCAGCTCGTGGCTGACGAGGCTGATGGCGAGCGCCGGCTACAGCCTCGGCTCCGCGCTGACGTTCGTGCTGGTGCTGAACGCCGGCGCGATGGTCGGCGCGATCGGCGGCGGCTGGCTGGCCGATCGCTTTCCGATCAAGACGGTGCTCGTGTCGATGTATCTGCTCGCCGCGGTGTCGATCACGCTGCTCGGCTACAAGATGCCGACCGCGCTGCTGTTCGTGCTGGTCGGCCTCGCGGGCGCGTCGACGATCGGCACGCAGATCGTCAATTGCGCGTATGCGGGGCAGTTCTATCCGATGGCGATCCGCTCGACCGGCATCGGCTGGACGCTGGGCGTGGGTCGCAGCGGCGCGATCCTGGCGCCGATCGTCATCGGTTTGCTGGTGGGCATCGATCTGCCGCTGGAACAGAACTTCATGGCGATCGGGCTGCCCGCGCTGGCGGCGGCCGTCGCGGTCGGCCTGATCGATCATCGGCGCTCGGCGTCGCATCGCGATCATCCGGCCAGTACCGGCGAGCGTCAGGCGTCGCCTGTCCGGCAGTCCTGAGCGGCGCATCGGCGGGGCGCAACCGGGGCGGGGATCACGGCCGGCCCGCAACGGCGGTTCTGAAGGGGCGGCGGTGTCAGAGCCGCCCGTCGGCCGCGCGCACCGCATCTGCGATCGCGTCCGCGACGCGCTGCACGCGCGGCGAGCGGCGCACGTCCGGATGGACGACGAGCCAGATCTCGCGCTCGATGTCGCAGCGCGGCGCGGAAGTCAGCTCGACGAGCGGCGCGGGTGCGGACGAGGGTGCCGCACCGGCTGCGGCGAGCGAATCGTCGACGAGAAACCGCGGCAACAGCGCGACCCCCGCGCCGGCGACGCACGCGCGGTGCAGCGCCGCGAGGTCGTTCGCGACGAACGCGAAACGGCGCCCGGCCGCGAAGCGTTCGAGCCATTGCTGCTGCGGCGTCTGCGCGAGCGCGTCGTCGTAGCCGACGAACGGCCAGGTGTCGGGCGGCGCGGCCGCCCATTCCGGCGACGCGCACAGCGCGAAGCGCATCGTGCCGAGCCGGCGCGCGGCGAGCCCCGGCTCGCTCGGCCGCGACAGCCGCACCGCGAGATCGGCTTCGCGCGCATACAGGTTCGCCGCATGCATCTCGCCCATCAGGTCGATCCGCAGCGCCGGCCATGCGCGCTGCGCGCGGGCAAGCCGCGGCGCGAGGAAATGGCTGGCGAACACCGGCGACGCCGACACGCGCACCACGCCGTCGAGCGCCGCCGCACCCTGCGCGGCGCGCGCGAACGCATGGGCATCGGTTTCGACGCGCGCGGCGTGCTCGGCGAGGTGCAGCCCTTCGTCGGTCGGCGGCCAGCCGCGCGGCAGGCGGTCGAACAGCCGGATGCCGAGCGCGGACTCCAGCGCGTCGATGCGCCGTGCGACCGTCGAATGCTGGACCTGCAGCGCGCGCGCGGCGGCCGACAGGCTGCCGCCGCGCATCACCGCGAGGAAGGTGCGGATGTCGTCCCAGCTCATCGGCAGTGCGGACGCGGGAACGGAATCAGGATCGGTCGAATTTTGCACAGTAGATGGGCGATAAACGGGAATTCCGATCGATTATGCACGATGGGATGATCGTGTCACTTCATTTGATTGCGAGGAACGTCATGACCCAAACTGCCACCGCCATCCGGATCGGGATCGACCGCTACGGCGACGCCGGCGTGCTGCGCCGCGTCGATGCGCCCGTCGCGCCGCCCGGCGCCGGCGAGGTGCGGATTCGCCAGACCGCCGTCGGCGTGAATTTCGTCGACATCTATTTCAGGACGGGGGCGCACGCATTGCCCGCGCTGCCGGACGCGCTCGGCGTCGAGGCGGCCGGCGTGATCGACGCGGTCGGGCCCGGCGTGACGGATCTCGTGCCGGGCCAGCGGGTCGCGTATGCGGGCATGCCGACCGGCAGTTATGCGAGCCTGCGCACGATACCGGCCGGGCGCGTGCTGCCGATACCCGACGGCCTGAGCGACGACGCGGTCGCCGCCGGGCTGCTGAAAGGGATCACCGTCTACATGCTGCTGCATCGCGTCCGGCAGGTCGGCGCCGGCGACACGGTGCTCGTGCATGCGGCGGCCGGCGGCGTCGGGCTGCTGGCGACGCAGTGGGCGCGTGCGCTCGGCGCGCGGGTGATCGGCACGGTCGGGTCGGCCGCGAAAGCCGCGCTCGTGCGTACGCATGGCGCCGACGAGGTCGTCGATTATCGCGAGGAGGATTTCGTCGCGGCTGCACGCGCGTTCGGCGGCGGCGCGGGTGTCGATTACGCGATCGACGGGATCGGCGGCGACGTGCTGACGCGCACGCTCGGCGCGATCCGTCCGTTCGGGATGGTCGCGAGCATCGGGCAGGTTGCCGCGATCGGCACGCGGCAGACGGTCGATCTCGACGAACTGGGGCCGGCCCGCTCGATCGCGCTCGCGCGGCCGAGCGTGCTCGGTTTCATCGCGCGCGACGTCGCGGGGTATCGCGAAGCCGCGCGCGCGACGCTCGAACGGCTGGCGGGCGGAATGCACGTCGAGATCGGCGCGCGGCTGCCGCTCGAACAGGCGGCCGATGCGCACCGGCTGCTGGAGTCGCGCGCGACGACGGGCGCGGTCGTGCTGGTGCCGTAAAGACGGGCCGCTGCGGATGGGGCGCGATGCGGGTCGAAGGCCTGAAGGCCGCGGCGTGGCGCGCTTCCGGTGCCTGCCGCGGCGCGGCTCGCATGCCGATCAGTTGTGCGTGCGCAGCGGCGCATCCTCGACGAACCACGCGAGTACGAACGCGATCGCGACCACGGTGGCCGCCGCGAGATATACGACGTGCAGCGAGCCCGCGAACGCATGCAGGTACGCGTCGCGCACCGCGTCCGGCAACTGGTGCACGGCACCGGGGCCGTGCGCGGGCGGCAGCTCCGTGCCGGCCGGCAGCGCCCGCAGCATCCGCGCCTGCAGCCCGTGCGAAAACAGTGCGCCGAACGCCGCGACGCCGATCGAGCTGCCGATCGAGCGGAACAGCGTCGCGCCCGATGTCGCGACGCCCATGTGCCGGAACTCGACCGTGTTCTGCACCGCGAGCGTGAGCACGGGCATCACCATCCCGAGGCCGATCCCGAGCAGCGCCATGTACGCGTACATCGTATGCAGCGGCGTATCGAGCGACAGCGTCGACAGCAGCGCCAGCGCGATCCCGCCGATCAGCGTGCCGGCGATCGGAAAGATCCGGTACGAGCCGAGCCGCGAGATCAGCCGGCCGCTGATCACCGACATCGCGAGCATCCCACCCATCATCGGCAGCAACTGCATCCCGGCCTGCGACGGCGTCGAGCCCTTCACGACCTGCAGGTAGAGCGGAATGAACGTGACCGAGCCGAACAGCGCGGTGCCGACCACGAAGCCGATCAGGCTGACCAGCACGAACGTGCGATGACGGAACAGTTCGAGCGGGACGATCGGCTCGGCCGCGAGCCGTTCTTCGTAGATGAACCCGCCGATCGCGACGAGGCCGAGCACGAGCGTCATCCACAGTTGCGGCGACGTCCACGGCAGCAGCGAGCCGCCTTCGCTGGTGAACAGGATCACGCAGGTGAGGGCCGTCGCCAGGAACGTGGCGCCCATGTAGTCGATCCGGTGCTTCACGTGTGCGCTGTGCGGCCGGAACGCGATGCCGATCACCGCGAGCGCGAGAAAACCGAGCGGCAGGTTGATCGTGAAGATCCAGCGCCACGACAGATGCTCGACCAGGAAGCCGCCGAGCAGCGGGCCGACGATCGTCGCGAGGCCGTACACGCCGCCGAACATCCCCTGGTAGCGCGCCCGGCGATCGGGCGGGACCAGATCGCCGATCGCGGCCATCGTGACGACCATCAGGCCACCGCCGCCGAGCCCCTGCAGCGCGCGCAGCACGATCAGCTGCGTCATGTCCTGCGCAACGCCGCACAGCGCCGAGCCCGCGAGGAACAGCACGATCGCGGCCTGCAGCACGATCTTGCGGCCGTACAGGTCGCCGAGCTTGCCGTACAGCGGCAGCACGACGGTGGACGACAGCAGGTACGCGGTGACGACCCACGACAACTGGTCGAGCCCGCCGAGTTCGCCGACGATCGTCGGCAGCGCGGTCGACACGATCGTCTGGTCGAGCGCGGACAGCAGCATGACGAGCAGCAGCGCGGCGACGATCAGCCCGGTCGGCGCGTCGCGGCGGGCCGTCTCGGCGGCCGGCGGAGTAAGGAAGGTGTCGGTTGTCATCGAGATATCTGCCATGGCAGGGAATTGGTCGAAATATAACGACCAGTGATTGACTAGTCAATTTCTGCCCAGCCTCGATATGTTGCAACCGTAACGGGAGATTGCCGGTGCGAAAAATTGATCGGGATCAGACAGAAAGCGGGGCCGGACTCAAGTTTTCTGCAGGCAAACCGTAATCCAGAGTGCCGCGGACCGATTGCCGCGGCACTTTTCATCGCTCACGTGCCGCCATGAACCTGAACGCCCTGTTTTCCCGTTTCTCGATCCGTACGCGGATCTTCTCCACGCTCGGTCTCGTTGCCGCGCTGCTCGTCGTGTCCGGGCTGATCGGCCTCGCCGGGATGCAGAGCTCGAACCACGCGCTCGACGAGGCCTATACGCAGCAACTGGCTGCGAAGACCGCGCTGTCCGCGGCGAGCCTGAACCTGACGATCGTGCGCACGACGCTCGACCGCGCGCTGCTGCATCCGGAAGCAGCGGAAGTGCCCGATCTCGTCAAGAAGGCCGAGGGCTATCTCGCGAAGGCCGACACCGCATGGCGCGGCTACGCGGCGATGCCGCACGACGGCGACGAAGGCCCGCTCGCGAGCCGTCTCGACGCCGCGCGCCAGG
This sequence comes from Burkholderia sp. LFS061, assembly GCF_047978125.1. NCBI lineage: Bacteria > Pseudomonadati > Pseudomonadota > Betaproteobacteria > Burkholderiales > Burkholderiaceae > Burkholderia > Burkholderia sp. LFS061. The sequence goes on along the minus strand of NZ_JBFPFS010000034.1, from coordinate 26,144 downwards.
CGCTGATCGGGCAGGCGCTGAAGCCGCTGATCGACGCGATCCGCGACGGCCGGCGCGACGAGGCCGACCGCTTGCTGATGCAGGTCGCGCCGCCGCTGTCGGTCGCGCTGACGCAGGCGACCGATGCGCTCGATACGTACCAGGCGGCGCGCGGCAAGGATGTCTACGACACCGCGCAGACCTATTACGGCTGGATGCGCGCCGGCGCGATCGCGGGCATCGCGTTCGGCCTGGCCGCGTGCCTCGGCTGCGCGATCGGCCTGCATTACGCGATCACGCAGCCGGTGAACCGGCTGCTGTCGCATTTCCGCCGCCTGTCGGACGGCGACCTGACGTCGGAAGTGCGCTGGTCGTCGCACGACGAGATGGCCGAACTGGTCGAGGGCGTGACCGGCATGCAGCGCAGCCTCGCGGACACGGTGCGCCAGGTCAGCCAGGGTTCGGAAGCGATCTCGACGGCGACGCACCAGATTGCGGCCGGCAACACCGATCTTTCGCAGCGCACCGAGGAACAGGCGTCCGCGCTGCAGGAGACGGCCGCGAGCATGGAGCAACTGACCGCGACCGTGAAGCAGAACGCCGACCATGCGCTCGAGGCGCAGGCGTGCGCGGACAGCGCGAGCGAGATCGCGACGCGCGGCGCGACGGTGGTCGGCGAGGTGATCGGCACGATGAACGAGATCGACCAGAGCTCGCAGAAGGTCGCAGACATCATCGGCACGATCGAGGGGATCGCGTTCCAGACCAACATCCTCGCGCTGAATGCGGCGGTCGAAGCCGCGCGCGCGGGCGAGCAGGGCCGCGGCTTCGCGGTGGTCGCGGGCGAGGTGCGCACGCTCGCGCAACGCTCGGCGTCCGCCGCGAAGGAAATCCGCACGCTGATCGGCGAATCGGTCGAGCGCGTCGCGAACGGCTCGCGGCTCGTCGGCGTGGCCGGCGCGACGATGCAGGACATCCAGCAGGCGATCGGGCGCGTGACGGGGATCATGACCGAGATCGCGGCCGCGTCGAACGAGCAGCGCGACGGGATCGAGCAGGTGAACCGCGCGGTGTCGCAAATGGACCAGGTGTCGCAGCAGAATGCGGCGCTTGTCGAGCAGGCCGCGGCTGCGGCGTCGTCGCTGGAGGAGCAGGCGGACGGGTTGCGTCGTGCGGTGGGGGCGTTCCGGGTGGCTTGATGGATAACGGGCGGCGACGCGGCGGGCGCTTGCTTGCCGGCCGCCCGCCCGTTGCGTCAACCCGTCGCGAGTTGCCCAGCCGCCCGCGACGACGCGACGATCAGCAGCTTCATCGTCGCGCGCGTCGCGCCGACGAACAGCTTGCGCGCAGCACGCGCGTCGAGCGTGTCGAAGTCGACTTCGGTGAGGATCACGCACGGCGCCGACTGGCCCTTGAAGCGGTAGATCGAATCGAGCAGCACATCGCCCTCGCGATATTCGGGGTTGCCGAACAGGTCGTACTTGCCGGTGAAGCTCTTGACCCGGTGCGGGCCGAGCTGGTCGAGCGGCGCGAGCACCGAGCCTTCGCGGCCGCGATACGACAGCACCGCGATGTCCTGCTTGCGGAAGCCGAGCGACAGCGCGTGCGTGATCGCACGCTTGGTCGCGTCGATGCAGGCTTGCGCCAATGCGTCGCCCGACATGCCTTCTTCCCCGTATGCCGACACCGACGGATCGGACCCGTCGAACGGGCTGCCCGAGCGCAGCTCGGCGGCAAGCGGCTCGATGCGCCCGACGACGTCGCGCACGAAGTCGAGCAGGTCGCGCGGGCTGCGGTAGTTCGTCAGTGCCTTCAGCGTCACCCAGCCAGGCAGCGCGACGGGCTCGCGCATGTACAGGTTCTGCAGCGGATCTTCGAGCCACCACCACGCGCCGTCCGGCGCCAGCAAACGCTCCAGTGCGGCCGCCCACGGCGCATGGAAATCCTGCCCTTCGTCGACGACCAGCACGTCGAAGCGCCAGCGTTCGGCGATCGGCGCCTGTGCGAAGCGCGTCTCGAGGCGCTCGAATTCGCCGGGCACCTGGAAGTCGGGCGTATAGCCGCCGTCGCGCGCGACCCAGTCGCACAGCTGGTGGTAGTTCGCGATCTTCGCGCCGGGCGGCGCGATGCGCGCGATGTAGTCGGCGAGCGGCCGGTTGAAGCACACGTAGAGCACGCGCTTGCCGGCCGCGACCGCATCGCGCATCGCCTGCACCGCGAGCTGCGTCTTGCCCGAGCCGGCCGTGCCGGTGACGCGCAGCCGGAACGGCGCGAATTCGAGCTGGCGCGCCCACGCGGCGAGGCCGCCCGACAGCCGCGTGACGAGCGTGCCGGCCTGCCCGACGAGCGCGCTCGTGTCAGGCGTGAGCGCGAGCTCGTCCGCGAGGAAATGGTGGAGCTTCGGCGCGTTCGGGAGACGTTCGTCGTCCTCGGGCAGGACCTGCAGGATCACCTGCGCGAGCTGCGCCTTGCGCGACGCGTCGACGATGCGGTCGGCCGCGACGCCGGCGATCGATGCCTGCCGGATCGAATAGTCGGGGCAGTACAGCAGCGCCTCGACGCCGTAGACGCCCGCGCCGAGCGCGGCCGTCAGGCGCCGGTGCAGCGTTTCCTGCGTGCGCGCGAGCTGGATCGCGACGTTGCGCTCGGTCTGCAGGTAGACCTTCACGAGCCCCTTCGGCGTTTCGCGCAGGAAGCCGGCCTTCTGCTCGATCAGCAGCACGCGGCCGGCCGGGCTCACGACGACGAACGCGGCTTCGCCGAACACCGAGAAGGCCTGGTCGGCGCGCGTCCAGTGCACGCCGTGATACACGGTGTAGGTGTCGGGCAGCGCGTGTTCGAGCGCGGCGAGCGTTTCGCGCTCGCGTTCGGCCGCGCCGGTCGCGGCGAGGCTTTTCCAGTCGTCGGGAATGAGGCGGGCCATGGAGTCGGGCGGCGTAGGCGTGAACAGGTGCGGCTATTGTACTGAGGAACCTGTTCACGGCCGCACGGACGCTGGCCGTCCGGGAGAGGGACGGAAGCTACCCGCGCGCGAGCCGTTTCGCGAGATCGGCGCTGAGGATCGCCATGCGCGCGGGTTTTTCGTAGCAGACGACGTCGAACGTGCGGATCACTTCGCTGATGTCGACTTCGCTCGCGCGGCCGGTGAGCAGGTCGCCCGTCAGCACGAAAATCGGCGCGCCCGGGTTGTCGGACGTACGCACCGCCTTGATCGCGGTCGCGGCCGTGCCGTCGTCGAACAGCCATTCGGTCAGCACCGCATCGAAAGCCTGGCCCTGCAGCGCGTCGACGAACGGCGCGAGGCCGTCGAACGCGGCCGTCGCGAAACCCTGCCGTTCGAGATAGCGGCACAGCTCGGTCGCGCTGACGCGATCGGGATCGATCACGGCGACGACGAGCTTGTCGCTCTCCGCGCGGCGCGGATAGATTTCGATCTTGTGCACGTCGTACGCGTTCTGGTACAGCACGCCCGTGTGGCGCAGCACGCGCCAGCGGCCGTTCTGTTCGTACGCGACGAACTCGGGGCGCGCGCCGGCTTCGAGCGGCGCGCCGATCCATGCGGTGCACGGAATCTCGGCGACGCCCGCATAAAGTACGGCTTCCTGCGAACAGGCGCCGACCATGCCGGGGTCGAGCGTTTGCGCGCCGAACAGCTGGGCGGCGGGTTCGCCGTACGCTTCGGCGACTTTCTTGATTTGCGCGAGCGTCCAGGGGCTGCTGCCACGCAGCTTACGATGGCCTTGCGAGAAACTCAGGTCGAGGATGCGGCACAGCTCGGTGGTCTGCTGGCGCTTGCCGATGCCGTTGCGGGTCATCAGCTCGCGCACGCGCTCGGCAACCGCGAGGGAATCCGTGGTGATTGCTTCAGTGGTCATGCTACGGGAACGGATCGTGACGTTCAGAACGACGCCTTGCGGCAGTCTCGACGGACAGTCTTCATGACGTCCAGTGGCGAGCCGACCGGCCACGCGCGGAAAAGATAACTTTACCGCAAAATGGGCGTCATTCAGTGTCGCGAAAGGTGCGTTTGTGTGAAAGGTGTGTCACGACGTTACCGCGGCAGCCCGTATCTCGAATGTATTAACGCCCGACAGGAAACAATGACGACAACCTATCCGCTGCACGATGCGTTGACCCGCGCCGAAACGGCGCTTCCGGCCGAAGCCGACGTCGTGATCGCCGGCGCCGGCATCATGGGCTGCGCGGCCGCCTATTACCTGGGCCTGCGCGGCCTGAAGGCCGTCGTGCTCGACAAGTCGCGCATCGCCGGACAGCAGTCGACACGCGCGTGGGGCTTCGTGCGGCAGCAGGGGCGCGAAGCCGCCGAAGTGCCGCTGATGATGGCCGGCATGCGGATCTGGGAAGGGTTAGAGGAAACCCTCGGTTTCGATCTCGAATGGCGGCAGGGCGGCTGTCTCTATATTGCGGACAACGAAACGGACTGGGCGTCGTTCAACGCGTGGCTCTCCGTCGCGCGCGAGCACGGCCTCGATACGCGCACGCTGACGCGCGCGCAGATCGACGAGCGCGTCAGCGGCCTTTCGCCGCAGGCGCGCACGCTCGGCGGGCTGTATACCGCGACCGACGGGCAGGCCGAGCCGCGCCGCGTGGCCGCGGCGTTCGCCGCGCGTGCAACCGAGGCCGGCGCGCGCTTCTTCGAAGGCTGCGGCGTGACGGCGATCGAGACGGCCGGCGGCGCGGTCGTCGGCGTCGCGACCGAGCGCGGCGCGATCCGCACGCGGCGCGTGATCTGCGCGGCCGGCGCGACCAGCTTCCGGCTGCTCGACGGCGTCGGCATCCGGCTGCCGCAGCAGGCCGTGCGCGGCACCTGCATGCGCACCAACGTGGTGCCGCCGGTATCGGCGTCGACGGTGTGGGGGCACGGCCTCGGCATCCGGCAGCGCAAGAACGGCGCGATCAACCTCGCCGACGACATGCAGGTCGACGTCGACCTGACGCTCGGCCACCTGCGCGGGTTGAGCCTGTTCTGGCCGGAGTTCTGGTCGCAGCGCGACAAATTCCGGCTGCACGTGAATTCGGCCGCGTGGCGCGATGTGCTTGCGCGCATCAGCGGCGCGGCCGGGCCGATCGAGCCGCGCGATCCGCAGCCGCAGCCGAATCGCGCGCATGCGCCGCGCGCGCTCGCGAAGCTCAAGGCGATCTTCCCCGCGCTGAAGGATGCGCAGATCGTCGAGGCATGGGCCGGCCTGATCGACGTGCTGCCCGACGGCATTCCGGTGATCGATGCACCGGGCGCGCCGTCGGGGCTCGCGATCGCGACGGGGTTCTGCGGTCACGGTTTCGCGATGGGGCCGATCGTCGGCCGGCTGCTCGCCGAATGGATCGACACGGGTGCGCCGTCGCTCGACCTGTCGGCGTTTCGTGCGCAGCGTTTCGTCGACGGGACGATGGTGCGGCCGCGCAGCATGCTGTAGCGGACGAATCGATGCAATGATGTCGGGCCGGATCGCCGCCTTCCCGTCGTAGAATCGAGCCCGCATCCTTCAGGAGATTCCCCGTTGGCCTCGCCTTCCGCCCAGCGCCGTTCGTTGCGCTCACGCCTGCGTCGCGCCCGCAACCCGTGGCAGGCGCCGCGTGCGCGCATGCTGTTCACGCGTCCCGCGACGTCGCCGCGGCGCACGCTGCTGTTTCGTGTCGGCGCGGTCGCGCTGTTGTGCATGCTCGCGTTCCTCGTGCTGTATCTCGATCGCGACGGCCTGCGCGATTCGACCAAGAGCACGCCGATGACCGTCGCCGATCTCGTGTACTTCACGATGGTCACGGTCGCGACGGTCGGCTACGGCGACATCGTGCCCGTCACCGCGCGTGCCCGCCTGATCGATGCGTTCTTCATCGTGCCGATCCGCATCGTCATATGGTTCATTTTCCTGGGCACGGCGTATCAGTTCGTGATCCAGCGCGTCATCGAGGAATTCCGCATGAAACGCCTGCAAAAGCAATTGTCCGATCACATCGTCGTGTGCGGTTACGGCCTGTCGGGGTCGATCGCCGTGCGCGAGCTGCTCGAGAGCGGCGTCGATGCCGCGACGATCATCGTGATCGATGCGCAGCAGCAGGCGCTCGAGGCCGCGACGTCGCTCGGCGTGACGGGGCTGCTCGGCGATCCCGCGCACGAGGATCTGCTCCAGCAGGCCCAGGTGCGCGCGGCGAAGGCCGTGATCATCTCGGTGACCGACGATCCGACCGCGATCCTGCTGACGCTGTCGGTGCGCAGCATCGCGCCCGACACGAAGATCGTCGTGCGGATCCAGGAGAACCTGTACCAGCGGCAACTGCGGCAGGCCGGTGCGGACGTGATCGTGTCGTCGACGAAGATCGGCGCGTTGCTGCTCGCGGATGCGGTGCACAGCCGCTATATCGTGCCGTTCGTGAACGACATGCTGTCGACGCGCGGGCGCGCGACGCTGATCGAACGCGAGGCGCTGCCGCACGAGATCGGCTGCATGACGAATGTCGTGCCGGGCGCGATCGTGGTCGGGCTCGATCGCTGCGGGAAGATCCAGTCGTTTTATGAAGATCCGCCATGCCGGATCGAGGCGGGGGACACGCTGGTCGTGATTCAGTCGGCGCGGATTCCGGATCCGGATGCTTGAGGATGTTTGTTTTTGTAAAGCATGGATGTTTAGGTATGCGAGCCGTTTGAGACGTCCTGGTCTGGAAGTGGACTTCTTTTAACGACGCCCCTCGGAGTTCGGGGCCGGCGGGCATTACCCAACGCATGAGTGCATGCGTAGCCGTCGACGGTCGTGGCAAGCGGCAACGTTGCGAACAGCCAGGCGAGATAGCGGTGCGGCTCGACATTGTTCGCTTTGCAGGTCTCGACGAGGGAGTACAGGTTGACTGGCCCTCGCGCCGGCGACCGTATCGGAGAACAGTCAGCCCTTTTGCAGCCCACGACGCGCGAACGTGACCGGGGGGCTGCGCGAAGGCAACGATCGAGAACTACGGACATGCCTGTTGGCGCCGAGCGCCGAGGCCAATGCGGGAAAGAAGTGAATCGTTTGACGGTGTCAATCATGCTGTTTGAATCGAATTTCAAGTCAATTGCCTGTTATTTATCGCAGGGCTTGTCGAATTGTAATTTCGCCATGCAGGATTGAAAACAAACTCAAATCAAATCCCCTAAATATTGAGTTTAATGTTCGCGCTCGTGCGCGCGACATGAAGATTAATAATGAGATTGACTTTGAAAACGCTGTGTACTACCTTGTCGTCTCGATGAGTTTGCAGTTCAATAAGATTTAAAATATCGCCAGAGGGTCGCTTCATTATTGCAATGTTCCGTTGAAGAACTCCCGGAGTCTATCGGTCGGCGTTTTGGTGCGCGCCGTTCTGGTGTGCATTTCCCGTTTTTCAATTCGCTAAACAGAGCAGGGGCCGGTGACCGGGCAACGCAGTTTGTGGCTTGCTGGTACCGGTTCACTCATAAAAAATTATTCAAAAAACAATAATCTGAGAGATATCAAAAGCAAAATTGCCGGGTGATGTGACACTGACATCATCGATAAGCACGATTCCACGGAGCGCTGGTGAGTGCCTGACGTCTTGCCGGTATCTTGTTTTGTTGCAAACGCGCTTTCGTCAGAATGCGTCGTAAAACGATCGAATCCGAAATTTTTATTGCGCGAAAGTTGCCGACGCAAAGCAAACAAGGCACCTCTGTATGAGGTGCTGGCGGGGTCGATGCGCCAGTTGCAAATGAATAAGAGATGGAAGGGGCTTTGCACCGATGTGTATTCGTATCCGTGTTCATCGAAATATCCCGTGTTTTTCTGTGGCAGCGAGGCGCCGGGGCGTGCACGGCGTCACCTGTGGCCGGACGCACGGGCACCGCGGCGCGCATGTCCATTGAACCGAACTTCGGGAAGAGAGGGGCCCAGTGACTCATTCGCTTGATTCATTTGCAGAGCAAAAGCTCGCGGAACTGAGCGCAGCGAACTTGCGTCGCGTCCTCACGGAAACGGATCGAAGTGAAGGGATCTGGATTCGCCGGGACGGACGCCGGTTGCTTTCGTTCTCGTGCAACGACTACCTCAATCTCACCCAGCATCCGGCGGTGAAGGAAGCGGCGATCGCCGCGATTCGCCGCTATGGGGCCGGTGCCGGCGCGTCGCGGCTCGTGACGGGCAATCACCCGTTGTTCGCCGATCTCGAAGCGCGGCTCGCCGGCCTGATGGGTACGGAGGCCGCCTGCGTGTTCGGCTCGGGCTACCTCGCCAACTCGGGCATCGTTCCGGCCCTCGTCGGCAAGGAGGACCTGATCCTCGTCGACGAACTTGCGCACGGCTGCCTGTGGGCGGGCGCGCAGTTGTCGCGCGGCCGGACCGTCGCGTTCCGGCATAACGACCTCGCCCACGTCGAGGCGCTGCTGGACGAGCACCGGCGCGCACATGGCAAAGCGATCCTGTTGACCGATGGCGTGTTCTCGCAGGACGGCGACATCGCGCCGCTCGAGGCGCTGGTCGCGCTTGGCGATCGTTTCGACACATGGGTGATGTCCGACGACGCGCACGGCATCGGTGTGGTGGGGCAAGGGCGCGGCGCGACCTTCGCGACCGGGCGCGACGCGCGCGTACCCCTGAAGATGGGCACGCTAGGCAAGGCGGTGGGCAGCTACGGCGGCTACCTGGCGGCGTCGGCCCCGGTGATCGACCTGATCCGCAACCGCGCGCGTACCTATGGGCTGACGACGGGCCAACCCCCGGCGACGGTCGCGGCGACCATCGCATCGCTCGAGATCATCGCGACCGATCCGGCGCTGGTCGGACGGCCGCTCGCGAAAGCGAAGGCGTTCGCGGCGTCGCTGGGCATCCCGGAGCCGCAGACGCCGATCGTGCCGATCATCATCGGCGACGAGAGGGCCACGCTGGACGCATCGCGCATGCTTGCCGACGAAGGCTTCTTCGTGACCGCGATCCGTCCGCCCACGGTGCCGCGCGGCACGGCCCGCCTGCGCGTCCTGATCACCGCGGGCCATCCCGACGACGAGATCGAGCGCCTCGCGACGGTGATCCGGCAGCGCGTTGCGCGCGCGGACGCGCCGGCCGGCAGCTGATCATCCGCAGTAGTGCGTGCGGCGGGCGCGGCGCGCCCGGCAGTGCTGCTTCCTGTCGGCCGCCTCGGGGTCGCGTGGAGCGACCGATTCATGGAGAAGACATGAGGGTATCTGGAGAGAAGGGGCACGCGCTCGTCATAGGCGCGGGCGTGGCCGGCCTGACGACAGCGCTGTGCCTGCACGCGCACGGCATCCGCGTGACGGTCGTCGGCGAGAAATTCGCGCCGAACATCACGTCCGTGGTGGCCGGCGCCCTGTGGGAATGGCCGCCCGCCGTCTGCGGCTATCACGACGACGAGGTTTCGCTGGGGCGCTCGAAGCACTGGTGCATGGTGTCGTTCCGCAAGTTCGAGACGCTCGCGGCCGATCCGGCGACGGGCGTCTACATCCGCCCGGTCAATTTCTATTTCCGCAACAGGATCGAGGAGCACGCGCTCCATCTCGAGAAGATGAACGAGATCCGCGAGCACGTGCCGGGCTTCCGGCGCGACCCGTCGCTGATCCGCGAGAACGGCGTGAATCCGGACATCGGACTCGTCGACGCGTATTGCCATCTCGCGCCGATGGTCGATACGGACGTCTACATGGCCTGGCTGCTGGGCCAGGTGATCGCAAAGGGCATCCGGGTCATCCAGCAGCGGATCGAAGGCGACCTGCAGGCGAACGAGGCGCGCCTGAAGGCGGACTTCGGCGTCGATGCGATCGTCAACTGCGCGGGCCTCGGGGCGGCCGAGCTGAGCGGCGAGCCGATGTATCCGCTGCGCGGCGCCGTGATCCGCCTAGTGAACGACGGCAGCAAGATGCCGCGCCTTGATCAGGCGCACTGCGTGTCTCATGACCACGTGACGGGCGTCGACGAGATCGTGTTCCTCGTGCCGCGCGGCGAGGACCGTATCGTGCTCGGCGCGATCGCGGAAGCCGACGAATGGAGTACCGACATCGGGTTCGACAATCACGAGCCGATCCGGCGGATGTACCGGCGTGGCATCGAGTTCATGCCCGCACTCGCGAACGTCGAGATCGATCCGGGCGAGCCGGTGCGGGCCGGGCTGCGGCCGTTCAGGCACGGCAACGTGCGGCTCGAAGCCGTGCCGGGCACGCACATCCTGCACAACTACGCGCACGGTGGGGCCGGTGTGACGTTGTCGTGGGGATGCGCGCTCGAGGCTGCGGAACGGGTCGAGCAGATGCTGTCGGCCGGGTCGGTCGGCATCGAGCAGGATGGCCGTCGGGGCGCGCGCGCCGACGACGTGCCGGCCGGGGCTTGATCATGCGCGCGATCGTATGTGAAGCCTATGACGGCACCGGGGCGCTCGCGCTGCGGGACGTGACGCCGGCGCCGCTCGGGGCGGGCGAGGCGCGGGTCGACGTGCATGCGTGCGGCATCAATTTCGCGGACACGCTGATCGTCGAGGGGCGCTACCAGACCAAGCCGGCGCTGCCGTTCGTGCCGGGTTTCGAAATCGCGGGCACGGTCGTCGAGACGGCGCCCGGCGTGACATCGGTGTCGGTCGGCGAGCGGGTCATGGGCATCCTCGCGTGGGGCGGCTTCGCGGACGAGGTCGTGCTGCCTGCCGCAAACCTGTTCAGGATACCGGCGTCGATGGATTTCACGACCGGCGCAGGCTTCGCCATCGCCTACGGCACGTCGTACGGCGCGCTCACGTGGCGCGCAAAGCTGCAGGCGGGCGAGACGCTGCTGGTGCACGGCGCGGGCAGCGGCACCGGCCTGACCGCTGTCGAAGTGGGCCGGGCGCTCGGTGCCACGGTGATCGCGGTGGCGAGCTCGGAGGACAAGCGGGCGGCCGCCCGTCGCCACGGCGCGCACCACGTGATCGAGGTCGGCCGCGACGATTTCCGCGAGCAGGTGAAGGCGCTGACCGGCGGGAAGGGCGTGAACGTCGTGTACGACCCGGTCGGCGGGGCCGCGTTCGACGTCAGCCTGCGGGTGGTCGCGCCCGAGGCGCGCATCGTCGTCATCGGTTTCGCGAGCGGCGAGATCCCGCGCGTGCCGGCGAACCTGCTGCTGGTCAAGAACTGCGACGTGATGGGTTTCTACTGGGGGCACTACCGGGCGAACCGGCCGGACTGGGTGCGCAAGGCGTTCGCCACGCTGTTCGGCTGGTTCGAGGCCGGCAAGCTCGCACCGCACGTGTCGCGCGTCATGGAACTGTCGGAGGCGGCGGACGCAATCGAGCTGCTGCGCCAGCGCAAGGTGGCCGGAAAGGTGGTGCTGAGCACCGGGCGGAACTGACTGCCGTCCGATTTTCATTTCAATCAACGGAATCGTTCACATGAGTCATGACACGTCGTCGGACGGCGTTCGCGCGTCCGCAGGCGGGCGGAGCGCCGACGCGGCCGTCCGGCACGACTGGACGCACGAACAGATCGCGGCGCTGTTCGCCGCGCCGCTGACGGATCTCCTGTACGACGCGCAGACGATCCAGCGCCGCTTCCATGCGGGACGTCCGCTGCAGATTTCGCAGCTGCTGTCGATCAAGACCGGCGGATGTCCGGAAGACTGCGGCTATTGCAGCCAGTCGGTGCATGCCGACACGATGCTGCCGGCCAGCAAGCTGATGGATCTCGATGCGGTGCTGGCTGCCGCGGCGTCCGCGAAGGCGGCCGGCGTGCAGCGGTTCTGCATGGGCGCGGCGTGGCGCAGCCCGCGCGAGCGGGATCTCGAGCGCGTGTGCGACATGGTCAAGGGCGTGAAGGCGCTCGGCCTCGAGACCTGCGTGACGCTCGGCATGCTGACCGGGCCGCAGGCCGAGCGGCTGGCGGAAGCCGGGCTGGATTTCTACAACCACAACATCGACACCGGGCCGGCGTATTACCCGACGGTGGCGAGTACGCGCACGCTCGACGATCGCCTCGAGACTCTCGATCACGTGCGCGGCGCGGGCCTCAAGGTGTGCTGCGGCGGCATTGTCGGCATGGGCGAGACCCGCTACGACCGCATCGGCATGCTGCAGACCCTCGCGAACCTGCCGGTCCATCCCGAGTCCGTGCCGATCAACTCGCTGATGCGGATTCCTGGCACCGCGCTGGCCGACGCCGACGGCGTCGACGGGCTGGAGTTCGTTCGCACCATCGCGGTCGCGCGGATCCTGATGCCGGAATCGGTGGTCCGCCTGTCGGCCGGCCGCGAGCACATGAGCGACGAACTGCAGGCGCTGTGCTTCCTGGCCGGCGCCGGATCGGTATTCGTCGGCGACCGGCTGTTGACGACGCCGAACCCGACGCTCGAGCGGGACGAGCATCTGATCACGAGACTGGGCGCGCGCTGACCCGGCGTCCGTGTCGACCCGACACCATTCGAATCACTTTACGAGGGGCCGTCATGCATGTCCTTGGGATTAGCGGGCTGGACCGCGCCATTGCGTTTCGCGAGCAGCACTACCCGGATATCCAGCGCCGTGAATTGCGCATCACGCAAGGGCTGGACGCTGCCGCGGCGCTCGTCGGCCCGGACGGCATCGTCGGCGCGGCGGCGGAAGAGCGCTTCACGGGTCACAAGGGCACCGAGCGCTTTCCGGCCGGCGCGATCGACGCGGTGCTGGCCCAGGCGGGCCTGCGGCTCGACCAGGTCGATCGCATCGCGCACGGCTTTGCCTACGATGCCGTCGCCGCATCGCTGGCGCAGTCGGGCGATGCAAGCATGGAGTTCGAGCAGGTCCAGTCGCGCGACGCGCAACTGAGCGTGCTGCGCGAACGCTGGGGCGACGGGCCGTGGGACGAGAAGTTCGTGCAGGTGCCTCATCATCTCGCGCACGCGGCCAGCGCCTACTACCCGAGCGGCATGGACGACGCGCTGGTGTTCGTCTCCGACGGAATGGGCGAGACCGAGAGCGCGTCGATCTGGACCGGCCGCAACGGCCGCCTCGCCCGGGTCGCGAGCGTGTCGCACCGGCATTCGCTCGGCGTGCTGTACGGGCTGTTCACGCTGCACCTCGGGTTCCGTTTCAACTCGGGCGAATACAAGGTGATGGGACTGGCGCCGTATGGCGACCCGCGCCCGTACTTCGCGAAGCTGAGCGAGCTGGTGCGCCTGCAGGACGATGGCTTCTACACGATTCCGGTCCTGCAACTGAACGAGACGCCGCTCGAGATGGCGACCTATCGCGCGTCGTCGCGCGTCATCGAGGAGCTGTTCGGCAAGCCGCGCCTGCCGGACGAGCCGATCACCCAGGCTCACATGGATCTCGCGGCCGCGCTGCAGGCCGTGCTGCAGAACACGACGCTGCATACGCTGCGGACCTTCAAGGCGAGCACCGGCGCGCGCCACCTGTGCATGGCGGGCGGCGTCGCGCTCAACTGCACCGCGAACGGCGTCGTGCTGCGCAGCCGGCTGTTCAGGCGCACCTTCGTGCAGCCCGCTTCGGGCGACGACGGCACGGCGCTCGGCGCGGCGCTCTACGTGCAGAGCGAGCACGACCCGGATGCGGTGATGCAGCCGATGAGCATGCCGTTCTGGGGCACGCACGAGGACGACGACGCGATCCGCGCGGCGCTCGACAAGCCGTGGCTCGACGTGCGCCGCTTCGACGACGCGGCGGAACTGGCGAGCGTGACGGCGGACCTGCTCGCGCGCGAGCAGATCGTCGGCTGGTTCCAGGGCGCGATGGAATTCGGTCCGCGCGCGCTTGGCAATCGCAGCATCCTCGCCGATCCGCGCTCGCCGTCGATGCGCGCGAGCGTCAACGCGCTGGTGAAGAAGCGCGAGGATTTCCGGCCGTTCGCGCCGGCCGTGCTGGCCCACCGCGCGCCGGAATTCTTCGACGTCAGGGCGGGCGAAGTGGATACCTTCGCGCACATGCTTTACGTGACCGGCGTGAAGGCCGCGCACCGGGACGCGTTGCCGGCCGTCACGCATTGCGACGGCTCCGCGCGGGTGCAGACGGTGTTCGCCGACCGCAACCCGCGCTTTTATCAGTTGCTCGAAGCGTTCGAGCATGCGGCGGGCATCCCGATCCTGCTGAACACCTCCTTCAACGTGCGCGGCCAGCCGATCGTTCGCACCGCGGAGGAGGCCGTCGAGACGTTCCGCGAAGCGCGCCTCGACGCGCTGGTGATCGGTAATTACCTGGCAGTGCTGACGGCTTGAAGATAACGACGACACGACCATGAACGCACACACGACGACGCCCGCGACGCACGCGCCCGTACCGCTCGACCTGCCGCGCGACTATCCCGCGCCGGTCACGCCCCGCTACCGCAGGATGCGTCACGACATGCCCGTGCCCGCCGCGGCGGCGGAGGCGGCCGGCAAGCGCGCGCGACAGGACGGCCACGCGGAGACGACACTCTGGCTCGCGGGGCTCGGCATGACGCTCGCCCGCTACGCGGACCAGCGCAGCGTGCCGCTCGACCTGATCACGCACGCCGACGCGCAGGACGAACCGGCGCGCACGCGACTGACGCTCGACGTCGCGCCGGAGGCGCCGGCCGATGTGTTGCTGCGCGCGACCCGTGGCGCGCTCGACCAGCGCGCGCTGCACGACGCCGAGCGCGTGCCTGCTCCGGTGACGGTGTCGTTCGCCGGCTTGCCCGCCGATCTTCCCGAGGCGGCGTTGTCCGAGGCGGCGCTGGATGACGCCGGCGCGCTGTTCGTCGACAGCGAGCTCAATTTCATGCTGATCCGCCGCGCGGAGGGTCTGTCGCTCGAGTGCGAGTACGACGAGGATCGCTACGAAGCCGCGACGATCGCAGGCATGCTGACGAGCTGGCTTGGTGCGGCCACGGCGCTGTCGGACGCGCAGGCCGCGCCGATCGGCGAACTGCCGCTGTGGCCGGCGCCTGCGCTCGCCGCGTGGTGCGACACGCTGCGCGGCCCGGTGGCGGAGATCCCCGATCTGACGGTCAGCGCGTTGATCCGGGCGGCCGCCGCGCGCACGCCGGACGCGATCGCGGTCGAGACGGCGACGCAGCGGCTGAGCTATCGCGAACTGCTGCAGCGGGCGGCGCGGGTCGCCCGCGAGATTCACGCGCGAGGCGTCCAGCCGGGCGAGCGCGTGGCGGTGTGCGTGGAGCGTCGGGTCGATTTGCTCGGCGCGCTGCTCGGCGTGATGACGGCCGGCTGCGCGTACGTCCCGCTGGACCCCGGTTACCCGGCCGCGCGACGCGATTTCATCCTCGAGAACGCCGACGTCCGGCTCGTGATCGCCGAGGCGGCGGCCGACGGTGCGCCGGCGCGTCCGCAGGTGGCGCTGGACACGCTGCTGGAAGGCGCGCCCGGCGACGCCGCGGGCACTGATTTCAGCGATGACGATCCGTCCGCGATCGCCTACGTGATCTACACGTCGGGTTCGACGGGGCAGCCCAAGGGCGTGCGCGTCGCGCATCGTGCGGCCGTCAACCTGCTGCTCGCGATGCACGAGCGCAGCGGCCTGCAGGCCGGCGAGACGTGGCTGGCCGTGACCACGCCGATGTTCGACATCGCGTTCGCGGAGCTGTTCGTGCCGCTCGTCGCCGGCGGGCGCGTGTGGCTCGCGAGCCGCGACGAAACGGCGGACCCGCTGGCGCTGGCGAGCCGGATCGACGCGGCGCAGGCACGCGTGCTGCAAGCAACGCCGGCCACCTGGCGGATGCTGGTCGCCGCGCAATGGCGCGGCAAGCCCGACCTGACCGCCGTGTGCGGCGGCGAAGCGCTCGACGAACCGCTCGCGCGCGCGCTGCGGCCGCTGGTGGGCCGCCTGTGCAACGTCTACGGGCCGACGGAGGCAACCGTGTGGGCGACCTGGCACGAGGTACGGGATCACGGTTTCGTGGCGATCGGCGCGCCGTTGCGAAACGTGCACCTGCATATCCTCGACACGCATGGCGCACCGGTGCCGCCCGGCGTGGCGGGCGAGCTGTATATCGGCGGCGCGGGCCTTGCCGACGGCTACCACGGCCGCGATTCGCTGACGCGGGAGCGTTTCGTCGAAGCGACGCTCGACGGTGGCCGCAAGGTTCGGCTGTATCGCACCGGCGACCTGGTGCGGGCGAGCGCGAGCGGCGCGATCCGCTGGCTCGCGCGGCTCGACAACCAGGTGAAGCTGCGCGGCTTCCGGATCGAGCTGGGCGACGTCGAGGCCGCGTTGACCGCGCTGCCGGGCGTACGCCAGGCGGTGGCGATCGTCGAGCGCGTCGACGAGCAAGACCAGCGGCTCGTCGCCTACGTGGTGCACGACGACGGCGCAGCCACGGACCGCTCGGCGCCATGGCGCGACGCGTTGCGCCGCACGCTGCCCGACTACATGATGCCGGCGGCGTTCGTGTCCATCGAGCGGGTGCCGCTGACCGACAACGGCAAGGTCGACCGCAACGCGCTGCCGGCGCTCGCACGTGCGGCGTCGCCCGCGCCGCAGGCCGCGGCGGCCGGCTCGACGCTCGAACGCGTGCAGGCGATCTGGCGGGACGTGCTGCGCACGCCCGAGGTGGGCGTCGACGTCAATTTCTTCGATCTCGGCGGCCATTCGATGCTGCTGCTGCAGATGCAGCAGAAGATCGAGCAGGCGTTCGGGATGCGCGTGCCGCGCGTCGAGTTCTTCCGCAATCCGACGGTGGCCGGGCTGGCCGCCCATCTCGACGCGCACGGCCAGCCGGTCGGCGCCGCCGGCCGGCCGCGCGGACGCAGCCGGGGCGAGACGCCGGCGCGCCCGGCGAGCGTCGCGGTGGTGGGGATCGGGGTGCGGGTGCCGGGCGCGTCGAGCATCGACGCGTTCTGGCGCAACCTGCGCGAAGGCGTCGAATCGCGCACGGAATTCAGCGAAGCCGAGCTGCGCGCGGCCGGCGTCTCGCCCGCGCTGCTCGCCGATCCGAACTACGTGCGCGCGGGCTTCGTGCTCGACGACATCGACGCGTTCGACGCGACCTTCTTCGGCATGAGCCCGCGCGAAGCCGAGCTGCTCGATCCGCAGCAGCGGATCTTCCTCGAATGCGCGTGGCAGGCGCTCGAGGATGCGGGCGTCGATCCGCAGAAGGAGGGCGACGGGATCGGCGTATTTGCGGGCACGGACGCGAGCGGCTATCACAAGTCGGTTCTCGCGCCGCTCGAATCGGACTCGGCGCCCGCGGCGGCCTTCCAGATCCGCATCAGCAACGAGAAGGATCACCTGCCGACGCGCGTCAGCTACCGGCTGAACCTGCACGGCCCGAGCGTCAACGTGCAGACAGCCTGCTCGACTTCGCTGGTCGCCGTGCATCTGGCCGCGCAAAGCCTGCTGCGCGGCGAGTGCGACGCGGCGCTCGCCGGCGGCGTCAGCATCCACGTTCCGCATCGCATCGGCTACCTGTACCAGGAGGGGATGGTCGCGTCGCCGGACGGCCACTGCCGCGCCTTCGACCGGCAGGGCGCGGGCACGGTGTTCGGCAGCGGAGCCGGCGTGGTCTTGCTGAAGCGGCTCGACGACGCGCTCGCGGCCGGGGACCGCATCTACGCGGTGGTGAAGGGGACCGCGATCAACAACGACGGCTCGGGCAAGGTCGGGTACACCGCGCCGAGCGTCGACGGCCAGGCGGCAGCGATCATGGAGGCGCACGCGGCGGCCGGCATCGATCCGCGTGCGATCGGCTACGTCGAGGCGCACGGCACGGCGACGCCGCTCGGCGATCCGATCGAGATCGCCGCGCTGACGCAGGCATTCCGCGCGTCGACCGCGGACACCGGCTTCTGCGCGATCGGCTCGGTCAAGACCAACATCGGACACCTCGATCAGGCGGCGGGCGTCGCCGGGCTGATCAAGGCGGTCCTTACGGTATTTCACGGCGAGATTCCGCCGAGCCTGCACTGCACGCAGACCAATCCGGACATTCCGTTCGACGCAAGCCCGTTCTTCGTCAATACGCAGTTGCGCGCGTGGCGCCCCGAGGGCGGCGTGCGGGTGGCCGGCGTGAGTTCGATCGGGATCGGCGGCACGAATGCGCACGCGATTCTGGAATCGGCGCCGGAGGTGGCGCGCGAAGCGGCGGCCGCGGGCCGCGGCGCGCAGGTGCTGACGCTGTCGGCGCGCAGCGAGGAGGCATTGCGCGCGCTGTCGACGCGCTATGCGTCGTTCGTGGAGCAGGGCTCGGCGGATCTGGCATCGATCTGCTACACGGCGAACACGGGACGCAGCGCGTTCGAGCAGCGCGCTGCGTGGGTCGTGCGCGAGCGCTCGGAGCTGGTGTCGCGGCTGCGCGCATTCGGCGAGGGCGGTGAGCAGCCGGCGCTGCTGCGCGGGGTGTACCGGAACCGCCGGCCGCGGGTGGCGATGCTGTTCACGGGCCAGGGCTCGCAATACGCGGGGATGGGCCGTGAGCTGTACGAGCGCGAGCCGGTGTTCCGGGCGGCGCTGGACGACTGCGCGAGGCTGCTGGAAGGCGAGCTGGAGGTGGGGCTGCTGGAGGTGCTGTTCGGGGCGTCGACGGGGCTGCTGGACCGCACGGACTACACGCAGCCGGCGCTGTTCGCGCTGGGGTATGCGCTGCGCCGGACGTGGGAGGAGTGGGGTGTGACGCCGCAGGTGGTGATGGGTCACAGCCTGGGCGAGTACATGGCGGCGCAGGCGGCGGGGGTGCTGACGCTGGAGGCGGGGCTGAAGCTGGTGGCGAGCCGGGGGCGGCTGATGCAGGGCCGTTGCGAAGGTGGGGCGATGCTGTCGGTGATGCTGGATGCGGCGACGCTGCGCGAGCGGCTGGCGGAGCAGGGCGGCGGGCTGGTGATCGCCGCGCTGAACGGGCCGTCGCAGCAGGTGGTGGCGGGGACGTCGGAGCAGATCGAGGCGCTGCGTGTGCGGCTGGCGCAGGACGGGGTGCGCACGGACCTGCTGCCGGGCTCGCACGCGTTTCACTCGCCGCTGGTGGAGCCGATGCTGGGGGCGTACGAGGACGTGCTGAAGGCGACGCGGCTGTGGGTGCCGCAACTGCCGCTGGTGTCGAACGTGAGCGGCGCGATGGCGGGCGCGGAAGTGGGGACGGCGGGGTATTGGGTCGAGCATACGCGTGCGCCGGTGCGGTTCGGCGTGGGGATCGAGGCGCTGGCGGCGCAGGGCGTGGATGTGGTGCTGGAGATCGGAGCGCGTCCGACGCTGACGGCGCTGGCGCGCCAGACGCTGGGGCTGGACAGCGAGGTGGTGTTGCTGGCGAGCTTGCGCCCCGGGCGCGGAGAGGTGGAGCAGATGCTGGAGAGCGCGGCGGCGCTGTATGTGCGCGGCGCGGCGCTGGACTGGGCAGCGTTGCATCGTGTCGACCGGCCGGTCAAGGTCGCGTTGCCGACCTATCCGTTCCAGCGCAAGCGCCATTGGGTCGATGCGAGCCAGCACGCCGATGCGTCCGCGCACCGGCACGCGGCGTCCGACGAAGGCGGCCTGCACACGCTGCTCGGCCGGCGCCTGAAGCTGCCGCGCTCGACCGAGGTGCGCTTCGAGGCCGAATTCCGCCCGGACTGGCCCGCCTACGTGGACCACCATCGCCTGTTCGGCGCGATGGTCGTGCCCGGCGCGTCGCACATCGCAATGTTCCTGGCAGCAGCCGAGGCGGTCTACGGCGAAGCCGGCTGCGTCGTCGACGAAATCCTGTTCCTGCGGCCGTTCGTGATGCCCGAGGCGGGACGGCGCACGGTGCAGATCGTGATGCGGCCGCCGGCGGCCGGCCAGTCGCACGCGATCGAGATGATCACGCTCGCGCCGCAACGCGATCCCGCCGACGACGCGGCCTGGACCCTCCACGTCGAGGCGCGCAGCATTCGCGGCCCGCGTGCGTTGCCGCCGGCCCCGGACGCATCGGAGCTGGACGCGGTCAAGGCGCGCTGTGCGGACTACCTGTCGGGCGCCGACTTCTATTCGAAAGTGTGGATTCCCGGCATGGACACGGGCAATTCGTTCCGCTGGATCGACGAGATCTGGCGGGGCGACGCGGAGGCGCTGTGTCGCACGCGCCTGCCGGCGCTGCTCGAACCGATCGACGGGCCGTTCCACGCCGGCCTCGTCGAATCCGGCTTCCAGCTGCTCAACAGCTGCTGGCAGTTCGCGACCGAGGAGCTGCTCAAGACCGACTACATCTACGTGCCGTTCAGCATCGACAGCTATCGCCTGTACGGACGCCCCGCGACCGACCGGCTGTGGGTCCATGCGCGGATCGTCCGGCAGGGCGAGGGCGAGGAGAACGGCGTGACCGCGGATATCCGGGTGTTCGAGGATTCGGGGCGCGTGATCGCGCACGTGCGCGGCTTCGAGGTGCGCCGCCTGCATCGGGGCGCGGTGCACGCGCTGTTGCAGGGCGACGGAACGGATCGCCTGTTCGCGACCCGCTGGCAGCGCCTCGACGACCTGGCGACACCGCCGCTGCCGGCCGACGACTGCGTGCTGGTCGTCGGCGACGGCGCGGGAACCGGCGCGGCGCTGGCCGCCCGGCTGCGTGGCGCGGGAGTGCGCTGCGTGCAGGTCGATGCGGCATCGCACACCGGCGACGACCTGACCGTGCCGCTGGCCGATCCGGCGAGCGAGGCGGCATGGCGCGAAGCGCTGCGCGCGGTCGCGGCGCGTGCGGGCAAGGGCACGCTGCATGTCGTGGACCTGCGAGCACTGGACCTCGGTGCCGAGGCCGACACGCCGGCCGACCCGCTCGCGGTCCAGGAGCGGCTGTGCGGCGGCGCGCTCGCGCTCGTCGGCGCGCTGGCGCAGGCCGGCAGGCCGGCCCGCGTGAGCTTCGTCACCCGTGGCGCGCAGGAGCCGGGCGGCACGCTGAACGTCGAGCGCGCGACACAGGCGACGCTGGCCGGGCTTGCGCGCGTGGTCGCGGCCGAGCATCCGGAATGGCGTTGCCGCACGATCGACCTGGATCCCGCGACGGCCGACCCGGCCGCGGCGCTGGCGCCGCTGCTGCACGCCGCGCCGGACGAACTGCAGCTCGCGATCCGCGACGGCGCCGTGCATGTTGCCCGCCTTGCGCGCGCGAAGCCGGCCCGTCGGGACGCGCCGCCGCTGGAGCCGAACGGCAGCTACCTGATCACGGGCGGGCTCGGCGGGCTGGGCTTGCGCCTTGCGCAGCAGCTCGCGCAGGCCGGCGTGAAACGGCTCGTGCTGATGTCGCGCGGCACCCCTGACGCCGCCGCGGCCGCCGCGATCGACGCGCTGCGCAAGCAGGGCTGCACGGTCGAGCTGGCCCGCTGCGACGTCGCCGATCTCGCGGCGCTGCGCGCCGCATGGCACGAGACCGTGCTGTCCGGCCCGCTGCCGCTGAAGGGCATCTTCCACGCGGCCGGCGCGCTGCGCGACGGAGTGCTGGGCGGCCAGTCGTGGGCGGAGTTCGCGGTGCCGTTCCACGCGAAGGTCGCGGGCGCGCTCAACCTGCATGCGCTGAGCCTCGACGCGCCGCTCGACTGCTTCGTCTGCTTCTCGTCGATCAGCGCGCTGTTCGGCACCGCCGGGCAGGGCAACTACGCGGCGGCGAACGCGTACCTCGACGCGCTCGTCGGCGCCCGCCGCACGCTCGGGCTGCCGGCCACGAGCATCCAGTGGGGGCCGTTCGCCGAAGTCGGGATGGCGGCCGCGCTCGATCGCGCGCATCGCGACAAGACGGCCGCGCGCGGTCTGCAGGCGCTGTCGCCGGACGAGCTCCTCAAGTACGTCGAAGCGGCGCGGCGCGCCGACGTGGCCACGGTCGTGATCGGCAACGACGACTGGCAGCGCTATGCGCAGACCGAACCGTCCGAGGGCGTGTGCAAGCTGCTCGCCGACTGGTTCCCGAAGGAGGCGGCCGACGCCGCGCCCGTCGCGACCCACGACGTGCGCGACCGCTTCGACGCGCTGGCGCTGCCGGCCCTGCACGACGCGCTGGCGACCTATCTGCAGGCGCAGATCGCGGTGATGCTCGGCCGCACCGCCGAGGAGGTCGCGCCAACCCGCGGCTTCCTGGAGCTCGGGCTGGATTCTCTGGCTGCCGTCGAGTTTCGCAGCAAGGTGCAGCGCGACCTGCGGCTGTCGTTGCCCGCGACCTTCGCGTTCGACTACGGCAACGTCGAGCTCGGCGCCGACTTCCTGTTCGAACGGCTGAAGGCGGAACGCGTGCCGGCGGCGGACGAGCCGGTGCCGGCGGCCGGGGCCGGGAATCCGGGGCAAGCGGCGGGACAGGCGGCGGGACAGGCGGCGGACGAGGCGGCGGACGAGGCGGCGGACGACGTCGACGCGGAACTGGCGCGCCTCGAGGCGTCGCTGCGCCGTTGAGCATCACGCGCACAGACACGGGGACATCAAGGTGACTACAACGCAGCAACGGATCGCGCAGGCGCTCAAGCTCGCGCGGGAGCGGGTCGAGGCACTCGAGCGGGCCCAGCGCCAGCCGCTCGCGATCGTCGGCATCGGCTGCCGCTTTCCGCGCGACGTCGCGGGCCCGGACGCGTTCTGGGACGTGCTGTCGAACGGCCGGGACGTGACGACGGAGATTCCGGCGGACCGCTGGGACGTCGAGCACTTCTTCGATCCCGATCCGGAGGTGCCGGGCAAGATGTACGTGCGGCGCGGCGGCTTCCTGGACGCGGTGGACGGCTTCGACCCGGCGTTCTTCGGCATCTCGGAGCGCGAGGCCGTGTCCCTCGATCCGCAGCAGCGGCTCTTGCTGGAAGTGGGCTGGGAAGCGCTCGAACATGCCGGGATCGCGCCGAGCGCGGTGCGGGGCGCGTCGTGCGGCGTCTTCATGGGCGTGAGCTGGCACGACTACGAGCGGCTCGCGTTCGGTCGCGACGCGCGGCGCGTCGATGCGTACGCGGGGCTCGGCAACACGCCGAGCATCGCGGCAGGCCGGCTCGCCTACGTGCTCGGCGTCGAGGGGCCGACGATGCTCGTCGACACGGCATGCTCGGCCAGCCTGGTCGCGGTCCACGAGGCGTGCCAGAGCCTGCGCATGGGCGAATGCGACATGGCGCTCGCGGGCGGCGTCGCGTTGATGCTGTCGCCGCTGTCCACGGTGTTCTGCTGCAAGATCCGGGCGCTGTCGCCGACCGGCCGCTGCCACACGTTCGACGCGGCGGCCGACGGCTATCTGCGCGGCGAAGGGGCCGGCGTGATCGTGCTGAAGCGGCTCGACGACGCGCGCGCGAACGGCGACCGAATCCTGGCCGTGATTCGCGGCACGGCCATCAACCATGACGGCGCGAGCAGCGGGCTGACTGTGCCGAACGGCCGGGCGCAGGAGCGCCTGCTGGAAGCCGCGCTGAAGGATGCCGGCGTCGAGGCCGGCGCGATCGGCTACGTCGAGGCGCACGGCACGGGCACGCCGCTCGGCGACCCGATCGAGCTGGCCGCGCTGTCGAAGGTGTACGGGCGCGGGCGCACCGCGCAGCGGCCGCTGCTGGTTGGCTCGGTGAAAACCAACATCGGCCATCTGGAAGCCGCCGCGGGCATCGCGGGGCTGATCAAGTCGGTGCTGATGCTGCAGCACCAGCGGGTACCCGCGAGCCTCAACTTCACCGATCCGAACCCCCGCTTCGACTGGGCGAGCAGCGGGCTGGCGGTGCCGACGCGCCTGACGGAAAACGACGCGCCGCTGAAGATGATCGGCGTGAGTTCGTTCGGTTTCAGCGGCACGAATGCGCACGCGATTCTGGAATCGGCGCCGGAGGTGGCGCGCGAAGCGGCGGTCGCGGGTCGCGGCGCGCAGGTGCTGACGCTGTCGGCGCGCAGCGAGGAGGCATTGCGCGCGCTGTCGACGCGCTATGCGTCGTTCGTGGAGCAGGGCTCGGTGGATCTGGCGTCGATCTGCTACACGGCGAACACGGGACGCAGCGCGTTCGAGCAGCGCGCTGCGTGGGTCGTGCGCGAGCGCTCGGAGCTGGTGTCGCGGCTGCGCGCATTCGGCGAGGGCGGTGAGCAGCCGGCGCTGCTGCGCGGGGTGTACCGGAACCGCCGGCCGCGGGTGGCGATGCTGTTCACGGGCCAGGGCTCGCAATACGCGGGGATGGGCCGTGAGCTGTACGAGCGCGAGCCGGTGTTCCGGGCGGCGCTGGACGACTGCGCGAGGCTGCTGGAAGGCGAGCTGGAGGTGGGGCTGCTGGAGGTGCTGTTCGGGGCGTGGACGGGGCTGCTGGACCGCACGGACTACACGCAGCCGGCGCTGTTCGCGCTGGGGTATGCGCTGCGCCGGACGTGGGAGGAGTGGGGTGTGACGCCGCAGGTGGTGATGGGTCACAGCCTGGGCGAGTACATGGCGGCGCAGGCGGCGGGGGTGCTGACGCTGGAGGCGGGGCTGAAGCTGGTGGCGAGCCGTGGGCGGCTGATGCAGGGCCGTTGCGAAGGCGGGGCGATGCTGTCGGTGATGCTGGATGCGGCGACGCTGCGCGAGCGGCTGGCGGAGCAGGGCGGCGGGCTGGTGATCGCCGCGCTGAACGGGCCGTCGCAGCAGGTGGTGGCGGGGACGTCGGAGCAGATCGAGGCGCTGCGTGCGCGGCTGGCGCAGGACGGGGTGCGCACGGACCTGCTGCCGGGCTCGCACGCGTTTCACTCGCCGCTGGTGGAGCCGATGCTGGGGGCGTACGAGGAGGTGCTGAAGGCGACGCGGCTGTGGGTGCCGCAACTGCCGCTGGTGTCGAACGTGAGCGGCGCGATGGCGGGCGCGGAAGTGGGGACGGCGGGGTATTGGGTCGAGCATACGCGCGTGCCGGTGCGGTTCGGCGTGGGGATCGAGGCGCTGGCGGCGCAGGGCGTGGATGTGGTGCTGGAGATCGGAGCGCGTCCGACGCTGACGGCGCTGGCGCGCCAGACGCTGGGGCTGGACAGCGAGGTGGTGTTGCTGGCGAGCCTGCGCCCCGGACGCGGGGAGGTGGAGCAGATGCTGGAGAGCGCGGCGGCGCTGTATGTGCGCGGCGCGGCGCTGGACTGGGCAGCGCTGCATCGTGTCGACCGGCCGGTCAAGGTCGCGTTGCCGACCTATCCGTTCCAGCGCAAGCGCTACTGGGTCGAACCGGACGATGCCGAGACCGCGGGCGGTGCGCCTGGCGTCGCGGTGTCCGGGCTCGGCGCGCGGGTCGACGTCGCGGACGGCACGATCGTGTTCGAGCAGCGTTGCAGCGCGCGCAGCCACGCGTTCCTGCGCGACCACCGGTTGTCCGGAGCGATCCTGGTGCCGGGCAGCTTCTACCTGAGCCTCGCGCTCGAAGCGTGCGACGCGTTGGGCGACGGCGTCGCGACGGGCGTGCGCGACGTGGTGTTGAGCGCGCCGCTGCGCCTCGCCGAGGACGAGACCCGGGTGATCCAGCTGGTCGTCTCCGCGCCGGCGAACGGTGCGCGCCGCTTCGCGATCCACAGCCGGGGCGACGCCGCGCGCACGGAAGCGGGCTGGACCGAGCATGCGCGCGGCGAGCTGGCGCCGGTCGCGCGCGAAGCCGGCGCGCCGCCGTTCGACGCCGCCGACGACGCGCTCGTCGGGCACCTGGGCGGCGCCGCGCTGCGCGCGCAATTCGCGCGGCGCGGGCTCGGCTACGGCGGCAGTTTCCAGGCGCTCGCCGACGTGCGTCACGGCGCGTATCGCGCCGAGGCGACCCTGGTCGACCAGGGGACGACGAACGGGCTCGCGGTGCATCCCGGCCTGCTCGACGCCGCGCTGCAGGCGAGCGCCGCGTGCCTCGTCTATCAACTGCGCGACGGGGCCTTCGTGCCGCTCGCGTTCGACGAGGTCATGCTGTCGAGCGGTACCCGGCCGTTCGCCGCGTCGCGGGTGGCCGTCTGGCTGGACCGCGATGGCGACGCGCAGCCGGACACGATCCGCGCGACGCTGCGCCTTTTCGCGGACGACGGCGCGCCGGTGATGGAGGTGCGCGGCATGACGCTGCGCCGCCTCGCGGAGCCGGTGCTCGACGTGGCGCCCGAGGCGGCGGAGCCGACCGAGCACGCGATCGAATGGACGCCGGTCGACGCAGCCGTCGGGCCGGAGGATCCGGCGGGCGTCTGGCTGCTCGTCGGCACGCCCGCGCGCTGCGCCGCGCTCGAGGCAAGGTTCGCGCGCGGCGGCGCCGGCATGACGTTCGTGCGCGTCGACGAGGCGGCGGGGCGCGACGCGATCGCCGACGCATTGCGCGACGCGCCCGGCCCGTTGCGGGGCGCGCTGCGCGTCGTGCCGGAGCTGGACCTGTCTC
>NZ_JBFPFS010000033.1:0-91109 GCF_047978125.1 Burkholderia sp. LFS061 | reverse complement strand
GAGCGGTCCAGCTTCGACGATCCGTCGCCAACTCAGCAGCCAATCGCATACGAAATCCTTTTGCGCAGCGACCTCGTGATCAAGACGAGGCGTTTTTCAACAGCCTGCTAGCGGCAGCCTTGCTTCTCCGCCCATTGCTCCTGGGCGGCGACGCGGCGCTGCACGCGTTCGACGAGGCCGGTCGAGAAGGTCCGCATGCTGATGCCGCGGCGCTTCGCGAGGATCGTTTGCGCGACATCGGTGCGCGGGTTCGACTGGCACGCCCAGTACAGCGTCATCAGCCAGCCGATGCCGGTCCACCCGAACAGCGCGTTGAACATCGCGATCGTCAGCTTGTCGTGCCGGCCGCGCCGGTCGGCAATGACGGCCGGCAGGAAATAGAGCGCGATCGCGACGACCGAACCGGCCACTTGAATCAGGACTGCATCATTCATTGTGCTGCTCCGTCCGAACTGCAATGTGGCCGATTGTCGCGCTTTTTCCGTTTGTGTGCCGGCAATTGATTGTTGCGTTTTTAATAACGATCAGCGGGCTTCGGCGTCCGCTGGCTGCAGTTCGTTGCTCAACGCGAAACCTTCGTCGAGCCAGCCCGTCACGCCGCCGATCATCAGCTTGACGGGGCGGCCGAGGCGCGCGAGTTCGATCGCCGCGCGCGCGGCGCCGTTGCAGTGCGGGCCCGCGCAGTAGACGACGAACAGCGTGCCGGCCGGATAACCGGCGAGCTTGCCCGCGACGATCTTGCGACGCGGCAGGTTGCGTGCGCCGGGCACGTGGCCGGCGGCGAACTGGTCGGGGCCGCGTACGTCGAGCAGCACGAAATCGGGCGAACCGGACGCGAGCGCGTCGTGCACGTCCCAGCAATCGGTCTCGAATCGCAGCGATGCCTCGAAATGCGCGAGGGCGGCGGGGCTGTCGGCGGCGGGCACGTCGGTGACGAAGGACATGGGCAGGCTCTCCTGGATGAACGGGCGCGGAATGTGCCGGGATGGAGGGCAGTATCGCGGTTCGGCGCGGTTCGCGGCAGTGGCGCGATCGACAAGTTCCGGTAACATCGCGCCATGCACAATCATCTCGTCGTCGCGCTCGCCTACGATCGCCTCTGCACGTTCGAATTCGGCTGCGTGGTCGAACTGTTCGCACTCGAACGCCCCGAACTCGGGGTCGACTGGTATCGCTTCGCGGTGTGCGCGAGCGAGCCGGGGCCCGTGCGCGCGGCGGGCGGCATCACGGTCGCCGCGCCGTACCGGCTCGCGACGCTCGATCGCGCGGACACCATCGTGATTCCCGGCTGGCGCGATCCGGACGAACTGCCGCCGGAGCCGCTGCTGAAGAAGCTGCGGGCCGCGCATCGGCGCGGCGCGCGGCTCTGTTCGATCTGTTCGGGCGTGTTCGTGCTGGCGGCGGCCGGCGTGCTCGACGGGCTCACCGTGACGACGCACTGGCGTTACGCGCAGCGCCTGCAGGCGCGTTACCCGGCGCTGCGCGTGAATCCCGATGCGCTGTACGTCGACGAAGGGCAGATCGTTACGTCGGCCGGTTCGGCGGCGGGGCTCGACATGCTGCTGCATCTGGTGCGCCGCGATCACGGCGGCGCCATCGCGAACCGTGTCGCGCAACGCCTCGTGCTGCCGCCGCATCGCGACGGCGGCCAGGCGCAGTTCGTGCCGCGTCCGGTCGCGCCGGGCGGCAGCGACCGGCTCGCGAAGCTGATCGACTGGATGCGCGCGCACGCGGCCGAGCCGCACACGCTCGCGTCGCTCGCCGCGCAGGCCGCGATGAGCACGCGTACGCTGCAGCGCCAATTCGCGGATGCGACGGGGATGTCGCCGCTCGCGTGGCTGATCCGCGAACGCGTGAACGTCGCGAAGGACATGCTCGAAGCGCAACCCGCGCTGCCGCTCGCGCAGGTCGCGGCGCGCGCGGGGTTCGGCTCCGAGGAATCATTGCGCCGGCATTTCCGGCGCGTCGCGGCGACGAGCCCGGCCGCGTACCGGCGCGGGATGGATCGCGGCGGAAGATAGCGGGCGCCCGACCGAGCACGCTCGGCGCGTGTTCGTATCGCGCCTGGCTTGCCGGATCCACGCGATCAGGTAAACATCGTCCTCGACTTCGACGCCGTGCGTGTCGTGCGCAAAGCCGGGGAAGCACAAGTCATACTGGGGTGCATTGGAAGTGCGCCGCCGGCGCGCGCGACAACAATTTCTTCCGAAGGGTGATTTCAATGACGATGCTGCCTTCCCGTTTGCCGCTGATCCAGGCCCCGATGGTCGGTTCGCTCGCATGCGCGGCGGGGCTGCGCGACGCGTTCCCGCAGGCCATCTGAACGCACGCGGAAGGGGCGCGGACGGCGGATCAACGGCGTATGATCTGGATTTTCGTCAGCCCGATCCAGGCCCCCACCATGACCTCCGTCGACACTACCCCCGTCCTCGACCATGACAAGCTCGTTACCTTCATCGAGCGCAAGTGGAACGATGAAATCCTCCACGCACTGACCGACTACATCGCGATCCCCGCGAAGAGCCCCGCGTTCGATCCCGACTGGGAGAAGCGCGGTTATCTCGAGCGCGTCGTCACCGATGCCGCGCAGTGGGCCGAACGCCAGCCCGTGAAAGGCCTGAAGCTCGAGATCGTGCGCTTGCCGGGCCGCACGCCGGTGATCTTCTTCGAATCGCCGGCCACGCGCTCGGGCAGTACCGACACGATCCTGCTGTACGGCCACCTCGACAAGCAGCCCGAATTCGACGGCTGGCGCGCGGACCTCGGCCCGTGGACGCCGAAGTTCGAGAACGGCAAGCTTTACGGCCGCGGCGGCGCGGACGACGGTTATGCGATCTACGCGAGCCTCGCGGCGCTCGGCGCGCTCGACGAGCAGGGCATCGAACGGCCGCGCTGCGTCGGCCTGATCGAGACCTGCGAGGAATCGGGCAGCTACGACCTGCTGCCGTATGTCGACGCGCTGCGCGGCCGGCTCGGCCAGGTGTCGCTCGTGGTGTGTCTCGATTCGGGCGCCGGCAACTACGACCAGATGTGGCTCACCACGTCGCTGCGCGGGCTCGTGTCCGGCGACCTGCAGGTCGAGGTGCTGGAAGAAGGCATCCACTCGGGCGTCTACGGCGGCATCGCGCCGTCGAGCTTCCGCGTGATGCGCCAGTTGTTCGAGCGTCTCGAGGACGCGAAGAACGGCAACCTGCTGCCGGGCGTGTTCCATTGCGAGATCCCGTCGAGCCGCGTGCGCGAAGCCGACGTGGCCGCCGCGATCCTCGGCGATGCTGTATGGAAGGGGCTGCCGTGGGCGTGCGGCGCGGACGGCAAGCCGGTGCTGCCGACCACGACCGATCCGCGCGAGGCGCTGCTGAATTCGACGTGGCGTCCGTCGCTGTCGGTGACGGGCGCGGCCGGCATGCCGGCGCTCGCCGATGCGGGCAACGCGCTGCGTCCGCGCACCGCGTTCAAGCTGTCGCTGCGTCTGCCGCCGCTCGTCGATGCCGCGCAGGCCGTGCAGCAGCTGAAGGAACTGCTCGAACTCGATCCGCCGTACAACGCGAAGGTCACGTTCAAGCCGGACGCGGGCGCCGCGACGGGCTGGAGCGCGCCGGATCTCGCGCCGTGGCTCGCGTCGTCGCTCGACGCCGCGTCGCGCCGCCATTTCGGCGCGGACTGCGCGTACATGGGCCTCGGCGGCACGATCCCGCTGATGAACGTGCTGCAGGAAGGCTTCCCGTCCGCGCAGTTCATGGTGTGCGGCGTGCTCGGGCCGAAGTCGAACGCGCACGGGCCGAACGAGTTCCTGCACGTGCCTTACGCCAAGAAGCTGACCGCGGCGGTTGCCGACGTGATCGCGACCGCGCGCTGATCGTCGCGGCCGTTCGACGTCCCGATTGCCCAACCCGATCCGACCTGACGGAACCCTGCCGATGACCGCACTGCCGACGCCCGACACCGAACCGCTGCGCATGCGCGCCGAACCGCTGCACGCGTTCGTCGCGGCACTCTGGGAACGGGCCGGCAGCAGCGAGCGCGAAGCGCGGCTCGTCGCCGATCATCTGGTCGGCGCGAATCTCGCGGGCCACGATTCGCACGGGATCGGGATGATCCCGAACTACGTCGCGTCGTGGCGGGAAGGGCAGTTGCAGCTGAACGGGCACGCGTCGATCGTCCGCGACGGCGGCGCGGTGCTGACGATCGACGGCGGGCGCGGTTTCGGCCAGGTGATCGCGTTCGAGGCGATGGTCGAGGGAATCGAGCGCGCGCGGCGCATGGGCATCTGCGCGATCGGGCTGCGCGACGTGCATCACCTCGGCCGCATCGGGCACTGGGCCGAGCAGTGCGCGCGCTCGGGGCTCGTGTCGTTCCATTTCGTCAACGTGCCGGGCGACCTGCTGGTCGCGCCGCTGCACGGCACCGATCCGCGCTTCGGCACGAACCCGTTTTGCGCCGCGTATCCGCGTGCGGGCCGGCAGCCGCTGCTGCTCGATTTCGCGACGAGCGCGATCGCATACGGCAAGACGCGCGTCGCGCACAACCAGGGCAAGCGCGTGCCGGCCGGGTCGCTGATCGACCACCGCGGCCAGCCGACCGACGATCCGGCCGTGATGCACGAGCAGCCGTTCGGTGCGCTGCTGCCGTTCGGGCTGCACAAGGGCTACGCGCTCGCGGCGATGTGCGAGATCTTCGGCGGCGCGCTCGTCGGCGGGCATACGACGTACGGCGGCACGCTGCAGAAGACGAGCGCGATCGTGAACGGGATGCTGTCGGTGCTGATCGACCCGAAAGCGTTCGACGCGGCCGATGCCGAGCGCGAAGCCGATGCGTTCGTCGCATGGGCGAAGGCGTCGCCGCAGGCGGGCGATGCGCCGGTGCAGGTGCCCGGCGAGCCGGAAGAGGCGAGCCGCGCCGCGCGCGGCGCCGGCGGCATTCCGGTCGATCGCGCGACGTGGCGGCAGATTCGCAGCAGTGCGGCGGCCGTCGGCTTCGACGACGCGGCGCTCGATGCGTGGACGCAGCGCTGTATCGGCGCCGCTTGATGGACAAGGGCGGCCGATGAGCTGGCAGGCGGACAAGGCGCATGGCGAGGAGATCGCGTACCAGATCGCGAGCCTCGGCCATATCGAAGTCACGCGTTTTTTCAGCGGTGCTGCGCTGCGGCTCGACGGCGTGATGTTCGGCTTCCTGGCGCGCGGGTCGCTGTTCCTGCGTGTGGACGACGTGAACCGTCCGGCGTTCGTCGCGGCGGGGATGGGGCCGTTCTCGTATTCGGGACGCACGCGTACCGTCGCGCTCGAGGGCTACTACGAGACGCCGGCCGACGTGCTCGAGGATGCGGGCGCGCTGTTCGACTGGTGTCGCGGCGCGTATCGCGCGGCACTGCTGGCGGGGCCGCCGAAGCGCAAGGCGAGGGCGGCGCAGAAGACAGCGCCGAAACCGGCATCGAAGGCGGCGCCGAAAGCTTCGCCGAAACCCGCGCCAAAATCGACGACGGGGCAGAAATCGAAGCCGGCATCGAAGCGGACTGCAAAGCCGTTGCCCGACATGGCGCCCAAATTGGCTTCGAAATCGTCATCGGCACGTAAGAAATCCTAGTGCCGACCACGCGAAGCAACGGCTTCGTGATTTCTGTTCTCCTTTCTTTCTCACTACTCGGTCGTCGGGCGATTCGCGCGTCGCGCGGCGGCTGCCGTACGCTCGCGCGGATGTTCGCCGCGTGTTTGCGCCAAGCCTGCGCCAGTCAATCCCGCTTATCGGCGATGGGCGCGCTCGCCGGCACCGTCGCGTCCACGCCAATGCGTCGAATATCGACGCAGCAAGGGCTACTGGCGGCAAACATGAGGGTACCGGGGCGACCGCAGATCGGGCACGCAAAAGCGTAAAGCTTGCCGCACCGCACATTCTGCATGCTTCACAACGGCGGCCCCGGCGTTTATGATCGGCGCGGATCGCGCTCGTGCCCGCGCGCGACCCGCACCGGCCTCGCCGCCGGCTCCGCGAACGGCGCATCGTACGCCGCGCGGCACGCTCCCCCACTCATCATTCCAGACGGAGACAGCCGATGCTCGTCCTGATTCTCGGTTTAGCGATCTTCCTCGGTGTGCACTCGATCCGGATCGTCGCCGACGGCTGGCGCTCCGCGATGATCGCGCGAATCGGCGAGAAAGGCTGGAAGGCCGGCTATGCGGTCGCGTCGATCGTCGGCTTCGTGCTGATCGTCCGCGGTTACGGAATCGCGCGCGAGGGCGCGGCGCTGCTGTGGGTGTCGCCCGTCGGCGTGCGCCACCTCACCGGCATGCTGACCGCAGTCGCGTTCGTGCTGATCGCCGCGTCGTATGTGCCTGCGAACCGCATCAAGACGCTCGTCGGGCATCCGATGCTGGCCGGCGTGATGGTCTGGGCGGTTGCGCACCTGCTCATGAACGGCACGGTGCACGCGGTCGTGCTGTTCGGCGCGTTCTTCGTGTGGGCGCTCGTCGATTTCGTCGTGTCGCGTACGCGCGATCGCCGCGACGGCGTTCGTTATCCGGCTGGCAAGCTGTCGGGCGACGCGGTGACGATCGTGGCCGGGCTCGTCGTGTGGGCCGTGTTCGCGCTGTTCCTGCATGGCCCGCTGATCGGCGTGCGGCCGTTCGGCTGAACGCTCGCGCCGGCCCGGACCGGCAGCCACGGCAGGAAATCGTCGAGCATCGCGCCGAGCAGGATCGCTTTGTGCCGGGCCGCGGGCGTTGAACCGGAATGACTGCCGTTGCGGCGGCAACGGTGTGCGTGTATCAGATCGGCTTGACGAACAACCCGACGGTGAGCAACGCGCCGATGCAGACGATCCCGATCCGCAGTACGCGTTCGTTCACGCGATGCAGCGCCCACGTGCCGAGCAGCCCGCCGACGATCGCGCCGCCGCCGAGCGCGAGTGCCGCGCCCCAATGCAACTGTGGCGACGTCAGGAACAGCACGACGGCCGATGCGTTCATCACGCCCGCGAGCGCGTTCTTCGTCGACATCGCGTGACGCGGCGACAGGCCGGCCATCGTCAGCGTGGCCATCATCAGGAAGCCGAGCCCGCCGCCGAAGTAGCCGCCGTAGATCGCGATCATGAACTGCGAGATCGCGGCGGGAATCGTGCCGAGGTGTGCGGTGCCTTCGCTCGGCTTGCGGAAAAAGCTGCCCCACGCGAACACGATCGTCGCGAACAGCACGAGCCACGGCACGAGGCGCGAGAAGATCGACGAAGGCGTCTTCAGCAACAGCAGCCCGCCGAGCGCGCCGCCGACGACACTGATCGCGAACAGCGCGCGAAACGACAGCTTGCCCGCGCCGCGAACCATGTTTCGGCTCGCCCAGCCCGTCGTGACCTGCGCGGGAAACAGCGCGACCGTCGACGTGATGTTTGCCGCGAGCGGCGACATGCCCGACACGATCAGCGCGGGCAGCGTGATGAACGAGCCGCCGCCCGCGAGGGTGTTCTGCAGGCCGGCCCAGAGGCCGGCGAGGATGACGAGGGCGAGCATCGGTGCGGGAGCGGGGAGGTGGCTGGGCTCGCTTGCCGGAGGGGGCAGGCGCGGCGGACGCACGATGGTAATGCAGGATCGCGGGCGCGGGAAGGAAGAACGCCGGGGGGCATCCGGGGAGCCGATGCGGAACGTCCGTCGCGCGTGGCGGGGGCGAACATGCCGGCCGGATTCGGCTTGGCGGCGGTTTCTGCCAGGAGAACGCCCGATTTAACGCTTTATCACGGTGGGCCTACCTGAAAGATGCTAAATTCGCCCGTCGATATCTCAGAAATTGGAAAGGGCAGACAGATGCTGAAGAAATTGGCCGGGATGGCAGTGGTGGTCGGTGTGACGGCGGTGGCGTCGCTGCCTGCCGTGGCAAGCGACACGAACAATGCCTTGGGCGGCGCGCTGGGTGGCGTCGCGGGCGCGGCGGTCGGCAACGCGGTCGGCGGAAGCACGGGCGCAATCATCGGCGGGGCCGTCGGCGGTGGCGCGGGCGGTGCGGTGACGTCGAACAAACGCGAACGCACGGGTGCCGTAGTCGGCGGCGCACTGGGCGGTGGCGCGGGTGCCGCTGCGGGCAACGCGATGGGCGGCACGGCCGGCAGTCTCGTCGGCGCCGCGGTGGGCGGCGGCGCGGGTGCGGCGCTGGGCGGCCACGTGTCGCGCAATAACTCGCGCTCCAACGATTACTACCGCGGCAACAAGCACAAGAACAAGAAGCGCTACAAGCACGACGACTGATCGGCGGTTCGCCGGCAAGCCGCAGTGGGGCGAGCGCACGACGGCGAAGCGCACGGCGTCGCGACGTCGTCCCGCATTTCCCCGGCGAGCGCTGATGGTGCCGGGGCAGGGCATGCCTCCGTGATCGCCATGCATGTGGCGACGGAGGCGGTCAAGCGGTCATTCCGTCTTCGGTGATCAGCGCGTTGAGCACCAGGCTCGAGATGGTGCGGTAAGCCGCGTCGAAATCGTCGCTTCCCAGCGTGCGCTTGCCGAGCACCAGCAGCATCTGGGGAGCGAAATCCGCATACGCTTGCGTGGCTGCCCAGATCAGGAAGAACAGGTGCTCCGTTTCGACCTGCCTGACCTTGCCTTCGTCGATCCAGCGTTCGAGCACCCGGATGTCGTCGCGCAACACCGGAATCAGTTGCTTGCGGATTTCCTTTCCGTAGGTCTTTGCCCCGCCGATGATTTCCAGCGCAAAAACCCGCGATCCATGCGGGCGATTTCTGGAGAATTCGAGCTTGGCCCGGATATAGGCCGACATCGCTTCCGCGGGCTCGCGACTGGGCGCCGCAAACTCCCGCATCCTGCCCAGCCAGTCGCGCAATACGTCGTCCAGCACGCGTTTGTAAAGCGCCAATTTCGTGGGGAAGTAGTACATCAGGTTCTGCTTCGACAAGCCGGCGGCCGCCGCGATCTTCGCAACGGAACTCCCCTCGAAGCCGTACGTGGAAAACGATTCTTCGGCAGCGGCGAGAATGGCCGCCTCGAGCGTGTCGCGCAGCGCTTCCCGCCGGCCGTGGTGCCGGGCGGGCGTTCCTGCAATCGGTTCGGACGGGTTCATCGCTTTTCTTCCGCCAGCATGTCGGACCAGCGTTGTCGTTGCCCGCTCAACGCGTGCCCGCTTCAGGATAGGTGATGCGTTCAGGCGCGCGCTGCATGATGACCTTCCCGGCGCGGAGCGACATTCGCACCTTTGCCTGTTTGCGTATCACTTCATAGTCGCAATCGGCATCGAGGATCAGCAGATTGGCCGGCCGCCCGACGGCGATGCCATAACGGTCGCCCAGCGACATCGCATGTGCGCTGTGCTCCGTGACGAAGTCGAGGCATCGCTGCAGGTCGTCATAACCGAGCATGTGACACACGTGCAGGCCGACGTCGAGGATGCGCAGGATGTTGCCGTTGCCGACGGGATACCACGGATCCTTGATCGAATCCTGTCCGACGCACACGTTGATGCCGGCGCGATCGAGTTCCGCCACCCGCGTAATGCCGCGTCGTTTCGGGAAGGTGTCGAAACGTCCTTGCAGGTGGATGCTTTCGGTCGGACACGATACAAAATGGATTCCCGACCGTTTCAGCAAGCGGAACAGCTTCGAGCAATAAGCGTTGTCGTAGGAACCCATGGCGGTCGTGTGGCTGGCGGTGACGCGCGCGCCCATCCCGCGAACCCGCGCTTCCTCGGCGAGCACCTCCAGGAAGCGCGAATGCGGATCGTCAGTCTCGTCGCAATGGACATCGACCAGACAGCCTTTGCGTTCCGCGAGATCCATCAGGAACTTGATGGAACTCACACCCTGATCGCGGGTGTTCTCGAAATGCGGAATACCGCCGACGACGTCGGCGCCCATTTCGATCGCGCGCTCCATCAGCGCACGTCCGTTCTCGAACGATTCGATGCCTTCCTGAGGGAAGGCGACGATCTGCAGGTCGATCAGATCGCGCGCCTCGTCCCTGACCTCGAGCATCGCCTTCAATGCGGCAAGCGTGTGATCGGTGACGTCCACATGCGTGCGCACGTGCTGGATGCCGTTGTCGCGCAGCATCCCGATCGTGGTGTGGGCGCGGGCTTTCGTATCGTCATGCGTAATCGTGGCCTTGCGCTGGCCCCACCGCTCGATGCCTTCGAACAGCGTGCCGCTCATGTTCCACTCGGGCTCGCCGGCGGTCAGCGTCGCATCCAGATGGATATGCGGCTCGACCAGCGGCGGGATGACGAGATTGCTGCCTGCATCGATGACGTCGTCTCCTGGCGGCGTCAGCTGCGACGGCTGGAGGTCGATGCCGCGAATCGTGTCCGTATCGATGTCTATCGTGAAGAGGCCGCTATGGCCGCGCAATCTGGCGTTGACGATTTTCATGAGGATTCCTTTTGTTTGTGGGGGCCGGGCGGGCGTGAAGCGAAATCATTCACCCTGGACGGACGGTTCGCGGGAGAACGCACGGGAAATCTGCAGCAGCGCGATGTAGGCGGCGGCGGACGCCGCGATGCCGACGATCGGTGCGATCCACGGCGATGTATAGGCGAGTATGGCGCCGATCGCATACGCGGCCAGACCGACCGGATTGAAGCGCGGCAGGCGGGCGGTGGCAAGCGACGGGTATGTCCCGCGATGGCGGTACCAGTAGTCCGCCATGATCACGCCGCCGACGGGAGGAATGATCGAGCCGAGCAGCACCAGGAACGGGATCAGCAACTCGTACATCCCGCCGACCGCGAGCACGATGCCGATCGCCGCGCCCACCAGTACGAGCGCGCGGCGCCGTTCGGTGCGCAGCAGATGGCATCCGGCGGCCGCCACGTTGTACATCGTCGGCCCCTGGATGGTCCAGAGATTGAGGCACAGCATCACGACCGCTGCGATCGACAGGCCTTGCAGCATCATCACCTCGACGATGTCGGCTTGCTGATAGACGATTGCACAGTATGCGCCCGCGACGATCATCAGGCCGTTGCCCGCGAAGAATCCGATCATGCTTGCCCACACGGCACTGCGCGCGCTGCGTGCGAGGCGCGTCCAGTTGGTTGCCTGGGTGGCGCCGCTGGCAAAGGTGCCGATTACCATCGTCACGGCCGCCGAGAACTGCATCGGATGAGACGGCACGACGTGCGTGAGGCCGGCCCAGCCGCCGATATCGCGGGTGGCGATCCACATCGACGTCATCAGAAGCACGAACATCAACGGCACGGAGACGCGCGACAGCACATCCATGCCGCGATATCCGATGATGGCCGTGATGGAAAATCCGAAGCCGAAGAGGATCATCAGCGGCGTGGTAACGGAGGCCGGCCACCCAAGCAGCTTGACCAATACGATGGCCACCGTTGCGGTTCCCCATGCGTACCAGCCGAGTTCGGCGAAGCCGAGCAGAAAATCGGACAGCTTGCTACCGATTTCCCCGAAGCAGAATCGCCCCATCAGCACGGCATTCAGGCCGCTGCGCGCGGCAATCAGCGCAAGCGACGCCGCATAGGCGGCGAGCAACAGGTTTCCGATCACGGCGATCTGGATCATGCCGACGACGTCGAAGGCGACACCGATCTTGCCGCCGGCAAACATCGTTCCCGTGAAGAACGTGAAACTCAACAACACCATCGTGATCGACAGGAACCCGGTGCGTTTCTCGAGCGGGACTTCGCTTAGCGAGAATTCTCCGTGATCCGTTTCGTCCGTCGGGCGTGAATCCTGGTTCGTGGGCATCTTGTCTCCCGGTCAGCGATTGGCTGGGTCTGAAAGGGTTTGCGGGGCTGTGCCTGGATGGGTGATGCGCTGTATCAGCGTGTCATTCTCTCCGGCCAAAATTTTGACGAGGGTAAAAATTTGAGTCGGCGACAGACGAAAACAGGGAAACATGACTGTTGCTTCAGAATCCGGAAAAAATTGTACGTTACGTTGGCTCACCCCTTGGGGTGCGAAGTGCTTACGTGCAAATCAACACGGAGAGCGAAACAAAGTGGGGGGCTTTTCAATTTCCTGAGGATGCCGTTCGGCACTCGCGGAAAGCCGCGCCCGTGGCTCATTTCCGTGAACAGTATCGTCCCGGTTAGATGGCGTTTCATGATCGATGGGCTGCTGGGCGTGCCTTGGCAAGCGGCCGCGCAGGCACGCATGATCGGGCAGTTCGCGCGGATGGGCCGGCCGGCCGCGCCGGTCGAGATAGGCCGGTGCCGCGGCGGTTGCGCGGCGTTGCGGGCGCGGGCCGATCGGCACGGCGATCATGTCCTGTTCGAGGCGTTCGTCGTAGCGAATGCCGGCATCGCAGCCGGCCGCGAGGATATCGACGAAGCTTGCCGCCGGCCTGTAGTCCGTCGATGCAGTACGCGTACGCCTTCAGGTTGTCGAGCGTCCGGCCTCAAGCAGCAAGCAGCCCGCGCGCGGCCAGATTCGCATACAGCGCGCGCACGCCGAAGGTCCACGGCGCGATCTCCGTGCAAAGCCGCACGGTATTGACGAGCGCGCCGAGCGCGGGCGTGGAGATGGTCACGCGGTCGCCCAGGTGATGCGTGAATCCGCCGCCGGGCGCGTCGCGATCCTGGATCGGCGAGAACATCGTGCCGAGAAACAGCATGAAGCCGTCCGGATACTGGTGATGCGCGCCGCTAGTCTGCGCGACGAGGTCGGCCGGGTCGCGGCTGATCTCGCGCATGTGGCTGATGCCGTCGAGGACGAAGCCGTCGTCCGCGCCTTCGACGCGCAGCGACACGCTGGCCTGCCGTACGCTGTCCAGCGTGAAGCCGTCGTCGAACAGCCGCACGAACGGGCCGATCGCGCACGAGCCGTTGTTGTCCTTGCATTTGCCGAGCAACAGTGCCGAGCGGCCTTCGATGTCGCGCAGGTTCACGTCGTTGCCGAGCGTGGCGCCCACCGGCCTGCCGTTGCTGTCCACCGCCAGCACGATTTCCGGTTCCGGGTTGTTCCAGACCGACACGGGCAACAGACCCACGTCCGCGCCGAAGCCCACTGCGGACATCGGCTGGGATTTGGAAAACACCTCGGCATCCGGGCCGATTCCGACTTCCATGTATTGCGACCACGCGCCGCGGCGCTCGAGTTCGGCCTTCAGGCGCATGGCGGCTTCCGAACCGGGCACGATCCTGGACAGGTCGGTACCGATGGTCGCGGCGATGGTTTCGCGCACGATCCGCGCTTTGGCAGGATCGCCGCCGGCCTGTTCCTCGATCACGCGTTCGATCAGGCTGACGGCGAAGGTGACGCCGCAAGCCTTGATGGCCTGCACGTCGCAAGGGGCGAGCAGATGCGTGGCGCCGGACGCGCCGTCGAGCGCCGCCTGCAGCAGCGGTTCGACGCGGCCGAGCGACTCGCCGGGGGCGGTGCCTGCGATGGCGATCGCGTCGGGGCGGTCGAACAGGTCCGCGGTGGTCGGCACGGTGCGCGTGATGTCGAACATCTCGCCGCCGCGCACGGCGACGACGCTCGGCCCCGCATGGGTACCATCGTGCCGCCACACACGGCCGATCAGCAGGGCCTGCGCAAGGTCGTGCGGCAGGCAGTCGGAAACGGAAAGAGTACGCATGGTCAGCTCGGCAGGAGTCGTGGTCGGTTGGATCAGTGCGAATGGCGCGGGTTGCCGCGTTGCTCGATCACCTTCAGGTACAGCGTGGCCGGTTCGAGGCAGCCGCCGGTGGACAACTGGCCCACGAACCGGCGGTAGAGTTCCTGCCAGGGCGTTTGTGCCTGCGGCACCGTGAAGCTTGCCGTCTCGCGGCGGCGCGCGAGTTCGCCTTCGTCGACGAGCACGTCGACGCTGCGGCGATTCAGGTCCACGCGAATGCGGTCGTTCGTGCGCAGCAGGGCCAGGCCGCCGCCGACCGCAGCTTCCGGCGTCATGTTCAGGATCGACGGGCTGGCCGACGTGCCGCTCTGGCGCCCGTCGCCCATGCAGGGCAGCGACGTCACGCCGCGCTTCACCAGATCGGCAGGTGGCGCCATGTTGACGACTTCCGAACTGCCCGGGTAGCCGACCGTGCCGCAGCCGCGGATCACCAGGATGCAGCGCTCGTCGATGTTGAGCGCGGGGTCGTTGATGCGGGCGTGGTAGTCCTCGGGGCCGTCGAACACGATCGCGCGCGCCTCGAACGTGTTCTCCGCGCCCGGCTCGGCAAGATAGGTCTGGCGGAAGGCGTCGCCCACCACCGACATCTTCATGATGGCGCTGTCGAAGAAGTTGCCCGACAGCACCATGAAGCCCGCGCCATGCTTGAGCGGCGCGTCGGGCGTACGGATCACGTCGCGGTCGGCGTCCTGCGCGGTGTCGGCGATCTCGCCGATCGCGCGGCCGGACACGGTCAGGCAGTCGCGCCGCAGCAGGCCGGCCGCATCGAGCTGGCGCAACACGGCGGGTACGCCGCCGGCGCGGTGAAAGCTCTCCCCGAGGTATTCGCCGGCCGGCATGCAGTTGACGAGTAGCGGCACGGATTCACCCAGGCGCTGCCAGTCGTCCAGGTTCAGTTCCACGCCCATGTGGCGGGCAATGGCGATCAGGTGCGGCGGGCAGTTGGTCGATGCGCCGAGCGCGGAGGCGACGACGACGGCATTCTCGAACGCCGCGCGCGTCATGATCCTCGACGGGCGCAGATCGTCGCGAACGAGTTCGACCGCGCGCTTGCCGGTGGCGTAAGCCATTTGCCCGCGCTCGCGATAGGCGGCGGGAATGCTCGCGCAGCCCGGCAGCGACATGCCCAGCGCCTCGGCCAGACTGTTCATCGACAGTGCCGTGCCCATGGTATTGCAGTGGCCGATCGACGGCGACGATGCCGTGGTCAGCTGCATGAACCCTTCGTAGTCGATCTCGCCGGCAGCGAGCAGGTTGCGGGCATGCCAGATCACGGTGCCCGAGCCGACGCGCTTGCCCGCGTGCCAGCCGTCGAGCATCGGTCCGCCCGACAGCACGATGGCGGGCATGTCGACGGTGGCTGCGGCCATCAGGCAGGCGGGGGTGGTCTTGTCGCAGCCGGTCGTCAGCACCACACCGTCCAGCGGAAAGCCATGCAGCACTTCCACGAGCCCGAGGTAGGCCAGGTTGCGGTCGAGCGCGGCCGTGGGCCGGCGGCTTTGCTCGGCCAGCGGATGCACGGGGAATTCCATCGGAATGCCGCCCGCGTCGCGAATGCCTGCCTTGGTGCGCTCGGCCAGTTCGATGTGGTGGCGGTTGCAGGGCGCCAGGTCGCTGCCCGTCTGCGCAATGCCGATGACGGGGCGGCCCGACTGCAGTTCCTCGCGCGTCAGCCCGTAGTTCATGAAGCGCTCGACGTAGAGCGCGGTCATGTCCGCGTGCGCAGGATCGTCGAACCACTCCTGGCTGCGCAGGCGGCGAGGGATTTGTGACATGGCGGGCTGTCTCCGAAGGGGGCCGTTTTCGGTTATGCGTGCCGGATAGTTACCGGTAACATTTCAATGGATGTTAGCACGGGGGTTTTGCGTGGCGGAAGGGAATTTTGCGTGCGAGCAGCGGAAGGGGCGGGGGGGCGCGTGCTGCCGCGGCGGCGCGTCCGTCCGGCATCGGCGCACACCGATGCGTGCGGCGGCCGATGCGCCCGGTCAGTGTGTCACGCGCTTTGCCGCGCGACGATCGTGTAGTCGATGCGGATGCTGTGAGGCTCGGCGCGTTCGCCGTCGTCGCGCGCCTGCAGCGCCTCCAGCAACGCCTGGCCGGTGCGCAGCCCGATGCCGTATGCGTCGACCGACACGGTGGTGATGGTCGGGTGGCAGCACGTCGCCACTTCGAAGTTCCCGAAGCCGGCCACTGCGATGTCCGCGGGCACGGACAGGCCGCGCCGGTGGCATTCCATGATCGCGCCGAACGCAGACATGTCGCTCACGCACATCACGGCATCGGTGTCCGGCCACTGCGCCAGCAGCGCGGCCATTGCGGGCCCGCCGTGGCTCATGGTGATCGGCGATTCACCGAGCCGGACGATGCGCGGCTCGCCCAGCCGCGATGCCTTGATTTCCGCCTGGTAGCCCTTGAGGCGATCGAGGCCGCGCCGATCCAGTTCGCTCGCGCCGCCGAGAAAGCCGATGCGCCGGTAACCCCGATCGGCCAGATGCCGCACCATCGCACGCGCGGCGCGTACGTTGGAGAAGCCCACGGCGGTGTCGATGGGGCGCGTGGGCAGGTCCCACATCTCGACCACGGGAATGTCCAAGCGCTCGAGCACCTTGTGCGTCGCATCGGTGTGCTGTGCACCGGTCAGCGCGATGCAGCGCGGCTGGTGACGCAGCATCGAACGCACCAGCCGTTCCTCGCGCTCCAGGTCGTAGTCGGTGTCGCCGAGCAGCAGTTGCAGGCCGTGCGGTTCGAGTGCGTCGGTCAGGCCGCGCACGGTGTCCGAGAAGTTGGAGCTCGACAGCGACGGCACCAGCACCGCGACGAATTCCGACCGCCCCGACGACAGCGCCCCGGCGGCAGCATCGGCCACGTAGCCGAGCTGATCGATCGCGCGGCAGACCCGTTCGCGCGTCTCGGCGGCCACGCCGTGGCCGGCAAGCACGCGCGACACGGTCATCTTCGATACGCCAGCGAGGCGCGCTACATCGGACATGCGGGGCGGTCCGGCAGGCCGGACGGCGGTGGGGCTGGGCATCGGAATCGCGATCGGGAAAGCCTGTAAAGGCTACATCATACCGGTGCGGCATACCGCGCCGGTCGCCTGCGGCGCACTAGGGTAACCACTCGTTCGTCGGGGCTTGAACGCGCCTGTCGCAGCATGCTACCTTTGTTTTGTTACCGGTATCAGATCACCGGCCGCTCCCGTCGCCTCGCAGGCGTTTTTTTTGCGACGGAATGTTATCGGTAACATTCGTGCATCCGGAACACGCCGGTACGAAGAAGACCTACACGATCAGGAGACAAACCGATGCCATCCATCACGCAGACCGCTGCCGCACCGGCCGCGGCCGATTCGTCCGAGGACGCCCTCTATCGCAAGGTCATGCGGCACATCCTTCCGTTGCTGCTGCTCTGCTATGTCGTGGCCTACCTGGACCGCGTCAACGTGGGCTTCGCGAAGCTGCAGATGCTCGACGACCTGGGCCTGAGCGACAGCGTCTATGCGCTCGGCGCCAGCGTTTTCTTCTGGGGTTATTTCCTGTTCGAGATGCCCAGCAACCTGTTGCTGCACCGCTACGGCGCGCGCTTCTGGATCGCGCGGATCATGATCACGTGGGGCATCGTGTCGTCGTCGATGGCCTTCATCGTGCCGCTCGCACAGTTCTTCCACGTGCAGACGTCCACCATGTTCTACACGCTGCGCTTCCTGCTGGGCCTGTGCGAAGCCGGTTTTTTCCCGGGCGTCATCCTGTACATGAACTACTGGTTCCCGGCGCGTCGCCAGAGCGTGGCCATGTCGGGTTTCCTGGTCGCGATCCCGTT
The DNA here is from genome assembly GCF_047978125.1 of Burkholderia sp. LFS061. NCBI lineage: Bacteria > Pseudomonadati > Pseudomonadota > Betaproteobacteria > Burkholderiales > Burkholderiaceae > Burkholderia > Burkholderia sp. LFS061. The sequence goes on along the minus strand of NZ_JBFPFS010000033.1, from coordinate 73,722 downwards.
GAGCCTGACGCTGGGCAGCGTGGTTTCCGGGTGGCTGATGGAGCAGACGCACGGTTTGTCGGGCATGAGCGGCTGGCAATGGATGCTGCTGCTCGAAGGGCTGCCGTCGATCGTGGTGGCGTTCATCGTGCTGGCCTGCCTCGGCGACGGGCCGCAGTCGGCGAAGTGGCTGTCCGCCGACGAAAAGGCGGTGCTGTCGCGCAACCTCGAATCCGAGGCAGCGCACAAGTCGCACAGCATCGGCGCCGCGCTGCGCAGCCCGCGTGTCTGGCTGCTCACCTTCATCCTTCTCACGTTCAATACCGGCTTCTACGGGCTCGCCTTCTGGCTGCCGTCGATCATCCGTGCTTCGGGCGTGCGCAGCCCGCTGCACATCGGCCTGCTGACCGCCATTCCGTACCTGACGGCAATCTTCGCGATGGTGTGGAACGCCTCGCACTCGCGCAAGACCGGCGAACGTCGCCTGCATGCGGCGATTCCCGCGCTGATCGGCGGTATCGGCCTGATCTCGAGCGCGGCGTGCGCACATAACGTGGCGCTGTCGATCCTGTTCCTGACCATCGCGACGTGCGGGATCCTTGCGCTGATGCCGATCTACTGGACCTTTCCCGGGCAGATCCTGTCCGGCACGGCCGCGGCCGCCGGCATTGCGTTGATCAACTCGGTGGGGAACCTGTCCGGCTTCACGGGTTCGATGATCACCGGCATCGCGAAGGAAATGACCGGCAACATCAACAACGGAACTTACGCACTGGGCGCCTGCCTGCTGGTCAGTTGCGTGCTGATCGCGTTGATTCCGCGCGGCATCCTGCAGCCGCCGGCCGGGCGGTAGGCCGTTCGCACTCCGTCGCGTCGCGGGCTTTCGCATCGTGCGGCCCGCCCCAGGACGAGGAAGGCGACGTACGACACACGCACTGCCGACGTCACGATATCGAACCCGAGCCGTGAAACGGCGCCGGCGGGGGCCGCGCACGCGCGTCGCCGCGATCATTTCCTGCACGAGGAACGCGTCCGGCGCAAAACCGGCGCCGATCTCGACATCGGCACGCATGCGTTCGAGCCGCTCGCCGATCGCATCGGCATGCACGCCGACCGCGCCGCCGCCGATGTGGCTCTTGTGCGTGACGCGGTTCGATAGCAATTTCAGCACCACGCGATCGCCGAAGTGCCGTGCCGCCTGCCCGGCGTCCGCTGCGTTGCGCACGACGCGGTCGCGCACCGGTGTCACGCCGAAGCGCGCGAACAGCGCCTTCGCCTGCGCTTCGTCGAGCGGCCCGCACGGCAGGTCCTGGACGTCGATGCCGGTTGCCGCAGCAGTCGCGTCGGCCATGGGCGCCGCAACGCGCATGCGCACCGGCGGCCGGCGTCCATGCGCGCGACCTCGGGGTTGACGAGATCGGCGGCGAGTGCAACGAGCGCATTGTTGGACGTTTCGACGGTCCGCGCGATCTCGCTGACCAGGACGGCGGCGACGTTGCGGGACGTCTCGTGCGCATGCTCGACGACTTCGCTTCGCGCGGCCCACAGCGTCACCGCACTGATGCCAGGCGGCGTGTCGTTCGGGTCGTCGACGGCTTTGTCCTCGTGATCGAACCGGAACAGCGCGGCGACCGGGCCGAAAGTTTATTCGCAGGTCAGTTGCACGAGGTCTTGAATCCATGACGAAAAACGGCAAGGATAACGCCCGCGAAATATATCGCTGGCACGATAGTTAACAGACCTGACAAAGTCCTTGCAGCGGAACCGAAACGACCGAATGCATCGACCTCGCGGATTGCTCGTGAGAACGGCCTGAACGTCAATATGGTTTGCGAATGGCGGCAGCGATAGCTAAAAGAGTTGCCATCGACAAACCCCCCGCCGAACACGCGAATCTGGATCGCAGCGGGTGACCGGGCGGGCAGGCCGGTGTCGGCAAGGCTGCAGTTGTCGAAGGTCTGACGCGCCAGATCGCCTCCGGCGCACATTGAACCCGGGCGCTTTCATCATTAACGACAACATGGAGTGAATGGATATATGAACAGCAATCAGGTAAAGGGGGCAGCGCTGTCGGACAATGCGTGCGAAGTGGACGATATCAGGAGTACTTCGCGCCGGCACTTCATGGTGGGGCTGGGGGCGTCTTTGCTGGCCGGTTGCGGGGGCGACGGCGACAGCGCCATGAATGTCGCGCAAGCAACGACGCGCAGCGGCGGTCAGCCGAGCGCGACCACGCCAACATTGCTCGACGCACCTTCACCGGAGAAGGCACCTGTCGCGCTGCAGGAGAGCACCGTGCAGATCCAGGGCTTCACGCATCCGGGTCTGTTGCATACCGAGGCGGATTTCGCGCGCATGCGCGCCAAGGTGGGTGCCAAGGCCTCACCCTGGATCGATAGCTGGAACGTACTCGTCGCCAACGGTCACACGCGCCTGACGAACGAGCCGAACCCGCAGGTCGGCATCTATCGTGGCAACGACCCCACGCATGGTCAGAATTACGGCGCCCTCTACAACGACATCGCCGCCGCCTATGGCGACGCGCTGCGCTGGAAGGTGTCGGACGACAAACGCTACGCCGACAAGGCCGTGGAGTATCTGGACCAATGGGCCTCGACGCTGACGACGCTTGGCGGCAGCGACGTGGCGCTCGCCGCCGGCATCTACGGCTACGAGTTCGCCAACGCAGCCGAAATCATGCGCAGCTACAGCGGCTGGAACCCGGCCGGCCTCGCCGCGTTTCAGGCGATGATGCGCAATGTCTTCTACCCGGTCAGCCATGCTTTCCTGACCCGTGTGGACACCGCCATGGACACGCACTACTGGGCCAACTGGGGCCTGGCCAACATCGCGTGCGTCCTGGCCATCGGCGTGCTGTGCGACGATGCCGAACTCGTCAACGAGGCCGTTACCCATTTCAAGACTGGCGGCAGCAACGGCTGCATCCGGCAAGCCGTGTACTACATGCACCCCGGCAACCTCGGACAATGGCAGGAAGCCGGCCGCGATCAGGGCCACAGTGTGCTCGGCATTGCATTGACCGGCGCCATTTGCGAGATGGCCTGGAATCAGGGCATCGACCTGTACGGCCATGACAACAACCGCTTCCTCGCAGGCGCGGAATACGTGGCCAAGGCCAACCTGACGCAGGCGGACGGCACGTTCTACCCGGTGCCTTTTGTCACGTACGAGAACAGCGCAGGCGTCATCCAGACGCAGTTCTCCAACGGTGGGCAAGGCGGCGCCCTGGGGCGGCCCTGCTGGGCGCTGGTGGCCAATCATTACATCAACCGCAAAGGCCTGGCGGCGCCGTACACCAAGCGCGCGGCGGACTCGGTGGCACCGGAGGGTGGGGGCGGCAACTACGGGCCCAACAGTGGCGGGTTCGACCAGCTTGGCTATGGCACGCTCACCTGCACGCTGGACCCCGGCACCCCCGCCGCAACGCCGACCGGCCTGACCGGCTATGCAAGCGCGGGCAAGGTGGTGCTGTCGTGGTGGGGCGCGAGCAATGCCACCAGCTACGACGTCAAGCGCGCCGCCATTGCCGGCGGACCGTACAGCACCATCCGGAGCGGTATCACCGATCTGCTGACCTATACCGATATGCCAGCCGGTGCCGGCACGTATTTTTATGTCGTGACAGCGCAAACGATTGCGGGCGAATCGGCGCTCTCCAACGAAGTGAAAGTGATCACGGCGCAGCAGCTGCTCGCGCACCTCGCGTTTGATGAAGGTGGCGGCATCACGGCCGCCGATAGCTCGGGCAACGGGCGCAATGGCACGCTCAACGGCGCAACGTGGGCAGCGGGGCGCAGCGGCAACGCGGTCTCGCTCAACGGCTCGGGCGCCTACGTGGCGTTGCCCGACGATCTGCTGACCGAAGTGTCGGACTTCACCATCGCGGCCTGGGTGTTCTGGAACGGCTCGCAAACGTGGGCACGCCTGTTCGATTTCGGAACGGGCTTTCACCGTTACATGATGTTCACGCCGCGCGCGCAGTTGCGCAACGGCTGGGCGGGGGCGCGCTTTGCCATGACGGCCAACGGCCCCGGCGATGGCCCTCCGGAACAGATCATCGACGCCCCCACCGAGCTACCGAGCAAGCGATGGATGCATGTGGCCGTCACGCTATCGGGTTCGACCGGCACGATGTACGTGGACGGCACGCCCGTCAGTACCAACACGGCGATGTTCCAGGCGCCGTTCCGCCTTGGCAGTACCACGCAGAACTGGCTGGGCAAATCGCAATACCACGACGCCACGTTCAACGGCCTGATCGACGATTTCCGCATCTATCGCGGTGCGCTCAGCGCTGCGCAGATTGCATCGCTCATGGCGATTTGATTGTCGCCGGGCCCGATGGCTGGCCCGGCGATGGACCTCTTCCTTTAAGGAATTCTCTGATGACCGTGTTTTCTCAACGATGGATGGCCGCTACGGCGATGGCATGTGCGCTATGGGGCTGTGGTGGCGGATCCGAGAGCACGACAGGCGCAGGCAGCGGCACCGGGACACAAGGCGGCGCCACGGGCGCGACCAATGCGGGAGCCTATGTAGGCACCAAGCGTGGCCAGATCGACGGGCCAGCGGCCAGCTGGACCAGCGTCACGTGGGGCGGCGGCGGCTATGTCACCGGCCTGATCTACCATCCGACCAACGCGGGCCTGCTGTACGCACGCACCGATGTTGGTGGCGCGTACCGCTGGAACGCGACCAACTCGACATGGACGCCCATCACCGACGGCATCGGTTTCGGCGGAGGCGAGGGCGATTTCCATGGTGTCGAAAGCCTCGCGCTCGACCCGAACAACGACCAGCTCGTCTACATGACGACAGGCATAACCGTGACGCAGGGTCGTAATGGCCGCATCTATATCTCGAGCGACCGCGGCAACACCTGGACACACTATGACCTGCCGTTCCCGGTGGGCGGCAACGACAACGGCCGGGCCACCGGCGAGCGCCTGCAGGTCGACCCCAACAATCCCTCGACGCTGTTCTACGGATCGCGCACGGCCGGCCTGTGGAAGAGTGTCGATTCGGGCCGCACCTGGGCCCAGGTCACGGGGCTGTCCTCCACCACGGTCAGCGGCGGCAATTCCCCGATCGGCGTCGAACAGGTCATCTTCGATACGTCGGGCAAAGGTAGCGGACAGCCGACCTGGATCATGTGGGCTACCGTCGCCCCGGACTACGCCCACGCGGCGGGCCTGACGTCGCCCTTGTACAAGTCCACCAACGGCGGGGCCTCGTGGACGCCGGTGCAGGTCCCGTCCACGGTGTCCGGATACTACATCCCGCACGTCGTGCGCACGCCCGACGGCAATTTCTACGTGGTGTTCAACTCGGGTGTCGGCCAGGGCATCGGCGGTCCCAGCTACCTCTACAAGTACGGAGCCAGTAACAACAGCACCTGGACGCTGCTCAACAGTTCCACCGGCAACGGCTTTGGCGGCCTGTCCGTCTCCGGTCTCGGCTCGACCGCCCGCATCGCGCTGGGCATGACCGGCTGGAACGACACCGGCAAGACCGTGCAGCTATCCGACGACGGTGGCAATACGTGGCACGAGATCGAGGCCGGCATGCCGCATACGGGCATTGCCGCGGGTGGCTGCGCCGGCTGGGTCGAGGGCGTCACGATCGACCCCGCCAATCGCGACCACATCATGCACATCCACGGCGGCGGCATCTGTGAAACCATGAACGCCTCGTCGGCCACGCCGATCTGGAGTCCGAAAGTCAACAACCTCGAGGAGACCGTCACCCTGGCTCTCGTCACGGCGCCGCCCGGTGCGTCGTACAACTTCATCAACAGCGCGGGCGACATCGGCACGTGGGTCGATACGGACCTCTCGACGAGGCCGACGAAAGGCCCCTTGAGCACATGGAGCAGCGGCAATTCGGCCGACATGTCGTGGTCCGATCCGACGTACATCGCCGCCGCTGGCGTCGACAACGCCAACGGCCATGCCACCAAGGGCTTCTGGTCGGGCGACAGCGGCAATAGCTGGGGGACGTTCGCGTCCCTGCCTGCCGGCGCAGCGGCGAGCCAGAGCAACGTGGGGAACCTGGTGGTCCCGTCCCGCAACAACGTGACCTGGGCACCGCCCGACTCGGTGCCGTCGTACACCACAAACAATGGTACGAGCTGGACCTCAACCAACCTTCCTGCGTTCACCGCCACCTGGAGCGGCTTCCCTCGGGCCTATCGCCTGGCCGCTGACCGCAAGAACCCCAATAAAGTCTATGCGTACGATTCGGGCGGCGCGTCGTGGAGTTGGCAGGGCGGCAAGGTTTACGTGTCGACCGATGGCGGCCATACGTTCGCGCTGAACACGGGCTCCGTGAATGCGAACCTTGCCTGGAATTCCTGGCGGGATACGTCGATCGCGGTGAACCCGAACGCCGAGGGCGACCTCTGGCTGGCCGACGGCACGGCCGTGTACCACTCGGTGGACTCGGGGGCGACCTGGGCGAAGCTCGGCGCCTTTGCGTCGGCCAACGGCACGCTGGGCGCCACCGTGATCGCCTTGGGCAAGGCACGGACCGGTTCGCCGTACTCGGCCGCGGTCTACGTGGAAGGCACGCTGAACGGCGTCTGGGGCATTTACCATTCCGACGACGGTGGTGCCACGTGGGCGCGCTTCAACGATGACATGCACCAATTCGGCGACTTCGGCGTGATGGCCGGCGACTGGAACACATATGGCCGGATTTACGTCAATGGCGCCGCTCGCGGTCTGATCTTCAGCAATTGAGGTTGATCGACCTGTCGACCGTCCGGTTGCGGTTTGCAACCGGACGGAGAGCGTGGACGAATGGGGCGCTACGGGCTGCTCGGGCAGTTTGCGATCGTCGCAGTCCTCACGCTGCTTGAGCACGCAACTGCAACAGCGTGCGAGAACGTCTCCCATCGCATGATCATGTTTAGTTCCTCGGACTGATGCGCCGCTTTTCCCGCGCGCTTGCCTGCGTGAAATTGTCGTGCTAGTTTTTCATGAAATTTCGATGCGAAAATTTCACGAGAGTCCGCATGTTCGTGCAGTCCGACCGTCACGTCGCAAGCTACTACGCCGGCACCTACCCGGCGCCGATCCCGCATCGTCCGGAACTGGACGAGCGCATCGACGCCGACGTGCTCGTCGTCGGCGCGGGCTTCAGCGGGCTGCATACGGCGTTGCGCCTTGCGCTCGCCGGCAAGCGCGTCGTCGTGCTGGAGGCGAGCCGTGTCGCGTGGGCCGCGTCGGGCCGCAACGGCGGGCAGGCGCTGCTCGGCTGGTCGTGCGACATGCAGCCGCTCGAGGATTCGCTCGGCCGCGACGGCGCGCGCCTGCTGTGGGACAGCATGCGCTGGGCCGCGGCCGAGGTGCGCGAGTTGCCCGGACGGCACGGCTTCGACATCGACTACCGGCCCGGCAGCCTGTGGGCCGCGGTGCGGCCGCGCCGCGTCGCGATGCTCGCGCAGGCCCGCGACGAGGCGGCCGAGCGCTGGGGCTACGACCGGCTGCGCGTGATCGGGCGTGACGAGATGCCCGAATGGATCGGCGGCACGCGCTATCTCGCCGCACTCCACGATCCGGAAGCCGGCCACCTGAATCCGCTGAAACTCGCGCTCGGCCTCGCGCAGACGATCGAGCGCGCAGGCGGTCGCATCTTCGAGCAGAGCCGCGTGCTCGACTGCCGCGAGACGGCCGGCGGCCACATCGCCCGCACGGCGCGCGGTGAAGTGCGCGCGGACGTGCTCGTGCTCGCGTGCAACGCGTACGTCGACCGGCTCGATCGCGACCTGGCGCGCCGGCTGCTGCCGGTCGGCACGTACCAGGTCGCGACCGCGCCGCTCGCGCCCGACGTTGCGCGTGCGCTGCTGCCGCAGAACAGTTGCGTGATCGACAACCAGTTCGTGCCCGACTACTTCCGCCTGAGCCCCGACAACCGGCTGCTGTTCGGCGGTGGCTGCACGTATCTCGGCGGCATTCCGGCCGATATCGCGGCGGCGGCGCGCCCGCACCTCGAACGCGTGTTCCCGCAACTGGCCGGCGTGCCGTTCGATTACGCGTGGGGCGGCCATATCGACATCAGCATGCGCCGCACGCCGGACATCGGCCGCCACGGGCAGCGTTTCTGGCTGCAGGGCTTCTCGGGGCACGGCGTGCTGCCGACGCTCGCCGGTGCGCGCGCGGTCGCCGACGCCGTGCTCGGCGACGAGCGCCTGCTCGCGCAGTACCGGCGCATCCGCAACCCGCGCTTCCCCGGCGGCGACCGGCTCGCCGCGCCGCTGGAAGCGATCGGCAAGGCCTGGTACCGTTTGCGCGACACCGTCTGACCGTTTCGGAACCCATCATGAACGAACAGGAAGAGATAGAAAGTCTGGCGATCCTGATCCGCGACCTGCGCAAGCATCGCAAGGTCACGCTGAACGACCTCGCCGAGCGGATCGGCCGCTCGGTCGGCTTTCTGTCGCAGGTCGAGCGCGGGCTGTCGCGCCCGACGGTCGCGGATCTCACCGCGATCGGCGAGGCGCTCGGCGTGCCGACCACGTATTTCTACAGCCTGAGCAAGCCGCGCAGCGTGCCGTGGGTCACGCGGCCCGACGAGCGGCGCACCGTGTATTACGCGGCCGGCATTACCGACATCCTCGTATCGCCGAACATGCGCTCGCGCTTTTCGGTTCTCGAAAGCCATCTCGCGCCAGGCGCGAGCAGCGGCGAGCGGCCCGTCGACGACAGCGACGAGCAGGGCGGCTTCGTGCTCGAAGGAGAACTGACGATCTGGATCGACGGCGACGACACGCCCGTCACGCTCGGCCCGAACGATGCGTTCCAGCTGCCTGCGCACAAGCGGTTCCGTTATGCGAACCTGACAGACGCACCGACGCGCGTGATCTGGGTGTTCACCTGAGTCGTCGGCGGGGCGGGCGGTGTCGCAGGCCGCCGCGCCACACAGCATGTTTGCAGTACTGATTTAAATGCGGCGTGCGTTGTCATCTGTGCCGCGTGAATCCGGTTCGCCGCGCTGCGGCACCGCCATACAAGACATGGAAAGGATGAGACATGGCTGACGTCGTTCCCGCGCTGGTCGGTGAAGTCCGCGCATTCCGGCAGGCGCACCCCGAGATTCGTTATGTCGACCTGATCTGCCTCGACCTGCCCGGGCACTTCTACGGCAAGCGCTACCCGATCGATGCGCTCGAGAAGATCGCGTCGGGCTCGCTGCTGAAGCTGCCGCAGAACTGCGTGCTGCTCGGCACACAGGGCGGCCTCTACAAGATCGGCGACTACTGCTTCAACGACGGCGACCCCGACGCGCAGCGCCGCCTGATTCCCGGCACGCTGAAGCGTGTGCGCTGGGAGCGGCAGCCGCTCGCGCAGATGCTGATCAGCTCGGACGGCACGGATGCGCCGATCGAGTTCGAGCCGCGCGAGGTGCTCGCGCGCGTGCTGCGGCGCTTCGCGGCGCGCGGCATCCGGCCGGTCGTCGCGTTCGAGATCGAGTTCTACCTGTTCGCCGCGCAGCTCGCGGAAGGGATGCCGCAGTACCCGCGCGATCGCCTGAGCGACGACCGCGACGATCAGCCGAACATGCATATCGAGCGGCTGTCGCGCTTCTCCGACGTGCTGCACGAGATGGTCGAGGCCGCGTGCGAACAGGGCGTCGATGCGACGGTGATCACCGCCGAACTCGGGCCCGGCCAGTTCGAGATCAATTTCGGCCATACCGACGACGGGCTGCGCGCGGCCGACTGGTCGGCGCTGTTCTGCCGCAGCACACGCGGCGTCGCGTTGCAGCACGGCTATCGCGCGAGCTTCATGGGCAAGCCTTACCTGCATGCGCCGGGCAGCGGGATGCACGTGCACGTGAGCCTGTACGACGACGCGGGGCGCAACCTGCTCGCGGCGGACGGGCAGCGCCCGCTGCGGCACGCGGTGGCCGGATGCCTCGCGCTGCTGCCGCATTGCATGCCCGTGTTCGCGCCGAATCACAACGCGTTCCGGCGCTACGGATCGATGGTGAACGCGGCGAGCCGCGCAAGCTGGGGTTTCGAGGATCGCGATGCCTGCATCCGGATTCCGGAGTCGGATGCGCGCAACCTGCGGATCGAACACCGGCTCGCGAGCGCGGATGCGAATCCGTATCTGGTGCTCGCGGCGATCCTCGCCGGGATGGAGCATGGGCTCGATGCGCGGATCGAACCGATCGCGCCGCTCAACGAGGATCGCGGCAGCGGGATCGATTTTCCGAAGGAGATGCTGTCGGCTGTCGCGGCGATGCAGGATCATCCGGCCGTGCGCGAACGGCTCGGCAGCGAGTTCGTGATGGTGTACTGCGAGAACAAGCGGCAGGAAGAGCTGGATTTTCGTAATGAAATCGGCGCGCGGGAGTATCGGTGGTTTTTGTGATTGCCGCGCGCGTCGAAGAAGCAAATTAGGGAAGTGCGCGCCAATAGCGCACTTCCTCGATCGGCGTACCGTCGATCTCGAACGTCTTGATGTCGTCTTCGGCGACGAAGCCCTCGCGTTCATAGAATGCCCTTGCGCGACGGTTTTCGACGAGTACCCAGAGCGATACCCATGCGTGGCTCGCGTCATGCAGCGATCGGCACGCATGATCGACCAGCGCCGCGCCGATTCCTTGCCCGCAATGCGACGGATGCAGATAGATCGCTTCGATCTCGCCCCACGCGCGATCCTTGTCGGTGTCGCGCGTCGGACCATAGGCGATCCAGCCCGCCGCGTCATTGCCCGTGAATGCGAGCGCGACGAGCGGGCGGCCGGCGTCGAGCGCACAGCGCCAGAAGGTCGTGCGCTTTTCGACAGAGAGGCCGGCGAGGAATGGGGCCGGCATGATGTCCGTGTAGGTTGCCTGCCACGACGCGACGTGGATGTCGGCAATGGCCGCGGCATCGGCGGACGTGGCAGCGCGGATGTCGATCGTTGTCGTATTCGGTGTCATGCGTATTCTGCCTGATCGAACGATTCTCGATGCGCAGCGCATGCCGTGCCGCGAACCGCTTCGCGACACGGCACCTGCGAAGCGCTTACTCGCCGAGCTTCGACGCCACGCACCCCGTGCTCGTGCATTCACGCTCGCGCTCGCGCAGGAACGACAGCCGCGACGCCGTCATGTCGGTCGCGCACTGGAGATCCACGAGGTAGCCGTTGTTGCGGGTTTCGCTGCACTGCGCGTCGCGCTGCTTCATCCACGCGAGCTGGCCGGCCTTCAGCGTCGCCTGCTGGTCGCCGCTCAGTTGCTTGCGCAGGCGGCCGTATTCGTCGTTGAGTTCGCGGTCGGTCTGCGAGAACTGCGTGCTGCTGCAGTACACCTGGTCGAACGCGCTGTGCGGCTTCGCACAGCCGGCCGCGTGCGCGGCGAACGGAACGGCAAGCGCGAACAACGCGCAGGATGCGAACAGATTCTTCTTTTTCATTTTGATGCTCCTGACTGGGTGAAAACCGTTGGGCCCGATGGGCAATGCCGTCACTTCGGCGCCGTGCATGCGTCGATCCCGCCCGCGATCGCGGCGGACAGGCGCTGGATCGTCCCGCGTTGCGCGAGCCGTGCTTCTTCGTCGGGATTGACGATCACGCCGGCCTCGACGAGCACGGCCGGAATCGGCGCGGTGCGCAGCACGACGAGATCGTCGAAGCGGTGGATGCCGAGTTGCGGGTCGATCAGCGGGCGATTCTCGCCGCGGATCGGCTGCGCGTGATACAGCGACGGCCGTTCGCCGGCCGCGACCAGCCGTTCTGCGATCGCCTTCGCACAGCGCAGGCTTTCCGCGTAGTGCGGATTGCGCTCAGACACGAACACCGAGAAGCCGCGGAATTCGCGCTGCCGGCCCGCGTCGATGAATTGCTGCTGCATCGAGTCGTGATGGATCGACACGAACAGGTTCGCGTCGGGCGCCTGCGTCGAACGCTGGTCGAGCGCGATCTCGCGGCCGTCGGCCGACGTGCGCCGCACGCGGTCGCCGTGCGCGGCGAGCTTTTCCGCAACCGCGGCGGACAGATCGAGGTTGTACAGGTATTCGACACGGCCGCTCGCGCCGGTGGACCCCGGGTGAGCCGGCGTATGGCCGGTGTCGACGACGATGTAGGGCCCGGATGCGGGCTCGGTGCCTGCGGTGTCGGCCGCATGCAGCGCCGGCGGCGCGCCGAGCAGCGGGGCGCACGCGAGCACGCGCACGGCGGCGCGCACGAACGGGCGAAGGCGTCGGATGGTTCGGTTCGTCATTGTTGTTGTCGAGGAGGGCATGCGGCGCGTCGCACGGCGCAGCACCGTCGGCCTGCTCAATGCAGTCGGAATGTCGCGCGATTATAGCGGGTGATGGCGGCACCGCAATGACGAATGGCGACCGTCAGGCAAGCACGCGCCGGGCTGCGAGCATGCCCCAGTACGACGCTTCCTCGAACAGCGACAGTCCGGACAGGTCAGCGTGCGCGAACACGACGGGGCCGTCCGCATCGCGCAGCGCGAGCAGCCCCGGCCGGCTCAGGAAGCCGACGTCGGGTGTCGCCATCGCATGGCCGCGCACGGTGATCTCGAGCGCCGTCGCGTGTTTCCACAGCTCGCGTCCGTAGACGGCCTGCAGGTCGATCGCCGCCTGTTCGCGCAACGCGTCGGGCTTCGCCTGCGCGAGCCAGCGGCGCGTATCGTTCGGCGCTTGCGTGCTCAACGCCTGATATGCGGAGAACACCGAGCGCGTTGGCGGCGACATCCGGATCAACTGGTGCGTCGACACGACATAACCGAGCCCCGTGCCGTCGTAGACGACGTTGTCCCACGCGAGCGGCACGCCGGCTTGCTCGGCCGGCATGCCGTCGAGCAGGAAGTTGGACACGAGCCACGGCGCGCGCGGCGGCAGGTCGCGTGCGGGCTCGAAGCCGTACGCGGAAAGCTGCGGAAACACGCGCGCCGCGACGAACAGCGGCATCGCGCATACGACGCGCCGCGCCTTCAGCGTGAACGTCGACAGCGCGCCGTCGTCGCCGATGCGTGCGCACAGCACGTCGACGCCGCCCGCGCGTTCGGTCGCGCGCACCGCGAAGCCGTCCCTCGACCACGCATTCGAGCCGGTGCGCGCGGTGATGGAATCGGTCAGCTTCGTCACCATCGTGTGCAGCCCGTCGGGCCAGGTCAGCACCGCGCCGTCGCTCGCATCGCCCGCGTGGCCGCCGCGCGACGAGAAATAGTGCAGCCCCGCCCATGCGGACACGTGCTCGTATCCCGCGCCGTAGTCGTCGCGGCAGCAATAGTTCAGGTACCAGTGCAGCGCTTTTGCGGTGTAACCCTCGTCGAGCAGCCATTGGCGGAACGAGCGCCGGTCGAGGGCGCGCCAGCGCGGGTCGCGCGACGATTCCGCGATCGGGATGCAGAACACCTTGCGGCCGTCGGCACCGCGCGCGCTGCGCAGCCCGTCCGTGTACGCGAAGAAGCGCGCCTGCTGCGCGAGTTCGTCGGCGCCGAGGCCGGCCGTCGGCAAGATGCCGTCCTGCCACTGGCCCGCGATGAAGAGCCGTTCGTCGGGCGCGTGCACGAGCGCACGCTCGTCGTACACGGGGCGCGCGGAGAGCGGTGCGGATTCGATCACGCCGAGATCGGCGAGCATGTCGCGCAGATGTGCGGATTCGAGCGACGGCAGCGGCAGGTAGTGCGCGCCTTTCGGATAACCGAGATCGCCGAAGCGGCCGCCGGCCGCATTGCCGCCGAATTCGGGGCCCGCGAGCACCGCGAAGCGCTTGTGGCCCGCGTGTGCGAGCTGCCATGCGCACGACAGCCCGGCCGCGCCGGCGCCGAGGATCGCGACGTCGGTTTCGATCGTGCCGGACGACGGCGGCAGGGTTGCATGGTCGCGCAGCGCATGGCCTTCGCGCATGCCGGGGTAACCGACGCGCGGCGTCGTCTCGATCCAGCCGGTGCGGCCGCATGCGGCGAGCGACGCGGCCGCCGACGCGACGAGGAACGTGCGGCGGTCCATCAGCGCAGCACGTGCTTCCAGTCGTCGTCGAAGCGGCGCACGAGCGGCTGGTCGTTGAGTTCGTTCGGCGACATCGGCAGCGCCGGCATGTCGGCCGGGAAGTGGAACATCTCGGCGGCCGTCTGCGCGTCGAGCCAGCGCGTCGGCACCGAGTAGTGCGTCGGCACCGTGAAATCGCGGCGCTTGCCGGCGATCACGAAACCCCAGTCGCCGAACGACGGCACGTAGCAGTGGTACGGCCACGTGTTGAGCCCGGCTTCGTGCAGCGTCGCGATGATGGTCCAGTACGCGTGCGGCGCGAAATACGGCGACGTCGACTGGATCACCGCGTAGCCGTTTTCCGACAGGTGGCGCGCGAGCAGCCGGAACACCGGCACCGAATACAGCCGGCCGAGCCCGAAGTTGGTCGGATCGGGGAAGTCGACGACGATCGCGTCGTACACGTCGGCATTCGATTCGAGCCAGCGCACCGCGTCGTCGTTGATCACGTGCACGCGTGGGTCCTTCAGCGAGCCCTGGTTCAGCTTGACGAGCGGCGCGGACGTCGAGAACAGCTTCGTCATCGCGGGATCGAGATCGACGAGCGTGATCCGTTCGAGGTTGCGGTGCTTGAGCAGTTCGCGCACCGCGAGGCCGTCGCCGCCGCCGAGCACGAGCACGCGCTTCGCCCACGGCAGCGCGTCGATCGTCGGATGGATCAGCGCTTCGTGATAACGATGCTCGTCGCGCGACGAGAACTGCAGGTTGCCGTTCAGGTACAGCCGCATGTCGTCGTGCCATTGCGTGAGCACGATGCGCTGGTACGGCGTCGTTTCCGAATAGATCGTCTCGTCGCCGTACACGCCGTGTTCGGCCCAGTGCGTGATGCGGTCCGACAGCGCGAAGCCGGCGACCAGAAGCCCGATCACGAGCGCCGCGCGCATCAGCTTGCCGCGCACGTTGCGGATCTCTTCGCGGAACAGGTGGGTCGTCCACAGTGCGACGAATGCGTTCAGGATTCCGAACAGGAAGCTCGTGCGCAGCAGGCCGAGACGCGGCGCGAGCACGAGCGGGAAGATCAGAGACACGGCGAGCGAGCCGAGATAGTCGAAGGTCAGCACTTCGCTGACGGTATGGCGGAACGCCTGGCGCCGCTGCTGGAATGCGCGCATCACGAGCGGGATCTCCATCCCGATCAACAGGCCGAGCGCGAGCACCAGCGCGTAGAGCGCCGCGCGGAACGGCGCGGCGAGCCACGCGAACACCGCGAACAGCAGCGCGGCCGACACGCCGCCGAGCAGGCCGACGAGCAGTTCGATGTCGACGAAGCGGTCGAGCACGTCGTCGTCCTCGACGAACTTCGCGAGCCACGAGCCGATCCCCATCGCGAACAGGTAGCAGCCGATCACCGACGAGAACTGCAGGATCGAATCGCCGAGCAGGTAGCTCGACAGCGCGCTGCTGATCAGTTCGTAGCCGAGCCCGCACGACGCGAGCACGAGGATCGACAGGACGAGCGCACGCTTATGCAGCATGGTGCGTCCGTTGTGCAGCGGTCGGCAATGTGGATATACTGGCGCGGATTTTCGTGGGTCGGCCATTGACGGGCCGGCCGGCGACGGGGCGGCGAACCGAGCACAAAATCCGAGGGAAAGAATGAATAGTGCCTATCTTTATGCGGTTCATTTACTGTCGGCGTTCGTGCTGCTTCTCGTGTTCGCGGCAGTGTACCTGAAGGTCACCCCGTTCGACGAACTGGCGCTGATCCGCGACGGCAACGCCGCCGCGACGCTGTCGTTCGGCGGCGCGCTGATCGGTTTCTGCCTGACGCTCGCGTCCAGCATCGCGCACAACTCGACGCTCGGCGAAGTCGTGATCTGGGCCGTCGGCGCGATGGTCGTGCAACTGATCACCTATGCGGCGCTGACGCGCCTGATACCCGGCATGAATCATGCGATCGAGGATCGCAACGTCGCGATGGGCGGCCTGATGGGCACCGCGTCGCTCGTCGTCGGCATCATCAATGCCGCCTGCCTGACCTGACGCGCCACGCGTCCGAGGAGACCGACATGAGTCTGGGTTCATTCATCCGCAAGCAGTTCATCGACGTCCTGCAATGGACGGAAGATTCCGACGGCGTGCTGGCCTGGCGCTATCCCATGGAAGACCAGGAAATCCAGTACGGCGGCAAGCTGACCGTGCGCGAAACGCAGGTCGCGATTTTCGTGAACGAAGGCAAGGTCGCCGACGTGTTCCAGCCGGGGCTGTATACGCTGGAAACGAACACGCTGCCGGTGCTCACGTACCTGAAGAACTGGGACAAACTCTTTCAGTCGCCTTTCAAGTCGGACGTCTATTTCTTCAGCACGCGGCTGCAGCTCGGCCGCCGCTGGGGCACCGCGCAGCCGGTGACGATCCGCGACCGCGAATTCGGCTTCGTGCAGGTGCGCGCGTTCGGCATCTACTCGTACCGGATCGTCGACGCGGCCGCGTTCCACCGCGAGGTCAGCGGCACACGCGCGCAGTACACGGTCGACGATCTCGAGCAGCAACTGCGCAACCTGGTCGTGACCGCGATGAGCACGACGTTCGGCTCGGCCGACGTGCCGTTCGTCGACATGGCCGCGAACCAGTCGCTGCTGTCGCAGCGCATCGCCGAGGCGCTGGTGCCGGTGTTTACGCGCTACGGCCTCGCGCTCGACGCGTTCGCGGTCGAGAGCGTATCGCTGCCGGCCGAGCTGCAGAAGGCGCTCGACCTGCGGATCGGCGCGGGGATGGCCGGCGATCTTGCGCGCGCCACGCAATACCAGACCGCGCAGGCGATTCCGCTGGCCGCGCAGAACCCGGGCGGCATTGCCGGTATCGGCGCGGGGCTCGCCGCGGGCGCGGCGATCGGGCAGGCGATGGCCGGCCAGATTGCGGGCGCCGCGCAACCGGCGCCGGCCGCACCGCCTGCTCCCGTCGCAGCGCCGGTGGCTGCCGCTCAGCCGGCTGCGTCGGCCGACGGCACCGATTACGTGCAGCGGCTCGAACAGTTGAAGGTGCTGTTCGACAAGGGCCTCGTGACCGAAGACGAATATTCGCGCGCGAAGGCCGAGATCCTCGCGAAGCTCACGCGGTAAGCGTCGCGCATGTTCAGCACTTCGTGCCCCCAGTGCGGCGCGCCGGTCGAGTTTCGCTCGGCGGCGGCGGTGATGGCCGTCTGCGCGTTCTGCCGCAGCACGCTGCTCAAGCGCGGCACCGACGTCGAGCGCATCGGCGAGCTTGCCACGGTGCTCGACGATGCGTCGCCGATCCAGATCGGCACGGCCGGCCGCTACGGCAAGCGCACGTTCACGGTGCTCGGGCGCATCCAGATGACCTACGACGCCGGCGCGTGGAGCGAATGGTATGTCGTGTTCGACGACGGCGCATTCGGCTGGCTGTCGGATGCGTCGGGCCAGTACGCGGTCACGGTGCGCGAGCCCGACGATGCGTCCGGCGGTGCGTGGCCAGCGTTCGGCACGCTCGAACCGGGCATGCGGATCGACCACGGCGGCCGCGCGTATCTCGTGTCCGACGTGCGCACCGCGCGCTGTACGGGCGGCGACGGCGAGCTGCCGTTCCGCGTCGATGCCGGCTGGGAGGCGCGCGTCGTCGATCTGCGGACCGGCAACGCGTTTGCAACCTACGACTATTCGGATGCCGATTCGAACGGCGGGAGCCCGGCCGTCTATTCGGGCGAGGCGCTGGAGTTCGATGCGCTCGCATTCACGGGGCTGCGCGAAAC
Organism: Burkholderia sp. LFS061; assembly: GCF_047978125.1. Classification (NCBI taxonomy): domain Bacteria; kingdom Pseudomonadati; phylum Pseudomonadota; class Betaproteobacteria; order Burkholderiales; family Burkholderiaceae; genus Burkholderia; species Burkholderia sp. LFS061. The sequence continues at coordinate 56,017 of NZ_JBFPFS010000033.1, read as the reverse complement.
GGAAGCCGACACGCGCGAGAAGCGCGGCGCGGAGATGGTGCCGTTCGCGTGCCCGAGCTGCGGAGCACCGCTGTCGTATGCGCCCAACGTGGCCGACTACGTCGTGTGCGGCAGTTGTCACGCGGGCGTGCAGTGCACGGCCGAGCAGCAGACCGTGTTCGCGGCGCAGCGCAAGCTCGAAGCGGTGAAGGGCGCGCTGGAGCTGGGTGCAATCGGCACGTTCGACGGCGTGAAGTACACGGTGATCGGCATGATGCGCTGCCGCGTGCCGGGCGACGACGAGACGTGGGACGAATACCTGCTGCTGAACCCGAAGCGCGGTTTCCTGTGGCTCGTGCAGAGCGAAGGGCGCTGGGAACGCGTGCAGGTGCTCGACCATTGGCCGACGATCGGCAGCGAGTCCGACGTGACCGACGGCGGCAAGACCTACCGCCTGCGCGAGGAATATGAATCGGAAGTCGTCTACGTGGTCGGTGCGTTCAACTGGCGCGTGCAGGTGGGCGATCGCACGTCGATCATCGACTACGGCTGGCAAAAGGACAAGCTGACGCGCGAGCGCAGCGCTGCGGAGATCGTGTGGTCGCGTGCGCGGCCGCTGTCGGGCAGCGCGCTCGCCGAACGCTTCGGCACGCCGGCGCTTGCGACGGCCGCGGCTGCGGCCGCAACGGGCGCCGCAGCGTCGACGGGCCTGTTCGGCGGCAAAGGCCCGCACAGTTTTGCGCCGCTGCCGTGGGTGTTCAGCGCGCTGCTCGTGATCTTCAACATGGGCTCGCTGTTCTCGTTCAGCGGCCGCTCCGTCTACGTGCTGGTCGGCCTGATGGTGCTGTGGCTGCCCGAATGGCTGTGGAAGGGCTTTGCATCGGACGGGGGCAACTCGTGATCCGGTACATCCTCTACGGCGTCTACGGCCTGATCGTCGTCACGCTGTTCAGTTGCGCGTCGATCGGCGGCAGCGGTTCGGGCGGCGGCGGCTGGGGCAGTTCGTCGGCGCGCAGCGGCTACTCGTCGTACGGGTCGCACAAATGACCGCACGCGACGGGATCGCGCCGCCGAGCGCGACGCTCGGCTCGCATGTGCTGGCCGATCTGGCCGGCATCGATGCGACGCTGCTGCGCGACGCCGCACGGCTCGAAGCGATCCTCACCGAAGCGGCGCAACAGGCAGGCGCGCGCGTGATCGGCGCGCACTTCCATCATTTCGGCGGCGAGCATGGCGTGACGGGTGTCGTGCTGCTCGCCGAATCTCACATCACGATCCATACGTGGCCCGAGCATCGCTTCGCGGCCGTCGATGCATTTATGTGCGGCGCGGCGCGTGCGGCCGATGCGGTCGATGCGATCGCTGCCGCGCTCGGTACGCAGGCGCAGGCCCGGCAGCAGGTGGCGCGCGGCGGTATATTGCCTTGAGCGAGCGCTTCACACTTGTTGCCGATAGGCTCTGTTTGTGTCGACACCGTTTCAGGGAGGCGTGCCCCGTTCTCTCGGTCGGGGCTCGCCGCCGGGATAACGGCCGCCCGCAGTTTCTCCGGGGTTTGGCGAATCTGGCAAATGCCAGATGACGCAGCCGTGACGGGGGCGAACACATCTGGAAGGCGGTGGCGCAAACACGCCGGACCGCGCGCGGGTGCGCGGCAGTGCGTATCAGCGCGGCAGCGCTTCGGCTTCGGCCCAGCGCTTGAACGAATCGAGACGCCGGCGCGTCTGCACGAGATAGACCGCGCCGATCAGCGGTTCGAGCAGCCAGCGCAGCCAGGACGGCTGAGCGCGGAAATTGTACGTGAACTTCACTTCGGTCGAACCCGGCGTGTGTTCGGTGAAGTTCCAGCTTCCGCTGAAGCGTTCGAGCACCTTCGGCCCCTCGACCATTTCGACGGCAGCGACCTGAGGCGGGCGGTACGAGATGTAGCGCGACACCATCGTGGCGCCCGACTGGCTGCGGCAGAACGCGTCGACGCCGACGTCGGCCGTCGTTTCGTCGAGCAGATAGGCGTCGGTGAGGAAGCTGTCCCACACGAGCCGCCGCGCGTAATCCTGCGACCACGTGAAGAGGCGTCTGCGATCGACACCGACGGTCCGGCTGACTGAGATCCTCATGATGGCGGGCGCAATGGTGCGGATTAGGATGAAATCGAGTGTACCCCGCCAATACCGTGCATTTCGTCAGACATGGTCAAGTCGAGCGTGTGCTCGATTGACGCATTCCGGGATTTCACCTAGGATTCATTCCAACCCTTCGGGAAAGACCCGAAGCGTTTCAATCTCTTGAGGGAGCCTCATGAGTACGCAACAGAACCGGCGCTTCGACGCGCTCGTTTTCATTGGTCGTTTCCAGCCTCCGCATCGTGGTCACCTGAACGTGCTGAAGTCGGCACTGAGCCGGGCCGAGCGCGTGTGCGTGCTGATCGGGTCGACCGACAAGCCCCGCACCATCAAGGAACCGTTCTCGTTCGACGAGCGCCGCCAGATGCTGGCTTCGCTGTTCGACGCGTCCGAGCGCGACCGCGTGACGATCGCGCCGTTGCAGGATTCGACGTACAACGATGGCGACTGGGTGCGCTGGGTGCAGGACGCCGTCGCGTCCGCGCTCGGCGACGTCGCGCAGCGCAAGGTCGGGCTGATCGGCCACGAGAAGGACGCCACGTCGTATTACCTGCGGATGTTCCCGCAATGGGAGCTCGTCGACGTCGATGCGACCGAAGACATTTCCGCCACCGAGATCCGCGATCAGTATTTCGCAGAACGCACCAACAGCTTCGTGCAGTGGGCCGTGCCGGAACCCGTGTTCGGCTGGCTCGAGCGTTTTCGCACGCAGCCGGAATTCGCGCAACTGAAGTCGGAAGCCGAATTCATCGCCGCGTATCGCAAGGCATGGGCGGCCGCGCCGTATCCCGTCACGTTCGTGACGGTCGACGCGGTGGTCGTGCACTCGGGCCATATCCTGCTCGTGCGCCGCCGCAGCGAACCGGGCCGCGGCCTGTGGGCGCTGCCGGGCGGGTTCGTGAACCAGGACGAGCGGCTCGATGCGGCGTGCATTCGCGAGCTGCGCGAGGAAACCGGCCTGAAGCTGCCGGAGCCCGTGCTGCGCGGCTCGATCAAGGATCGGCAGGTGTTCGATCACCCGTCCCGCTCGCTGCGCGGCCGCACGATCACGCACGCGTGCCTGTTCAACTTCCCGACCGGCGAGCTGCCGCGCGTGAAGGGCAGCGACGACGCCGACAAGGCGCGCTGGGTGCCGCTCAACGAATTCGCGCAGATGCGCAACGTGATGTTCGAGGATCACTTCGACATCGCGTATCACTTCCTGGGGAAGCTGTGACCCGCTGAGTCCCCGCATTCCGGTCCGCCGCGACAGACGCGGCGGCACTTCAACGGCCTAGAGGAGCTCTAGCCATGCAAAACGATCCCGGCGGCTTTGCCGCGGTTCTCGCCAATCCGATCCTCAACACGGATTCGTACAAGGCTTCCCACTTCCTGCAATATCCGCCCGACTCGTCGGCGATGTTCTCGTACGTCGAATCGCGCGGCGGCCGCTACGACCGCACGCTGTTCTTCGGCCTGCAGATGCTGTTGAAGGAATATCTGTGCAAGCCGGTCACGCACGCGATGATCGACGACGCGCGCGATTTCTTCACGGTGCACGGCGTGCCGTTCAACGAAGCAGGGTGGCGCTACATCGTCGAACGCTACGACGGCTATCTGCCCGTGAAGATCCGCGCGGTGCCGGAGGGTTCGGTCGTGCCGGTGCACAACGTGCTGATGACCGTCGAATGCGACGATCCGAAGGTGTTCTGGCTCGCATCGTATCTCGAGACGATGCTGTTGCGCGTCTGGTATCCGGTGACGGTCGCGACGCGAAGCTGGCACCTGCGGCAGACGATCCGCCGTTTCCTCGAAAGGACCGACGACGATCTCGCGCAACTGCCGTTCAAGCTGCACGACTTCGGCGCGCGCGGCGTGTCGAGCGCGGAGTCGGCCGCGATCGGCGGCGCGGCGCACCTCGTGAACTTCATGGGCTCGGACACGGTGCTTGGCGTGCTGGCCGCGAACCGTTTTTATCGCGAGCCGATGGCTGCATACTCGGTGCCGGCGGCCGAGCACAGCACGATCACGTCGTGGGGGAGAGAAGGCGAGGCCGATGCGTACCGGAACATGATCCGCCGCTTCGGGCTGCCCGGCGCGATCGTGTCGGTCGTGTCGGACTCCTACGATCTGTTCGCCGCGCTCGATCTGTGGGGCGGCGAACTGAGGCAGGCCGTGATCGATTCCGGCGCGACGCTCGTCGTGCGTCCCGATTCGGGCGACCCCGTGAAGATCGTGATGCAGACCGTGCGCGCGCTCGACGTGTCGTTCGGCTCGACCTTGAACGGCAAGGGGCGGCGCGTGCTGAACCGCGTGCGCGTGATCCAGGGCGACGGTGTCGACGAGCTGTCGATCGACGCGATTCTTTCCGCACTCGACGACGCGGGTTATGCGGCCGGCAATGTCGTGTTCGGCATGGGCGGCGCGTTGCTGCAGCAGGTGAACCGCGATACGCAGCGCTTTGCGATGAAGTGCTCGGCGATCCGGCGCGATGGCATGTGGCACGACGTCCGCAAGGATCCGGTCACCGATCAGGGCAAGCGCTCGAAGAAGGGGCGGCTCACGCTGCTGCGCAATCGCCGCACCGGAGCGTATCGGACGACGACGCTGCCCGTTGCGTGGGACGATCGTGCGCTGGAAGGCGAATGGGACGAGGCGCTCGAGACGGTGTTCGATACGGGGCGGTTGCTGGTCGATACGACGTTTGCGGAGGTGCGGGCGAGGGCGCACGCGGGGGAGGCCTGACGCAGGCGGCGGGGCATCCCGCCGCGCTTCCGCCGGCTTTCATCTTTCACCGGCCGGCACGCGTCCGTCGGCGCTCGCCTGCACGCCGTCACGCTCCGTCGCACGCGCCGCGTCCATCGCCCGCGCAAGCGCATCGAACACCGCTGGCCCCTTGCAGCGCGACACGTTGAAGCGCAGGTACGACGTCGCGCTGCGCGATGCGCTGAACACGTTGCCGGGCGCCAGCACGACGTCGCGGTCCAGCGCGTGGCGCGCGACGCGTGCGGCATCGAGCCCGTCGGGCAGTTGCGCCCATACGAACAGGCCGCCGCGCGGTTCCGTCCAGATCCCGAGCCCCGCGCGCGCGAGGCGCCGGATCGTCTCGCCCATCGCGTCCGCGAGACGCGCGCGCAGGCTGTCGAGATGGCGCCGGTACGTGCCGTCGACGAGCAGCCGGTGCACGACGTTCGCGCCGATCTGCGCGTTGCCGAACGACGTCGCGAGCTTCAGGTCGACGAGCGCCTCGATCCATTCCGGGCGTGCGGCGACGTAGCCGCAGCGGATCGCGGCCGACAGCGTCTTCGAGAAGCTGCCGATCGATACGACGCGCGACAGCCCGTCGAACGCCGCGAGTCGCGGCGCGGGCGTGCTCTCGAAATCCGCGAAGATGTCGTCCTCGACGATCAGCAGGTCGTGCTCGGCCGCGAGCGTCAGCAGCCGGTGCGCGACGGGCGGCGCGAGCGTCGCGCCGGTCGGGTTGTGCAGCGCCGCGTTGGTGATGTACAGGCGCGGCCGGTGCTCGGCGAGTACCTGTTCGAAGCGCGCGAGATCGGGCCCGTTCGGCGTGTACGGGACGCTGACGATCCGCGCGCGATGCGCGCGCAACAGCGCCTGGAAGTTGAAGTAGCACGGATCGTCGAGCACGACCGTGTCGCCCGGCTCCAGCAGCAGGCGACATACGAGGTCGAGCGCATGCGTGCCGCCGTCGGTCAGCATGATCTGCGCGGGTTCCGCGTGGACGCCGTGCTGCGCGAGCCGCCACGCGAGCTGCTGGCGCAGCGCGGGCAGGCCGAGCGGCGTCGCGTAGTCGGTCAGCGCGTCGGATTCGTCGCGCGACACGGCGCGCAGCGCGCGGCGCAGGCTCTCGTCGGGCAGCCACGACGACGGCAGCCAGCCGCAGCCGGGCTTCACCGTCGTCGGCGCCGCCTCGAGCGACTGGCGCGACAGCCACAGCGGATCGAGTTCGCGGTCGAGGCGCGGGCCGAGATCGGCGAGCGCGAGCGGCGGCGCGTGGCCCGACACGTAAAAGCCCGAGCCGCGCCGCGCGACGAGCACGCCTTCGCTCGCGAGCCGCTCGTATGCATCGACGACCGTCGATTTCGACACGCCGAGCGCGTCGGCCATCATCCGGATCGACGGCACGCGCGCACCGGGCATCAGCGCGCGGCTCGCGATCCGCGCGCGCAACGTATCCATCACGGTTTCGACGCGCGTGCGCGACGGCGCGGGCGGAACGGGAATCGGGGCGGTATGGCTCATGGCGAAGAATGAACTGTACGGCCAGTTGTTCAGTACAGTTTGTCCGGATTGTATTGGGGTGTAGCTTACGCGTTTTCCGCGGGCGGCGGATCATCGGTCATCCACCTTTCCCCGTTCAGGATTTGCCGTGCAAAAGACGACCGACGGATGGCTCAGCGGCCTGCTGGGCGTGATCATCTTCAGTGGCTCGCTGCCTGCGACGCGTGTCGCGGTGCAGGGGCTCGACCCGCTGTTCCTCACGTTCGCGCGCGCGACGATCGCCGGCGCGCTCGGCCTGCTGCTGCTCGTCGTGCTGAAGCAGAAGCGGCCGACGCGGGCCGAGACCGTGTCGCTGGCGATCGTCGCGCTCGGGGTCGTGGTTGGTTTCCCGTTGCTGACGGCGCTTGCGCTGAAGCACGTGACGTCCGCGCACGCGATCGTGTTCGTCGGGCTGCTGCCGCTCGCGACCGCGCTGTTCGGCGTGTGGCGCGGCGGCGAACGGCCGCGGCTGCCGTTCTGGATCTTCTCGATCGTCGGCAGCGGCGCGGTGGCTGCGTTTGCGCTGCGCAACGGCGGCCAGGCGTCGGTGGTCGGCGATGCGCTGATGCTGGCCGCGATCGTCGCGTGCGGGCTCGGCTACGCGGAAGGCGCGCGCCTGTCGCGCGATCTCGGCGGCTGGCAGGTGATCTCGTGGGCGCTCGTGCTGTCGCTGCCGCTGATGCTGCCGCTCATGTGGCTTACGTGGCCCGCGTCGTTCGACGGTGTCGATGCCGCCGCACTGTGGGGGCTCGCGTACGTGTCGCTGTTCAGCATGCTGATCGGCTTCGTGTTCTGGTATCGCGGGCTCGCGCTCGGCGGGATCGCGGGCGTCGGCCAGTTGCAGCTGCTGCAGCCGTTCTTCGGCTTCCTGCTGGCCGCCGGGCTGCTGCACGAGACGGTGCCGCCGTCGATGGTCGTCGTGACGGTCGTCGTGGTCGGCTGCGTGGCCGGTGCGAAGTACTTCTCGAAAATGGCGCCCGTGCAGCGCGCGGGGTGACGCTGCTGTGGTGCGGCCGAGCGGTTGCTCCGGGCCGCGACCGCGCGAACCGGCGGCACGCCGAAAAGCAAAACGGCCAGGCTGCCGGTAGCGGCAAGCCTGGCCGTTGGCCTTCGTCACGCCGAAAGCGCGTTACTCGAACGTCTCGAGCGCGAGCAGTTCGCCGATCGTCTGCCGGCGGCGGATCAGCCGCGGCGCGCCGCGATCGACGAGCACTTCCGGCGCGAGCGGCCGGCTGTTGTAGTTCGAGGACATCGACGCGCCGTACGCGCCCGCGTCGTGCAGGAACAGCAGGTCGCCGATCTGCGGCTGCGCCAGCTTGCGGTGCGTGACCACGCCGCCCGCATCCTGCGTGAACACGTCGCCCGATTCGCACAGCGGCCCCGCGATCGCGAGGTCGACGAGCGGCCGGCCGGCCGGCAGCGCGCCGTCGTGCGTGTGCACGGACATCGCGTGGTAGCTGCCGTACATCGACGGGCGCATCAGGTCGTTGAAGCCCGCATCGATCAGCACGAAATCGTGTTTCGGCCGGCGGTTGACGGCCTGCACTTCGGTGACGAGCGTGCCGGCTTCGGCGACGAGGAAGCGGCCCGGTTCGATCTCGATGCGCACCGGGTGGCCGAGGTGCCGTTCGATCCGCTTGCGCGCGGCGTCCCACTGGCTGAAGTAGTGACCGACGTCGACGCGCGGCTCGCCGTCGCGATACGGAATCGACAGGCCGCCGCCGGCCGAGATCGCGTCGATGTCATGGCCGAGCGACGTGACGAGGTCGACCATCGCATCGCACACCTGCGACAGGTGGCCGTAGTCGACGCCCGAGCCGATGTGCATGTGGATGCCGACGAGCTTGAGCCCGTACTGGCGCACGATTTCGATCGCGCGCGGCACGTCGTCGATCCAGATGCCGTGCTTGCTCTGCGGGCCGCCGGTGTTGGTCTTGTTGCTGTGGCCGTGCCCGAAACCGGGGTTGACGCGCAGCCACACGCGGTGGCCCGGCGCGTGCTCGCCGATGCGCGCGAGCATGTCGAGCGAACCCGCGTTCACGGTCACGCCGTGCTTCAGCACGGCCGCGAGCGTCGGACGGTCGATCAGGTCGGCCGTGAACACGACGCCTTCCGGCTCGCCGGCCGGACTGAACCCGGCCGCGAGGCTGCGCTCGATCTCGCCGAGCGACACCGCGTCGACGCACGCGCCTTCGTCGCGCATCAGCTTCAGGATATGGACGTTCGAATTCGCCTTCTGCGCGTAGCGGATCACGTCGAACTGGCGCAGTTGGGCGATGCGGTCGCGGATGACGTCGGCGTCGTACACCCACAGCGGGGTGCCGTATTGCTGCGCGAGCGTCGCGAGCTGGCGGGAATCGAGGGACATGGCGGATGAATCGTGTCGAATGAACGGATAGCGTGAATGATGCGCCTGTTCATCTATACAGTAAAATGCTTGCTATTCGACATTCGATTCATTTCTGATATAGAAGACCATGCTCACGCACCGCCATATCGAGGTCTTTCGCGCGCTGATGGTCACCGGCAGCACGACGCGCGCGGCCGAGATGCTCTATACGTCGCAACCGACGATCAGCCGCGAGCTCGCGCGGATGGAGCAGGTCGTCGGCTTCGCGCTGTTCGAGCGCGCGCACGGCCGGTTGCGGCCGACGATGGCCGCGCTCACGCTGTTCGACGACGTGCGGCTTGCGTATGTGGGGCTCGAGCGCGTCGCGGCGACGGCTGCGCGCCTGCGCGAGTTTCGCGACGGGCAGCTTTCGGTGATCGCGCTGCCGGCGTTCTCGCACGCGATCCTGCCCGGCGCGTGCCGGCGCTTTCACGCGGCCCACGCGGGCGTCAGCGTGTCGGTCGCGACGCAGGAATCGCCGGTGCTCGAGGAGTGGCTGACCGCGCAGCGGTACGACCTCGGGCTGACCGAGCACGACGTCGCGCCGGCCGGCACCGTGCTTACGCCGCTGCTCGAAGTCGACGAAGTATGCGTGCTGCCCGACGGCCATCCGCTGCTCGCGCAGGACGCGATCGATCTGCTGGATCTCGCCGATCGGCCGTTCGTGAGCCTGTCGCTGAACGATCCGTATCGCATTCTGATCGACGAGGCGTTTGCTCAGCTGGGCGTCGCGCCGCGCTCGGTGGTCGACACGCCGTCGGCCGTGTCGGTGTGCGCGTTCGTGCGGCAGGGGCTCGGCGCCGCGATCGTCAATCCGCTGACCGCGCTCGATTTCGTCGGCCGCGACCTGCACGTGCGGCCGCTCACGCGGTCGTTCCCGTATCGGGTCAGCATGATCGTGCCCGAGCACCGGCCGAAGAACCTGCTCGTCGATGCGTTTGCCGATGCGTTGCGCGGCGAGGCGAAAGCGATCCGTCGCCGGCTGGCCGCGCACCTCGGTTAAACAGCGCCGTATGATGGGCGTTTTTTGCCGCTATCGTCCCAACTTTTCGGAACTCCGTCATGACCGCCGCATCGCCTTCCATCGAACCACCGCCCCTCATCGGCGAGCGCGTCGAACTGCGGCCGCTTGAAGCGTCGGACCGGCAGGCGCTGCTCGATGCCGCCGCGGACGGCCAGTTGTGGAACCTGAAGGTCACGGTCGTGCCGGGCGCGGAGACGATCGACGCGTATCTCGACACGGCATTGCAGGGGCGCGCGGCCGGCACCGTGATGCCGTTTGCGATCGTCGATCGCGCATCGGGCCGCGTGATCGGCAGCACGCGCTTCTGGAAGATCGATCGCAAGAATCGCAAGCTCGAGATCGGCCATACGTGGCTGAGCGAATCGGCGCAGCGCACGCGCGCGAATACCGAAGCGAAGTGGCTGTTGCTGACCTATGCGTTCGACACGTTGCACTGCGTGCGCGTGCAGTTCACGACCGACGAGCTGAACGAGAAATCGCGCGCGGCGATTCTGCGGCTCGGCGCGAAGCAGGAAGGGATCGTGCGTCACGAACGGATCATGCCGGACGGCCGCAAGCGCAATTCGGTGCGCTTCAGCATCATCGACGAAGAATGGCCGGACGTGCGTGGGCGGTTGATGGCGAAGCTTGCGACGTAACGCATGACGCGTGACGTGCGGCGCGCGTATTCGCGGGTCGGCCGATCAGATGTGCATCGCGCAGCCGGCAGGGGACGCGGCTGCGCGACGACAGGGGAAGCGGTGCGCCGCGCACGACGCGCGGCGCTGCATCGTTACTGCGCCGATGCGAGGTGGTGACGCTCCGCGAGTTTCTGCGCGTCCGCGTAGTGCTTCTGCAGAATCGGCAGCGACTGGCGTGCGACTTCCTTCAGCTTCGTGTCGCGGCCCGATGCGATTTCGGCCTGGAATGCCGAGATCGTCTTCTGCTGGCTGGCGAGCGCGACCTGCTCGATATACGCCTTGTCGAACTCGGCGCCGCGCAGGCTCTTGATGCTATTCAGCACGGTCGTGTCGGGGTCGTTGGCCGGCACGTCGACGCCGCGCGGGCTTGCAGCGCGCATCGCCTGGATGATCTTTTCATCGTCGGCCGACACGCGCTGCGCGAAGGCCTTGACCTGGCTGTCCGACGTGCGCGCATCGGCGATGCGTGCCGCGTCGTGCTGCGTCGACACGGTCTTCGTGCCGTCCGTGATGAAGGCCTGGTCGGCTTCGTGAATGCGCGTCGCGGCAGCGGCCGGTGCGGCGGGCGCTGCGGGTGCCGGTTGCGCGGTTTGCGCGGTCGCCGTCACGGCGACGAGAAGCAGGCCAGCGGCAGACAAGGCAAGGCGCGAGATGTGGGGAAAGCGGTTCATGGGACCTCCTTTCGATCGGGGCTCTGGTTAAAAAACGGATGACGTGATCCGTAGCTGTGCGAGAGACCGGGCGCGCCCGGGCCGGATTCGACCGCCGCTCTGCCGCGGCGCCGGTCGAAGTGTGTCCCGGCCCGAATGATTCTAGGAGAGCGGTCGGGTAGCAGGTGCAACCGCGCTGTGGTTTGTGTAACGGTTGGTAAGACGCATCGATGAGCAGGTGTGCGTGCCGGTATTGCGTACCTGGTGCACGCGTGGCGGCGGCAATTTTTGCGCGTGTGCGGCGTGCGGGATGCACGTGCGTGTCATCTGCATTTCATCGTCGTGCTGCCGTTACCGTGTCGTGCGCGCCGAGCGACGTGACGACTTGCGCGTGCGATGCGCTTGAATGCGTCACACGCGATCGAGCAGTGCATCGAGGCGCGGCAGCAACGGCGTCGCGCAATGCGCCTGCAACGCGTCGGGTGCGGTGTAGCCCCACGCGACACCCTGGAATGCGATGTGCGCGCGTCGTGCCGCGTCGGCATCGCGGATTTCGTCGCCGACGTACAGCACTTCGTCGGCGCGCACGCCGGCCTCGCGAACGAGCGCGCGCAGGCGACGTGCCTTGCCGAACAGCGGAATGCCGCACGCGAAGGTGTCGACGCGGCCGCTGGCACGCGGGCCGAGCCGGTCACGCACGATGTCCTCGGTATTCGACGTGGCGATCGCAATGCGGATGCCGCGCGCGGCGAGCGCGTCGAACGTGTCGTCGACGCCGGGGAACAGCATCACTTGCGCGATGCGCGGCTTCATCAGGCGGCGCATGTCGATCGTCACGCGTGGCACTTTCCACATCGGCACGTCGAGCGCACGGATGATGTCGCGCGCCGACATGCCGCGCAGTGCCGGGCGCAGCTCGGGCGTCGCGTCGCGAAAGCCGTGCAGGCGCGAAGCTTCCGACAGCGCGGCGAGAAAGCTGTCGAGCGAATCGGCGAGCGTGCCGTCGAAGTCGAAGGCGATGAGGCGGTAGGGCATGTGGCGAGGTGGCGGATTGATCGAGCGGGCTACATCATCCGCCGAAATGCGTGCGCGGGTAAGCGGGCGAATGCGGCGAGCTGTCGCGGTGGGCCGATATCCGGCGGCGAGCACGGGCATTTCGCCTGATACGCGCGCGTTGCCGTCCGGCAAGAGGACTCACCTGTCGTGCAGCAGCGGCGTGGTAGTGCCCGCTTGTAGCCCGCCGCACAGCGCGGTATCGTCGATACTCCGCCTTCCGCCCCCCACCGGAGAACAGACGTGCCCGCAGCCACCCCCGCCACGCTGAGATTTTCCACCGACAAGCGCGAACTCGACGTCGACGCGATCTTCGACTTCCTGCATCGCGACGCGTACTGGTCGCAGGGCATTCCGCGCGACGTGGTCGAGCGTGCGATCGAGGGTTCGCTGTGCTTCGGTGCGTATGTCGGCGACCGGCTCGTCGGGTTCGCGCGGCTCGTCACCGATCACGCGACGTTCGCGTACCTGTGCGACGTGTTCGTGCTGCCGGCCGAACGCGGCAACGGCTACGGCCGCGCGCTGATCGATCACGTATTCGCGCAGGAGATGGTGCAGCGCTTGCGCCGCATCATGCTCGTGACGACCGACGCGCACGAGCTGTACCGGCCGGTCGGCTTCGGGCCGTCCGCGAATCCCGAGCGGCTGATGGAGATCCGCCGTCCCGACATCTATACGAAACGCTGACGCGCGGCGCAGCGCATACAATACGCGCTTTCCGTTTTTGCCGAAGAGAAGCCCGTCATGACCGAACAGGAAGCCGAACAGCTCGCAACGCATCGCCACTACAAGGGCGGGCTGTACCGCTACATCGGCGTCGCCCGCCATTCCGAAACCGAGGAATCGGTGGTCGTGTACGAGCATCTGTGGCCGCACGCGCGCGGCCTTTGGGTGCGGCCGGAAGCGATGTTCAACGGCAACCTCGAAGACGGCACGCCGCGTTTTCGCAAGCTGCGCGACTGAGCGGGCGGCACCGGAGCCGGCGTCTAGCCGGCTCCGCCCGGCTTGTCGTGCGGCGCCTGTTGCCGCAGCGCCATCGTGAAGAAGCGCCGGATTTCATCCATCAGTTCCGCGCGGGCCGACGCGAAATCGAACGCGCGCCGGTTTTCGTGCGCGTAGCGCCGGCGCCAGTCGTCGGCCGCATGCCGTGCTTCGCGTGCGCGCAGATCGTCGAGTTCGGGCGTACGCAGCGCGTGATCGGCGATCAGCGTCACGCCGTCGCGGCCGACCTCCAGCACGCCGCCCGCGACGAGGAGGCGGCGATGCTCGCCGGTCGGCGCGTCGACGAGCGTCACGACGCCGGGCCGGATCCGCGTGAGCAGCGGCGCGTGGTGTGGATAGATCCCCAGTTCCCCGCTTTCGCCCGGGACGACGACGAAATGCGCGTCGCCGGCATACAGCACCGCTTCCACGCTCAGGATGTCGAGCCTCATCGACGTCGTCATGCGCACCCCCTTCAGACCGCCGCCGCGCCGGCGACGATTTCGCACAGCTCGGTGGTGATCTGCGCCTGTCGCGTCTTCTGGTACAGGTGCCGCAGTTCGCGCAGCACGCGGTCGGCGTTGTCCGTCGCGGTCTGCATGCTGAACATCCGCGCGCATTGTTCGCACGCATAGTTCTCGACGACAGCCTGATAGAGCGTTGCCTCGACGTAGCGCAGCAGCAACGTGTCCACTACCGGTTTGGGCGCGGGCTCGTAAAGATAGTCGGATGCCGCCGCGCCGTCGGTCGGCGCGCCGGTGTCGAGTCCGGCGATCGGCAGCATCGCGTCGATACGCGGCTCGTACGCGAGCGGGCTCGTCAGCCGGTTGTAGGCGACGTGCACTTCGTCGAGCTCGCCGTTGACGAACGCGGTCAGCGGCACGAGCAGCGCGCCGAGCAACTGGTCGAAGTGCGGCTCGGCGGCCAGGCCGCTCGCGCGCGCCGTGATGGTCGCGCCGTGGCGCATCAGCGGCGCGATGCCGCGCGCACCGATCACGCTCAGTTCGCACGCGACGCCGGCCCGGTCCCAGCGTTCGAGCGCATCCACGCATGCGACGAGCAACCGCGCATTGAGCGGGCCGCACAGCCCGCGATCGGTGCTGACGACGATCAGGCCGACGCGGCGTACGGGGTCGCGTCGCGCCATCAGTGCCGACACGTGGTCGGGCCGGTCGCGCAGCACGCGTGCGGCCATCGCCCCGATGCGCGCCGCATACGGGCGGAACTCGCGGGCGCGTCGCTGCGCGTTCGCCATCTTGGTGCGCGCCATCATTTCCATCGCCTTGGTGATCGTGCGCGTGGACGACGTACTGGCTATCTTCGAGCGGATTTCGCGTATGTGCATGTCAGGGGGGCGCCGCGGCCATCCGGATGTCATCGTGTGGTTTCATGCTATCGGGACTTCACCTGAAACGATTGACGAGGGTCAAACGATTTCGCCCGGTCTCGCACCAGAATCCGTTTACGTGATCCTCGCGAAGGGGTATTCGATGACCGATTTCCGCCAGCACCAGAAGTACGACGCGCTGATTGCGCGTTGCCGCTCGCTACGCCCGGTGACGGTCGCGGTCGCGCATCCTTGCGACGAGGTATCGCTGCGCGCGGCCGTCGCCGCCGCTCGGGCCGGTATCGTCGTGCCCATCCTGGTTGGACCGACGGCGCGCATCACGGCGCTTGCCGCGACGCTCGGCGTCGACCTGTCCGGCTACCGGCTCGTCGATGCGCCGCACAGCCACGCGTCGGCCGCGCGTGCCGTCGAGCTGGTGCGCTCGGGCGACGCGCAGGCGCTGATGAAGGGCAGCCTGCACACCGACGAGTTGCTGGAGGAAGTGGTGCGCGCCGATACGGGGCTGCGCACCGGGCGGCGCCTGAGCCACGTGTTCATCATGGACGTGCCGACTTACCACAAGCCGTTGTTCATCACCGACGCGGCGGTCAACATCCGTCCGACGCTCGAGCAGAAGGCCGACATCGTGCAAAACGCGATCGATCTCGCGCACGCGCTCGGCATCGGTCAGCCGAAGGTCGCGATCCTGTCGGCGATCGAGACGGTCAGCTCGAAGCTGCCGTCGACGCTCGACGCGGCCGCGCTGTGCAAGATGGCCGAGCGCGGCCAGATCACCGGCGCGCTGCTCGACGGGCCGCTCGCGCTCGACAACGCGATCAGCCCCGAAGCCGCGCGGCTCAAGCATCTCGGTTCGGCGGTCGCGGGCGATGCGGACATCCTGCTCGCGCCCGACCTCGAGGCGGGCAATATGCTCGCGAAGGAGCTGACGTTCCTGGCGAACGCCGATGCGGCCGGCATCGTGCTCGGCGCGCGCGTGCCGGTGATCCTGACGAGTCGCGCCGACAGCGAACGCACGCGCCTGGCGAGCTGCGCGATCGCGGCGCTCGTCGCGGAGGCGGCGCGCACGACCGCGGCGCTCGCGGCCGCGCCGGCCGCTGCGGCCGATGCACACTGACGGAGCCGCGATGCGACATCCCGTGCTGGTCCTCAATGCCGGCTCGTCGAGCCTCAAGTTCTCGGTCTACGACACGCGCGAGGATCGCTCGCTCGATGCGGGCCTGCACGGGCAGGTCGAGAACCTGCATGGCGCCCCGCGTCTGTGCGTGGCCGACGCGCACGGCGCGACGCTCGCCGACAGCCCCGTCGCGCGACCGGGGCACCAAGGCGCGATCGAAGCGCTGCACGCGTGGTTCGCGGCTCACGTCGGGCGGGAGGCCGCGTTCGACGGCGTCGGGCACCGGGTCGTGCACGGAGGCCCGTATTTCACCGCGCCGGTGCGGATCGACACGCGCGTGCTCGATGCAATAGCGTCGCTTTCGCCGCTCGCGCCGCTGCACCAGCCGCATCACGTCGACGCGATCCGCGCGGTCGCCGCGGTCGCGCCGAGCCTGCCGCAGGTCGCGTGTTTCGACACGGCGTTCCATTCGACGATGCCGGCGCTCGAACGGGAGTTCGCGTTGCCGCGCGCGCTGACCGAGCAGGGGATCGTGCGCTACGGTTTCCACGGGCTGTCGTACGAATACATTACGACGGCACTCGCGGGGCTCGATCCGTCGTGGGCGCAGCGCCGGACCGTCGTCGCGCACCTCGGCAACGGCGCGAGCCTGTGCGCGCTCGCGAACGGCCGCAGCGTGGCGACGACGATGGGGTTCACGGCCGTGGACGGGCTGCCGATGGGCACGCGCACGGGCGCGCTGGACCCGGGCGTGATCCTGTACCTGCAGCGTCACGAGGGCCGGTCGCTCGACGAGGTCGAGCATCTGATCTATACGGAATCGGGCTTGCTCGGCGTGTCCGGCGTGTCGAGCGACATGCGCACGCTGCTCGCGAGCGACGCGCCGTCGGCCGCGCATGCGGTCGAGCTGTTCGCGTACCGCGCGGCTCGCGAACTCGCCGCGCTGGCCGGCGTGCTCGGCGGTCTCGACACGCTTGTGTTCACCGCCGGCATCGGCGAGCACGCGCCGCGCGTGCGTGAACGGATCTGCAGCCGCGCGGCGTGGCTCGGCATCGCGCTCGACGATGCGGCGAACGCCGCCGGCCTGCCGGTGATTTCGAGTGACGCGTCGCGCGTGACGGTGCGCGTGATCCCGACCGACGAGAACCTGATGATCGCGCGGCACACGCGCCGCGTGCTGGACGACGCGATCCCTTCCACGCCGTATCCGACCCGGTGAAACCTTCGATGACAGCACGCGACACGTCTTCCCCTGCCGTCAGCGCCCCCGCGCTGCCGATGTTCTGGCCGATGGCCGCCGCCACGGCGATGTTCGCGGCCGGTTCCGAGATCGCCGCGCGCAATCTCCGCTTCCTCGCGGAAGAGGAGAAGCTGCATTTCGAAGTGCATCCGGCGCTGGCATCGACGAACCGGCCGTTGCTGGAACTGCGGACGATGACGTTTCGCGATTATTCGGTCGCGCCGGCGCACGGGCTGCCGACGATCGTCGATGCGCCGTACGCGGGGCACAGCGCGATGATCGCCGACTACCAGCCGGGGCAGAGCCTGATGCAGACGCTGCGCGAGCACGGCGTGACGCGTCTGTACCTGACCGACTGGCGCTCGGCCACCGAGGACATGAAGGACCTCGAGATCGACCAGTATCTGGCCGAGCTGAACGTGTGCGTCGACGAGCTCGGTGGCCGCGTGAATCTCGTCGGGCTGTGCCAGGGCGGCTGGATGTCCGCGATGTATGCGGCGCGTTTCCCGCACAAGGTCGCGAGCCTCGTGCTGGCGGGCTCGCCGATCGACACCGACGCGGGCGACGGCCCGATCAGGCGGATGGTGCACACGTATCCGACGTCGTTCTACGAGGAGCTCGTGGCGATGGGCGGCGGGCTGATGCGCGGGCGCTTCATGCTGCGCGGCTGGAAGAACATGCATCCCGACCAGCACTATCTTGCCGAGCACGTCGACCTGTACGAGCATCTCGACGATCCCGAATACCTGCGCAAGCGCGAGGTGTTCGCGAACTGGTACGAAAGCCCGATCGACCTGCCGGGACGCTGGTACCTGCAGGCGATCGTGCAGATCTTCAAGGAGAACCGGCTCGCGAAGGGCACGTTCGTTGCGCTCGGGCGCACGCTCGACCTGAAGGATGTCGCATGCCCGGCCTATCTGCTCGCGGGCGAGGACGACGACATCACGACGCCGGAGCAGGTGTTCGGGGCGCGCGACCGTCTCGGGACGCCCGCGTCGCGGATCGAGAGCCGGCTCGTGCCGGGCGGCCATATCGGCCTGTTCATGGGGTCGCGCACGCTGAAGGCGGTGTGGCCGGACATCGCGCGATGGATCGCGGCGCAGCGCTAGGCCGGCGCGGATCGACAGGGGGCGGCATGACGTTGCGACACAAGCGGGGGCTCGTCGTCGGCATTGCGAACGAGCAGAGCATCGCGTGGGGATGCGCGCGTGCGTTTTGCCGGGCGGGTGCCACGCTCGCGGTGACCTGGCAGTCGGAGAAGACCTTGCCGCACGTCGAGCCGCTGTTCGAGCAACTCGACGCGCCGATCCGGATGCCGCTCGACGTCGGGCGGCCCGACCAGATGGCGGCGGTATTCGATGCGATCGCGGTGCAATGGGGCGCGATCGATTTCGTGCTGCATTCGGTTGCGTATGCACCGAAGGCCGATCTGCACGGCCGCGTCGTCGACAGCTCGCCGGAAGGCTTCTCGTTGGCGATGGATACCTCGTGCCATTCGTTCATCCGGATGGCGCGGCTCGCCGAGCCGCTGATGACGCAGGGCGGGAGCCTGATGGCGATGAGCTATCTCGGCGCGGAGCAGGTCGTCGCGAACTACGGGATGATGGGGCCGGTCAAGGCCGCGCTCGAATCGAGCGTGCGGTACCTGGCGGCCGAACTCGGCGGCACGGGCATTCGCGTCAACGCGATTTCACCGGGCGCGCTGCCGACGCGCGCGGCATCGGGCCTGCCGGACTTCGACCGGCTGCTCGACGACACCGCGCGCCGGGCGCCGCTGCATCACGCGCTGGACATCGACGACGTCGGCGCGTTCTGCGCGTTCCTTGCGAGCGACGGTGCACGGGCGATCACGGGCGGCACGCACTATATCGACGCCGGCATGCACATGCTCGGCTAGCGTGCCGGCGGCACGCGGCGTCAGGTTTGCGCGAATGCCTGCACGAGGGCCGGCGGCGCGTGTGCGACCTTGACCTCCGGCGTGCCGTGCCACGCCGCGAGCTTCTTCACGGCCTTCGCGACGTCGGCCGCGAGCCCCGTGCCGACCCGCACGCCCGGCTCGACATGCACGGCCTTCAGTTCGAACGTGCCGAGCGTGCGGTGCGCTTTCGCGTCGACGCGGCCGACCAGCCGGCCGCGATGCAGCACGGGCAGGCAGAAATAGCCGTAGCGCCGCTTGTGCCCGGGCGTATAGCACTCGATCGTGTAGTCGAAACCGAACAGCGTCGATGCGCGCCGCCGGTCCCATACGACGGGGTCGAATGGCGACAGCAGCGTCGTGACCGTCGAGCGCAGCGTGTCGGCCGCGGCGGCCGGCAGCAATGCGTCGAGCGAGCGATGCACATAGGCCGGCTCCTTCCAGTCGTCGATCTGCACCGGAATCAGGTCGCCCGCATCCGCGAGCCGTTCCAGCTCCTCGCGATACGAACGGCGCGGCAGCCGATAGTAGTCGGCCACCCAGTCCGCGCGCACGATGCCGAGCGCGCGGCACGTGTAGTCGAGCAGCGCGGGCAGCACGGCTTCGCGCGGCGGCAGGTCGCGCGTGTCGTCCCAGCCGGGCAGCACGCGTTCGCGCACGTCGTACACGCGCTGGAAATTGCGGCGTTCCGACACCATCAGGTCGCCCGTCGTGAACAGCACTTCCAGGTGGCGCTTCTCGGGCTTGCGGTCCCACCAGCCGTTGCCCTTCACGCCATCTTCGCGGACGAAATCGGCCGATCGCACCGGGCCGTCGTCGCGAATCCGCGCGAGCAGCCGCTCGATCTCGTCGCGATTCTGCGCGTGCCACTCGGCCGCGTATTTCCAGCCCATCCCCGACGGATCGAGCATCTTGTAGCGCATCAGGCCGAACTGCTCGATCGGCAGGAAACACGCTTCGTGCGACCAGTATTCGAACAGGCGTGCCTCGGCGAGATGTTCGTCGAGCCACTGCGGCGAGAAATCGCCGAGACGGCTGAACAGCACCAGATACGGGCTGCGCGCGACGACATGGATGGTATCGATCTGCAACTGCGCCATCCGGCGGATCGTATCGAGCACGTCGGCCTTGGTCGCCTTGCGGCGGGGCGGCGTCAGCAGACCTTGTGCGGCGAGATGCAGCGCGCGGGCGGCGGCGGGCGAGAGCGTAAGCATCGGAATGGCGGATGAGGGTGGCGGTCGGCGATCACTTTAGCGCGAAAGCGGCGCGCGTGTGCGACGCGCCGATGCAACGCGTCTGACAATGCTTGACAGATGCGTTTCGCAAGTTTCCCTATAGTGCAGAGCATGGCGCGGCGACAAGTGCGCGCAACGATTCCGCTTCCGACGCACATATGTCCATGGCACGCAGGAAGCGAATCCGGGATTCTCGACCCCCATCGGGAGACCCGGAGCCCTGAGCGGACATCCATGCGGCTGAGCACCGGCCCCGTGTGGATGTCCGCTGATTTTTTTGTTTTTCCGGTTTTCGCCGGCTGCCGCGCGACCTGTCATGCCGCGGCACGCGTTTCCCCCGGCCGCAGCGCGCGGGACAGGTCGTCGTGTTTTGCCGCGCCGCAACGCGGCGAACCGAAATGCTTACCGCTTATTGCCGCTTGCCGCGCGCGACCTCGTCGCCGGCGCCGGGCGGCAGCCGCCGCGTGATCGGAATCGACGCGAACGAGCACATCCCGACCACGACGAACGCGGGCCAGAAATCCGACCACACCATCGCCTGGTGGCCCTGCAGCCAGTGCGACACGTGCAGCACGATACCGGCCACCGTCACGCCGAGCCCGAGCGACATCTGCTGCACCACGCTGCCGAGGCTCGTGGCGCGCCCCGCGTCGCGCGGCGAGATGTCCGCGTAGATCATCGAGTTCAGGCTCGTGAACTGCAGCGCGGGGAAGATGCCGCCGACGAGCACGATCAGCCAGATCGCCCAGGTCGCCATGCCGGGATGGAACACGCCGTACGCGGCGATCGCGAGCCCAGCGAATGCCGCGTTGTAGATCAGCACCGTGCGAAAGCCGAAACGGCGCAGCGTATACGTGGCCGTCGAACGGCTCATCGCGCCGCCGAGCGCGGACGCGCACGTGATGAGCCCCGAATGGAACGCGCTCATGCCGAGCCCTTCCTGCAGCGCGAGCGGCAGCAGGAACGGCACCGCGCCAAGGCCGATGCGGAACAGCGACCCGCCGACGACGCTCGCGTGGTAGGTCGGGATCTTCAGGAAACTGAGGTCGAGCACCGGGCGCTCCTTGCGGCGCGCGTACGGCACGTAGAGCGCGAGCAGCACGGTGCCGGCCACGCACATGACGATCGCGTTCGAGCGCGAGGTGAGCGAGCCGTCGAGCAGCGTAAGGCCCATCAGCAGCAATGCGGCGCCGCTTGCCGACAGCAGGAAGCCGAACCAGTCGAGCGGGCCCGGATCGGGCTCGTGCGTGTTCGCGATGTGCTTGCTTGCGAGATAGATCCCGTAGATGCCGATCGGCACGTTGATGAAGAAGATCATCCGCCAGTGCAGGTAGGTCGTGATGAAGCCGCCGACGAGCGGCCCGACCGTGGGCCCGAACAGCGCGGGAATCGCGAGGTAGTTCATCGCGCGCACGAGATCCGAGCGCGGCACCGCGCGGAAGATGATGATGCGGCCGACGGGCACCATCATCGCGCCGCCGACGCCTTGTATGAAGCGCGCGAACGTGAGCACGCCGAGGGAACTGGAGGCCGCGCACATCAGCGAGCCGACGACGAAGATGCCGATCGCGGTGCGGAAGACGGAGCGTGCGCCGAAGCGGTCGGCGAGCCAGCCGCAGATCGGGATGAACACGCCGAGCCCGACCACGTAGGCCGTGATCGCAACGTTCAGCGTGACGGGGTTGTGCCCGAAGTCCCTCGCCATCGCGGGCAGCGCGGTGACGATGATGTTCGCGTCGACGCTTTCCATGAACAACGCACAGGCAACGATGAGCGGTGCTAGAAAGACGGGCGACATGGGCTGGGCGCGCGGTAAAGACGCCATTATGCCCATATTGTTGTCGATGCGTCACGCGCGACAACACTTGTTCCGCATGTTGCAACAGTCGTTCCTGCTTCCGCGCGCGAAAGAAGAGACGACCGCCGCGCCGGCTGCGGCGCATGACACGACACATGACATCGACCTGTCGCTGCGACCGCGAAACTTGCGTGCGGTGCACGTTTTATGCGACAGTCGGACCCACTCGCAACACAACCTATGACGCGCATCGATCGAGGGCCATCGAGACGAGCGCGCGCGCGAACGAGACCTCGTGCCGAGCCACTCACCATCGAAAGGAGGGGACACGCCATGACGTCACGTCGTGCCGCATCGATTGCATCTCGCTTCTCACGTCGCTTCTCGCGTCATCATGCACCGCGTCATGCGCCGCCCGCGCCGCGTCTGCGCTGGGCCGCCGCACTGGCCGTCGCGTATCTCGCCGTCGCCGGCTGCGCCGCGCAGGCCGACAATGCGAATCAGGCCGCCGCTCAGGCGGCCAGCCAGTCGGCCGTGCCGACCGCGGCCGCGATTGGCGGCCCCGCGTCGGGCACGCTGCTGCCTCCGCCGAGCCAGCTCTACGGCGACCTGTTCGTCGCGGTGCAGACCGCACAGATCTATCCCGACCAAAAGACCTTCGTCGACGCGACGCCCGATACCGATCCCGCGACGATCGTGCAGTTGTATCAGCAACAGAAATCGCAGCCGGGCTTCTCGCTGAAGACCTTCGTCGGCCAGCATTTCACGCCGCCCCCGGAAGGCGGCGTGACGCCGCCGCCGAACCAGACGCTGCGCCAGCACATCGACTGGCTGTGGCCGCAGCTCACGCGCACGAGCGTCACGGTGCCGCAATACAGTTCGCTGATTCCGCTGCCGAAGCCGTACGTCGTGCCGGGCGGCCGCTTCCGCGAAGGCTACTACTGGGATACCTATTTCACGATGCTCGGGCTGCAGGTGTCGGGGCGGGAGGATCTCGTCGACGACATGCTCGACAACTTCGCGCATCTGATCGACACGATCGGGCACATCCCGAACGGCAACCGCACGTACTACGCGAGCCGTTCGCAGCCGCCGTTCTTCGCGTACATGGTCACGCTCGCCGCGCAGGCCGAAGGCGACAAGGTCTACCAGAAATACCTGCCCCAACTGCGCAAGGAGCATGCGTACTGGATGCAGGGCGAAACCACGACGCCGCGTGGGCAGGCCGCGCGCAACGTGGTCGCGATGCCCGACGGCGCGGTGCTGAACCGCTACTGGGACGCGAGCGACACGCCGCGCGACGAGTCGTATCTCGAGGACGTGACGACCGCGAAGTCGACGCCCGGCCGTCCGGCGAACGACGTGTACCGCGACCTGCGCGCAGGCGCCGAAAGCGGCTGGGACTACAGCTCGCGCTGGTTCGGCGACGGCAAGACGCTCGCGACAATCCGCACGACGTCGATCGTGCCGGTCGACCTGAACAGCCTGATGTTTCATCTCGAGACGACGATCGTGAAGGGCTGCGCGGTCACGCGCGACGTCGCATGCGTGACCGACTTCGCGGGGCGCGCGGCACGGCGTGCGGCCGCGATCAACCACTATTTGTGGAACCGCCGCGGCTACTACGGCGACTACGACTGGCAGTTGCGCAAGCCGCGCGACGGCGTGACGGCGGCCGCGCTGTATCCGCTGTTCGCGGGCGTCGCATGGCCCGAGCGTGCGAAGGCGACCGCGCGCGAGGTGCGCAAGACGCTGCTGAAACCGGGCGGCCTCGCGACGACGACCGAGAATACCGGCCAGCAGTGGGACGCGCCGAACGGCTGGGCGCCGCTGCAGTGGATCGCGATCGACGGGCTGCGTCGTTATGGCGAACCGGCGCTCGCGAAGGACATCGGCACGCGCTTCCTCTCCGACGTGAAGCATGTGTATGCAACCGAAGGCAAGCTCGTCGAGAAGTACGTGGTCGAAGGCGCGGGCACGGGCGGCGGCGGTGGCGGCGAATATCCGCTGCAGGACGGCTTCGGCTGGACCAACGGCGTCACGCTGAAACTGCTCGGGCTGTACGGCGAGTGACGCACGGCGCCTGCGGCATGTTCAGCGCGCTGCAGGCGAACGCACGGGCCGGACTGTCGCGCAAGCGGCCGTCCGGCCCGTTTTCGTTTCCGCTTCCGTATGCGGCTTGCATCAGAACGTGATCGTCGTGCGCACGCCGACCACCGTTTCGTCGCCGATGCGCGCACCCGCCGCGTTCGGGTTCGGGATGCCGCCGCCCGGACGGAAGAAGTGCTGCAGGTCGGCTTGCAATTGCCACCACGGCGCGACCTGGTACTGGTAGGTCGCCTCGACGACCGTCTCGGCCCGGCGCACCGGATAACCGGGCGTCGTGTAGGTGCCGGTGTCGCCGTCCACGCCGCGCGCATGCGAGCCGATCTTCGCGTAGCCGACCGCGATGCCCGCGACGTCGTTGTCGCGCCCCTTGAACGGCGCCTTCAGCGTCACGCCTGCATTGGCGGCGAAGTCGACGATATTGCGATCGCCCGGCGCGCCCATCACGCGCGCGAACACGCCGACCGAGCGCGGGCTGTCGTCCGACGGCCGCCAGACCATCTGGTCCGCGACCGCATAGAGCCCGTAGTTGCCGCGATGGGTGGCGGGAATGCCGTTGCTCGCCGGATTCGCGAGCGACAGGCCGTCGGTGCCGTAGCGCGGATCGTTCGCATGCTGCGACTGATACCAGAAGCCAAGCTTGTAGGTGCCCGGCAGGCCGGCCGGTTGCGGCGCCTTCGGGTCGGCCGGCGGCGCGTTCAGCGCGTACTGCACTTCGCCGATCACGAACGCGCCGCTGCGCAGGTTGAAGTTGGTGCCGTGCGCGTTCAGCACCTGCGCGTCGCCGTCGGTGCGGCCGGCCGGGTTGCCGTCGAATACGCCGACCATCGCGGTCCATGCATCGGCCGGCTTCACGCGCAGCCGCACGCCGAGCGATGACAGCGGATACGCGGGGCCGCCGGACGGCAGATCGGTGGATGGCAGCACGGGCCAGCCGAACGTGGCGTTCATGAACGTCGCCGCGTTCTGGCTCACCATGAACTCCTGGTCGACGCTCTGCTGGCCGATTTTCACGTCGACCTTGCCGTCGAGCAACGACTGCTGGTACCAGAGCTCCCACAGGCGCGTAGTCGAATTCGCTTCGATGCCGGTCGCGGTCTGCAGCGTCTGCAGGTAGCGCTGCGTGGCGTTGGTGCCGTGGATCTGCAGCGCCGACACGTTGAACGTGCCGCCCGGCAGGCCGATTGCCTTGCCGGTGTCGACGTTGAAGCCGAATTGCGTGAGCCCCTGGTAGGCTCCGCCGCGCTTCGTGCCGCCGGACGTGTTGTACAGATACTCGCTGGTTTCCTGCAGGCTCAGCGTGACGCCGTGATCGCCGAGCAGGTCGCGCAGGCCGCCCATGTTGCCGAGCAGGTTCGAGCGCTCCCACAGGCCGGTGGGGGCGGGCGCGGCAGCATCGGCGGCCTGTTGTGCGGGAGCGGCGGCGTCGCTGGCGCCGGCCGCCGGTTCGGCCGCGGCCGGCGGCGACGATTGCGCGAATGCGGGCGCGGCGGCAAGCGACAGCAGCAGCGCGGCGAGCGCATTGACGCGCGGCTTGCGCGGAACGGGTTCGAGATGGTTCTTCATGCGGATTCCGTCGGCGATTTGATTAGTTAGACTGAAGAAAAGAATACGTGATGCGGGACGCGTGGCGAGGCGCTCGCGCGGCGGCACATGGCGCGTGGCGCCACCGCGCGCCGAGGGCTTACGGCAGCCAGCCGCCTACGCGCCACACTTGCGCGAAGCCAAGGCGCGATGCAGCCGAGCATAGCAGCGCGGCGAGCGCGACCGCGGCCGCCATCGCGGCGACCAGCATGCAGTCGAGCGGGCGCGGTGCCGCTGGCACGTGGGCGAGTGCCGCGCCGCGCCAGTTGCCGAACGCATGGGCGAGCGGCGAGAGGCCGGAAACGAACGAGCGGTCGCACGCGACGTGCACGATGCGCTTGAGTCTGATCGCGAACGATTGAAAGAACATGACGCTGCCTCCGTCCGGTCCGGCGCAGGCCGGACGACGTGATCGAGCGCGGGCGTATGACGCGGCCTGCGATCGGAGGTTGGAACATGACGGAGCGTGCGACTGATGAACCGGCGATGGCCGGCCCGGGAGGAAGCGCGCTAACCCGACGAATGCGAGCTAGCGGCGAAAGACATGCGTCTGGCTGCTATCTCGCGATGGCTTGGCCGGCCTGGACCGGCATCGAACTGCAACTAGAGCATGTGTCCACGGAGGGACTCCCTTGATGAATTGGGGCGGATTGTAGTCGCGACTTTTGCTGCGGTGCAAGTAAAAAGCGCAGAAAAGACGATGTGTGTGGTGTGCGAGTTGCGGCGGCACGCAGTCGGCAAGCAGAGGGCGCTGCCGGGCGCCTGCCGTTGTTCGCATGCATCGGCGCGTGACCGGTTCGTGACGTGCTGAAAGGTTTCGGTACGTCATTTCAAGGGCAAATCTTTCAGCGTCGCAAGGCGGGAAATTTATTTCTGGAAATGGGGTTTGGAGGGGTTGACTTCACTTTCGGGCGGTTCATAGAATTCGGCATCTTCACTCTTGGGGCCGCCGCCTTGGACGCCTGCAGTAGTCGATCTTCGAACGAAATTTCCGCCTGAGCGACCGACGTCCGCGCCTCATCGAAGCCGCCGTTTGTCCCCCGGGCAAACGGTGCGCGCAGCAGTATTCCGCAGCAACTCCCTACGTGCACCCTGATTCGCGCCGGTTAGCGTGATGCGTTTTCGCATGCGCCGTCCGGATATGCCGCCGCCTGGTATGCGGCCGCGTTCGCGTATGCGTTTTTCATGCGCGCGAACGGCGGCCCGCAAGCCGGACGGCGGTCAACCGTGTTCCCCCGGAACACCGCACAGGAGCCGCCATGAACGACAGTGACAGTTGTCCCTTATGCCCGTTTCACGCACCGACCCTTTTGAACCCGGGTCGCAGGGACACTCCGGCCGACTAGCCTGACACGTCGTTCAGGCCCCGGACTGGCCCCGCGCCCACCACGCGGCCGGCACGCCTGCCGTCGCCGCACGGAGCCAGACCATGACCTTCGGCCTTCTGCTGTCGAACCTGCCGCACGTCGCGGAATCGCGCAACCAATACGACGCGATGCTGACGCTCGATGCCCGTCCGCGGGTGTTCTCCCGCCTGTTGAACCAGCTGAAATCGTTGATCCGCCACTGAAGAAGCGCCGAGCGCGCCTCGGCATGCGCACGCGCGGCTGCCTGCGGGCAGGCCCCGCGTACGCATCCCAAGGTCACACGCTCATCGGATAACCATTAGCCGTACGGAACACATCATGTCCACGCCATCCAACGTCTCTCCACCGATCGTCGCGGAACGCAGCGCCGTGCTCGACGAAGCCCATGTCGGCGACATCCGCGGCGCGCTCGGCACGATCGCGCATCACGACACCGCCGCGCGCGGCACATGGTGGGCGCGGCTGCGCACGCTGCTCGCGATCATCGGCCCGGGCCTCATCGTGATGGTCGGCGACAACGACGCAGGCGCATTCGGCACCTACACGCAGGCCGGCCAGAACTACGGCACGACGCTGCTGTGGACGCTGCTGCTGCTCGTGCCCGTGCTGTACGTGAACCAGGAAATGGTGCTGCGCCTCGGCGCGGTCACGGGCGTCGGCCATGCGCGCCTGATCTTCGAGCGCTTCGGCAAGTTCTGGGGTGCATTCAGCGTGATCGACCTGTTCCTGCTCAATGCGCTGACGATCGTCACCGAGTTCATCGGCATCACGTTCGTGCTGGATTTCTTCGGATTGCCGAAGGTGGCCGGCGTGTGCGTGGCCGCCGCGCTGACGATGGCCGCGGTGAGTACCGGCGATTTCAGGCGCTTCGAGCGGTTCGCGATCGGGCTGTGCGTGCTGAGCCTGCTGCTCGTGCCGGTGCTCGTGTCGATCCATCCGCCCGTCGCGCAGATGACGCGCGATTTCCTCGTGCCGAACTGGCCCGCGCACGCGAAGCTATCGGACGTGATGCTGCTCGTGATCGGCATCGTCGGCACGACCGTCGCACCGTGGCAGCTGTTCTTCCAGCAGAGCTACGTGATCGACAAGCGCATCACGCCGCGCTTCATGAAGTATGAAAAGGTCGACCTGTGGATCGGCATCGCATTCGTGCTGATCGGCGCGGTCGCGATGATCGGTTTCAGCGCCGCGCTGTTCGGCGGGCATCCGGAGGCCGGCAACTTCACCGACGCGGGCGGCATCATCGCGGGCCTCGAGAAGTATGCGGGCCGCACGGGCGCGACGCTGTTCGCGGTGGCGCTGCTCGACGCGTGCATCATCGGCGCGGCGGCCGTGTCGCTGTCGACCGCGTATGCGATCGGCGACGTGTTCAAGATCCGCCATTCGCTGCACCGCGGCGTGTCCGACGCGAAGGGCTTCTATCTCGTGTACTTCGGCATCGTCGCGGCCGCGGCCACGCTCGTGCTGATCCCGGGCAGCCCGCTCGGCCTGCTGACCGAAGCCGTGCAGACGCTCGCGGGCGTGCTGCTGCCGAGCGCGACGGTGTTCCTGCTCGTGCTGTGCAACGACCGCCAGGTGCTGGGGCCGTGGGTCAACTCGACGAAGCTCAACGTGTTCACGGGCGCGGTGATCTGGGTGCTCGTGCTGCTGTCGATCATCCTGACCGCGTCGGTGATGTATCCGGACATCAGCGGCGAAGCGATCGTCGACGTACTGGTGGGCGGCACCGTGCTCGCAATTGCCGGCTATCTCGCGACGGTGCTGATTCGCCGCCACAAGCGAGTCGTCGAACCGGCGCTCGATCGCTCGCTGCGCGACACATGGCGCATGCCGCCGCTCGACACGCTCGAGCCGCAGAACATGACGCTCGCGACGCGGATCTGGATGGCCGTGCTGCGCGGCTATCTGGTGATCGCGGTCGGTCTCGTGATCGTCAAGGTCGT
Source organism: Burkholderia sp. LFS061 (assembly GCF_047978125.1). Taxonomy (NCBI): domain Bacteria; kingdom Pseudomonadati; phylum Pseudomonadota; class Betaproteobacteria; order Burkholderiales; family Burkholderiaceae; genus Burkholderia; species Burkholderia sp. LFS061. The sequence goes on along the minus strand of NZ_JBFPFS010000033.1, from coordinate 27,231 downwards.
GCAGATGACGCTGCTGAAGTAACGCGGATCGTTTGCCAGGAAGCGGCGCCGGACCCGGCACCGCGCCGCAACCCGCCCATGCCGGCCCGCGAGGCCGGCATGGGCGTTTACACGTTGCACGTTCGCTTTGCGCAAGCGCCGCGCCGCCGTCAGATCAGCTCGAGCTTCGACGTCAGGTACGTGAGCTGGATCCGGTTCGCGACGCCGAAGCGCTTGCGCAGTTTGCGCAGGTGATAGTCGACGTTGTGCGCGCTGGTGTCGAGGCGCCGGCCGATCTCCTTGTCGGATGCGCCTTCGGCGATGCCGAGCAGCAGTTCCTGCTCGAACGGCGTGAGCCCGTTTACCGTACGCTCGCGCGACGTCGCGATCAGTTGCGGCGACGCGAACTTGTGCACCGACAGCCCGATCGACAGCGCCTGCTCGATCGTCGCCGGCGTGATCCATTCGCGCGTGCGGCGCGGCGCGGTGAAGCTCATGAACGCATGCAGCCGCGTGCCGGGCACGGCCATCGAATACATGATGCCGCTGCACATCCCGTCGTCCTGCATCGTCTGCAGGAAACCGTCGAGCGCGGCCGGCGTCACGCACGGGCCGGCGTCGCGCTCGCGGTGTTCGCGGCGCAGCTGCTGCAGGTCCCACACGATCGGCATGTTGCACACGCGCGCGCCGAGCGTGCGCGGATCGACGTCGTGATGGTTGTGCCGCACATAGTCGCCGCGATAGGTGGCCGGCGTGAACGCTTCGTGCAGGTAGAGACTTTCGACACGCTCGCGCGCGAATTCGAGCGCGAAGTACGCGAACGTCGAGAAGCCTGTCAGGTGCAGCAGGCTCGTGACGATCCGGTTGCGCTCGGCCGTGCTCTGCGCATGCGCGAGCGTATCGGCGACGCCGAGCGTCGGCGCGTGCGGCTGCGCGACTTCGCCGCGCTTGACGTCGTCGCACCAGACGACCTGCACGGTACGCTCCCGCAGCGCGTCCGCGCATGCGCTCGACCCGCGCGACGGGCGGGAAAAGGTCTTGGCGACCGCTTCTTCATGCAATGCAATATCGGACATGAGCCATCCCTCGGAATCGACGCGCATCGCCTGGCGGCGGCCGTATCGTATACGGCATTCGCGGCGGTGCGATCGAGCATCGTTTGATATGCGCCGATCGTCATCCCTGACGAAACGCGGGGGCATTGTACAAAAAATGTCTATGTGCGCGTAATATGCCGTAATACTAATTGCGGCGAAAGGTTCATATTCGCACGCATATAACAACGACCAGAAAATCATAAAGAAAAGACCAGATCGTGACGGGGCGCAGTTTCACATATTGGGAAAGGGCGGGCTCCTCATGACATATGCTGACGGCGCACCACGCGTCGAATGGTTTTCACAGGCCGATATAGCGGCCGCTGCCGCTTATTCGAACGAATATCAGGCAATCGACCGCGACGTTTTTACCGGCATTCAAATTGCACTCGGTAAAACCGACCTTGCTTCGGCCGATTTCGCGCAATGCCATGCGCGATTGCGGCAAATCGGTTTCAGTACGCTCGGTTACGGCGCCTATGAAATGATCGGGCGGCGCATCCTGTGCGCGCATCTGCTGCGCGACCTCGCGCCGGCGACGTTCATGCAGCCGTTTATCGAAGGGATGCTGTACGAGAGCGACCCGCGGTTCGCGCAGGTGCGGCAGAGCGGCTTTCCGGTCGCGTGGCGGCTCGACGAGATCGAGGCGGCCGCGCAGGGCAGCGGCGACCGCAAGGTGCTGGCCCTCGCCGGCCATCTACGGCGCCTGGATCAGCCCCATGCCGATCGCCTTGACGACCGCCTGCACCTTGTTGGCCGCGCCGAGCTTGGCGAGGATGTTGTTGATGTGGAACGTGACGGTGCGCTCGGAGATGTTGAGCTGTTCGCCGATCTCGCTGGCGGTGCGGCCTTCGCTGGTCCAGCTCAGCACCTCGCGTTCGCGCTTGGTGAGCGAGATGCTCGCGGCCGGCGACAGCTTCGGCACGAGGAACCGGCCCATCAGCGAATGCGAGAGATTGGCGAGCCAGTTGGCCTGCAGCGTCAGGCTGTTGATCTCGGCCGGCGTGAGGCGGTCCGAGCGCCGCGCGATGGTCAACAGTCCGAACACGCCGCGCGCGGCCCAGCTCGACTGCGCGACGCCGACCGACATGCCGAAGTCGCGCGCGTCGCGCCAGAGCGACGGTTGCTCCGCCGCATCGGCGTCGGGCCAGATGATCATGTTCGGGCTCGCCGCCCCGTCGCGCACGGTCGGATCGATCTCGATGTAGTTGCGCGCCTGATAGTGCGCCATCCAGCCCGGCGGATAGGTGTCGAAGATCTCGACCAAGGGCTGCGATCCCGGCTGCGGCACGCGGATTCCATAGCAGCAGTACTCGAAGCCGAGACGCTTCGAGTATGCGGAAACCTGGTGAAAGAGCTGCTGCTCGTTTTCCGCCGTATTGAACTGGTGGTAGGCATCCTGCCAGCGTAGTTCCATCTGCGCGCGCACGCGATGAACAGCGGCGTGATCTTCAGCCTGTCGGCGCCGCGCCTCGACCTGCGCGTCGCGGTGAACGTGACGTCGGAGACGCACGGTACCGAATGGATCGACGATCGCGTGATCGGCGGCGCGCTGGCCGTGAGCCTCGCCGTGCATCTACGGCGCCTGGATCAGCCCCATGCCGATCGCCTTGACGACCGCCTGCACCTTGTTGGCCGCGCCGAGCTTGGCGAGGATGTTGTTGATGTGGAACGTGACGGTGCGCTCGGAGATGTTGAGCTGTTCGCCGATCTCGCTGGCGGTGCGGCCTTCGCTGGTCCAGCTCAGCACCTCGCGTTCGCGCTTGGTGAGCGAGATGCTCGCGGCCGGCGACAGCTTCGGCACGAGGAACCGGCCCATCAGCGAATGCGAGAGATTGGCGAGCCAGTTGGCCTGCAGCGTCAGGCTGTTGATCTCGGCCGGCGTGAGGCGGTCCGAGCGCCGCGCGATGGTCAACAGTCCGAACACGCCGCGCGCGGCCCAGCTCGACTGCGCGACGCCGACCGACATGCCGAAGTCGCGCGCGTCGCGCCAGAGCGACGGTTGCTCCGCCGCATCGGCGTCGGGCCAGATGATCATGTTCGGGCTCGCCGCCCCGTCGCGCACGGTCGGATCGATCTCGATGTAGTTGCGCGCCTGATAGTGCGCCATCCAGCCCGGCGGATAGGTGTCGAAGATCTCGACCAAGGGCTGCGATCCCGGCTGCGGCACGCGGATTCCATAGCAGCAGTACTCGAAGCCGAGACGCTTCGAGTATGCGGAAACCTGGTGAAAGAGCTGCTGCTCGTTTTCCGCCGTATTGAACTGGTGGTAGGCATCCTGCCAGCGTAGTTCCATCGTGTCGCGCTGCCGTTCCTCGAGGCGCGCATCGCGCGCATGCGCGGCTTCGCGCTCGGCGACGAGCAGCAACAGGTGCTCGACCGTCTCGTGCACGGGCTGTCCGACCAGGAGATCGCGAGCGCGCTGCGTACGTCGCTGCACAAGGTCGGCCACCATATCCGTTCGCTCGAAAAACTCTTCAACGTGCAGAACCGCGCGCAGCTCGCGTACCTCGCCGCACGGCGCCTTCAGCCCTGACCTGACGCACGCGCGGGCGGCCCGCCGAGCGATGGAAGCGGTTCCGGCGATGCGTGCCCGAACGCGTCGCCGGGTTTCGTAGTCCGATCCGATCGCCGCCGGCAAACGCGCTTTCGCGCTACGAGGTGCATCCCTTTTTCCATCGGTTCGCATCGCTACACTCGTCCCATTCAACGGTCCGTGCGGCACGGGGCAGGGTTGCCCGTGCCAGCCGGCGATAACGACGACAGGACACCGGCACGATGGCAGAACCGAAGGCGCTCCCCCGCGACTGGCAGCGGTTGTTTTCCGCTGGCCGCGGCGTGTCCGGACGGCGTCTGCGGGGTGCGTCGCCGCGCGCCGACCTGTTCATCGCCGCGTTCATCGTCGCGGTCGTCGCGCTGTTCATCCTGCCGCTGCCGCAGGCCGCGCTCGACGGGATGATCTCGCTGAATCTCGCCGTGAGTGTCGTGCTGCTGACGGTATCGACCTACGTGCCGTCGGCGGTCAGCTTCTCGTCGTTTCCCGCGCTGCTGCTGTTTACGACGCTGTTCCGGCTCGCGCTGAACATCGCGTCGTGCAAGCTGATCCTGCTGCATGCGAACGCCGGCCACGTGATCGACGCGTTCGGGCGGCTCGTCGTCGGCAACAACGTCGTGGTGGGCGGCGTGGTGTTCCTCGTGATCGCCGTCGTGCAGTTCATCGTGATCGCGAAAGGGTCGGAGCGGGTGGCCGAAGTCGGCGCGCGCTTCTCGCTCGACGCGATGCCGGGCAAGCAGATGAGCATCGACGCGGACCTGCGCGCGGGCATCATCTACGGCGCCTGGATCAGCCCCATGCCGATCGCCTTGACGACCGCCTGCACCTTGTTGGCCGCGCCGAGCTTGGCGAGGATGTTGTTGATGTGGAACGTGACGGTGCGCTCGGAGATGTTGAGCTGTTCGCCGATCTCGCTGGCGGTGCGGCCTTCGCTGGTCCAGCTCAGCACCTCGCGTTCGCGCTTGGTGAGCGAGATGCTCGCGGCCGGCGACAGCTTCGGCACGAGGAACCGGCCCATCAGCGAATGCGAGAGATTGGCGAGCCAGTTGGCCTGCAGCGTCAGGCTGTTGATCTCGGCCGGCGTGAGGCGGTCCGAGCGCCGCGCGATGGTCAACAGTCCGAACACGCCGCGCGCGGCCCAGCTCGACTGCGCGACGCCGACCGACATGCCGAAGTCGCGCGCGTCGCGCCAGAGCGACGGTTGCTCCGCCGCATCGGCGTCGGGCCAGATGATCATGTTCGGGCTCGCCGCCCCGTCGCGCACGGTCGGATCGATCTCGATGTAGTTGCGCGCCTGATAGTGCGCCATCCAGCCCGGCGGATAGGTGTCGAAGATCTCGACCAAGGGCTGCGATCCCGGCTGCGGCACGCGGATTCCATAGCAGCAGTACTCGAAGCCGAGACGCTTCGAGTATGCGGAAACCTGGTGAAAGAGCTGCTGCTCGTTTTCCGCCGTATTGAACTGGTGGTAGGCATCCTGCCAGCGTAGTTCCATCAGTGCCGACGAAGCGCGCGAGCGCCGCGAGAAGCTCGAGCAGGAATCGCAGATGCACGGCGCGATGGACGGCGCGATGAAGTTCGTGAAGGGCGACGCGATCGCGGGCCTCGTGATCGCGTTCATCAATATCGTCGCGGGGATCGCGGTCGGCACGCTGATGCACGGGATGGATATCGGCGCGGCGCTGCAACGCTACGCGATCCTGACGGTCGGCGACGGGATGGCGTCGCAGATTCCGTCGCTGCTCGTGTCGATCGCGGCCGGCATCGTGACGACGCGCGTCGCGACCCGCGATGCGCGGCAGCGCCAGCTCGGCGAACAGCTCGGCGAGCAACTGGGTGCGCATCCGCGCGCGCTGCTGATCGCGGCGCTGGTGCTGGCCGGTTTTCTCGTCGTGCCCGGCTTTCCGAAATGGTCGTTCGCGTTGATCGCGCTCGGCCTCGGCGCGTTCGCGTTCTCGCAGATCAAGCACAAGACGACCGCGCCGAGCTTCAACCTGATTCAGATCGCGGGGCGCGTCGGCACGGCCGACGACGGGCAGCCCGCGAAGGTGTCGCACGCGGCGGGCGTCACGTTGCTGATCGCGGTATCGCTGTCCGACGACCTGCGCACGAGCCTGAACCTCGCGCAACTGCAGGCCGCGCTGTCGAGCGCGAAGGCGCGCGTCGACGCGGATATCGGCACGGTGTTCCCGCGCATCACGCTGAACGACGACGAAGGCGCGGCGGCCGGCACGTACCGGATCTACCTGCAGGACGTGCTCGCCGCGCACGGCGCGCTGAAGCCGGGCTGGCTGCTGTGGGACGGTGTCGCGCCGCTGCCCGAGCGCGCGGAGCGCCAGCCGGCCGAGGCGTTCGGCCCGTTCGCGACCGCACTGTGGATCAAGCCCGACGGTGCCGCGCCGGACGGCAAGTGGCTGTCGAGCGAAAGCGCGCTCGCCGCGCACGTCGAGCAGATCGTGCGCCAGCATGCGGACGAACTGCTGGGCATCCAGGAGACGCAGGCGCTCGTGCATCTACGGCGCCTGGATCAGCCCCATGCCGATCGCCTTGACGACCGCCTGCACCTTGTTGGCCGCGCCGAGCTTGGCGAGGATGTTGTTGATGTGGAACGTGACGGTGCGCTCGGAGATGTTGAGCTGTTCGCCGATCTCGCTGGCGGTGCGGCCTTCGCTGGTCCAGCTCAGCACCTCGCGTTCGCGCTTGGTGAGCGAGATGCTCGCGGCCGGCGACAGCTTCGGCACGAGGAACCGGCCCATCAGCGAATGCGAGAGATTGGCGAGCCAGTTGGCCTGCAGCGTCAGGCTGTTGATCTCGGCCGGCGTGAGGCGGTCCGAGCGCCGCGCGATGGTCAACAGTCCGAACACGCCGCGCGCGGCCCAGCTCGACTGCGCGACGCCGACCGACATGCCGAAGTCGCGCGCGTCGCGCCAGAGCGACGGTTGCTCCGCCGCATCGGCGTCGGGCCAGATGATCATGTTCGGGCTCGCCGCCCCGTCGCGCACGGTCGGATCGATCTCGATGTAGTTGCGCGCCTGATAGTGCGCCATCCAGCCCGGCGGATAGGTGTCGAAGATCTCGACCAAGGGCTGCGATCCCGGCTGCGGCACGCGGATTCCATAGCAGCAGTACTCGAAGCCGAGACGCTTCGAGTATGCGGAAACCTGGTGAAAGAGCTGCTGCTCGTTTTCCGCCGTATTGAACTGGTGGTAGGCATCCTGCCAGCGTAGTTCCATCTCGTGCGCCGCGAACACCCCGAACTCGTGGGCGAGCTGACGCGGCTCGTGCCGCTGCAGCGCGTGACCGAAGTGCTGCGCCGGCTGCTCGCCGAACAGGTGCCGATCCGCAACCTGCGCGTGATTTTCGAGAGCCTGATCACGTGGGCGCCGAACGAACCCGACGACGTGATCGCGCTGGTCGAGCTCGTGCGCGTCGACCTGCGCCGGATGATTACCGACCGCCATGCGGGCACGACGCGCCAGCTGCGGGTCGTGCTGTTCGAGCAGAACCTGCAAGAGCGGATCGAGAGTGCGGTGATGCGCACGAAGCAGGGCAATTTCCTCGCGCTGTCGAGCGCGATCAAGCAGGACATCGGCGAACAGGTGCGCGCGATCGTGCAGGCCGCGCAGGCGGCCGGCCCCGGCGGCCACGGCAACGCGCAGGGCGCGGCGCGGCTCGCGGTGATGGTCGCGCTCGGCGCGCGCCGCTATGTCAAGACGATCCTGCAGCCGGTGCTGCCCGAACTGGCGGTGCTGTCGTACCAGGAGGTCGAGGAGGACGTGCAGCTGCACACGATCGGCTGGGTGAAGAACCCGCCGGACGACGGCTCGGTCGGCGCGGGCGCCGACGTGCGCGTGCCGGGAGCCGTGCAATGACGAGCTCGACGATCCTCGACCTGACGCGCCAGGCGCTGATGCTCGTGCTGCTGCTGTCGCTGCCGATCGTGCTGATCGCCACGGTCACGGGTCTCGTCGTCGCGATCCTGCAGGCCGTCACGCAGGTGCAGGACGCCAACATCGGCATCGCGGTGCGGCTGATCGCCGTGATGGTCGCACTCGTGCTGCTGTCGGGCTGGCTCGGCGGCGAAGTGCTGCGCTTCGCGCAGCAGGCGCTGGAACGCATGCATGGAGAAAAGCATTTCCAGCGTGAGCTGGACCGCGAAGGAAGCGGAGCCGCTGATGGAGTGAGCGGCAGCGGCCGTTCATGCGATCCGGCGGCGGGACTGCCCCGCCGCCGGTGCCGCGTCAGGGCGTGTCGATGAGTCCGGCCCCGATCGCCTTGACGACCGCCTGGACCTTGTTCGTCGCGCCGAGCTTCTCGAGGATGTTGTTCACGTGGAAGTTGACCGTGCGCTCCGAGATGCTGAGGATCTGGCCGATCTCGCACGCGGTCTTGCCTTCGGCCGTCCAGCGCAGCACCTCGCGCTCGCGTGCGGTCAGCGTGACGCTCGACTCCGGCGACAGCTTCGGCAGCATGAAGCGGCTCATCAGCGAATGCGACAGGTTCGCGAGCCAGTTCGTCTGCAGCGTCAGCATGTTGATCTCGGCCGGCGTGAGCCGGTCCGCATGACGGGCGATGCTCAGCAGCCCGAACGCGCCGCGCGCCGCCCAGCTCGACTGCGCAACGCCCACCGACAGCCCGTAGTCGCGCGCGTCCTGCCACAACGGGCACGGGTCGATCCGGTCGACGTCCGGCCACACGATCATGTTGGTGCTCATCGCGCCGTCGCGAACCGTCGAATCGATCTCGATGTAGTTCTGCGCCTGGTAGCGCGCCATCCAGCCGTCCGGATAGGTATTGAAGATCGCGACGGCCGGCTTCGATACGGGCAGCGGCACGCGAATGCCGTAACAGCAATATTCGAAGCCGAGGCGTTTAGAATAGGCAGCGATCCGCTGGAAGAGCTGCTGCTCGTCTTCCGCGGCACTGAATTGTTGGTAGGCATCCTGCCAGCGTAATTCCATTATTTCTCCGACAACGTCACGCTGTCATACCTGTCAGGTGCCAGCGCCGGTTCGGGGCTGATACATTCCGCGCATGACTTCACCTTTGTTGCACCCGGTCCGCGGCCCGTCTCCGGACGGCTACGTACGGCTGTCCGAAAACGCACTGGCCGCGCTCGCGCTCGACCATGTCGCCAGCGACCTCGATGCATCGCTGCTCGCGGAACTGCGCGACAGCGCCATCGACGCGCGCCTGGCCGGCTATACCGAATGGCACCGCCCGGCCAGTGCCGGCGTCGCATACCTGACGGTCGGCTGGGACTGGTATCTCGAACGTGCAACGGGCACGTTCGTGATCGCGGGCGGCGACGTCCGCAGCAACATCATGGCCGTGGACGCCAACGGCGCCGACCTCGGCATGTTCCGCACCGCCGCCGCGCTCGTCGCGCGGCTCGCTGGCATCGACTGGCCCGCCGCCGTCGCATCGGCGCTGCTCGGCCGCAATGACACCTATCATGCCGGTCCCACGCTCCAGTGACAATCTGCCACGCTTTCCTCTGACATTTCCTCAAGACTGGCGCTCTTTATAAGCAAAAGCCGCCCGTATTTCAATCCCGCCGATCAAGAAACCGTTACCACCGGTCGAATCGCGTCGGCGCACGTCTACCTGTAAGAGTTACCAGTTACCGCCTCCTCGGGACGCGCGCTGTAATGCGTGCATACAAAGATCAATCCGAGGACACCCATGCGAACCTTCGTTCACGAGGAAGGGCGGTTGCCGCACGAACTTGCAGCGGATTTAGGGCGCTATCGGCGTCGTGTATTCGTCGAACAGCTCGGTTGGGCGCTTCCGTCGGCGAACGAGAGTTTCGAGCGCGATCAGTTCGATCGCGACGATACCGTCTACGTGTTCGCGAGAAACGCCGGCGGCGACGTGTGCGGATGTGCGCGCCTGTTGCCGACCACCCGCCCGTATCTGCTGAAGTCGCTGTTCGCCGACCTGGTCGCCGAAGGCGTCCCGCTGCCGCAATCGGCTGCCGTCTGGGAGCTGTCGCGGTTCGCGGCGACCGGCGACGAAGGCGGTCCGGGCAATGCCGAGTGGGCCGTCCGCCCGATGCTCGCCGCGGTCGTCGAATGCGCGGCGCAGCTGGGCGCGCGGCAGCTGATCGGCGTGACGTTCGCGAGCATGGAGCGGCTGTTCCGCCGGATCGGCGTGCACGCGCACCGGGCAGGGCCGCCGAAGCAGGTGGACGGTCGTCTGGTTGTCGCGTGCTGGATCGACATCGATCCGCAAACGTTTGCTGCACTTGGAATCGAGCCGGGACGGGCCGCCCGGCAAGCCATCGCCGCCTGAGCCGGAACGCCCGTTTGTTCGTTTCTTCCACAGGAGTCCTTTGATGCGTCGACGCGTCGCCCAGATCCGGTTTCAACCGCGCAGCCTGCAACGGGCCGCGCTTGCCATGTGCGCGACCGCGCTGCTCACGGCGTCGCTGTGCATGGCGCCCGCGCAGTCGGCCCGCGCCGCGGACCTGCGCTGGCGCAACAAGCCGTTCACGATCGTCGCGAACGGCAAGAAGATCGGCGACTTCATTCGCGAACTCGCATCGTCGCAGGGCGTGACGGCGGTGGTCGACCCGAAGGTCGACGGCGTGATCAGCGGCCGTTTCTCGGGCACGCCGCAGCAGACGCTCGACACGATCTGCTCGACCTACGGGCTCACGTGGTACTACGACGGCTCGTTCCTGTACGTCGATCCGGCCGACCAGTCGCAGACGCAGATGATCCCGATCCCGCCGAACGCATCCGGCGAAATCGGCCGCGCGCTGCAGGCGATGCAGATTCCCGACAAGCGCTACACGCTCGTGATCAACGACCGCGCGAACAGCGTGTACGTGGCCGGCCCGCGCCGCTACGTCGAGCTCGTGCGGCAGGCGGTCGGCTCGGTCGGCGATCCGGCGGCGAACGGCGCGCATGCGGACATCCGCGCATTCCGGCTGAAGTACGGCTGGGCATGCATGGAGAAAAGCATTTCCAGCGTGAGCTGGACCGCGAAGGAAGCGGAGCCGCTGATGGAGTGAGCGGCAGCGGCCGTTCATGCGATCCGGCGGCGGGACTGCCCCGCCGCCGGTGCCGCGTCAGGGCGTGTCGATGAGTCCGGCCCCGATCGCCTTGACGACCGCCTGGACCTTGTTCGTCGCGCCGAGCTTCTCGAGGATGTTGTTCACGTGGAAGTTGACCGTGCGCTCCGAGATGCTGAGGATCTGGCCGATCTCGCACGCGGTCTTGCCTTCGGCCGTCCAGCGCAGCACCTCGCGCTCGCGTGCGGTCAGCGTGACGCTCGACTCCGGCGACAGCTTCGGCAGCATGAAGCGGCTCATCAGCGAATGCGACAGGTTCGCGAGCCAGTTCGTCTGCAGCGTCAGCATGTTGATCTCGGCCGGCGTGAGCCGGTCCGCATGACGGGCGATGCTCAGCAGCCCGAACGCGCCGCGCGCCGCCCAGCTCGACTGCGCAACGCCCACCGACAGCCCGTAGTCGCGCGCGTCCTGCCACAACGGGCACGGGTCGATCCGGTCGACGTCCGGCCACACGATCATGTTGGTGCTCATCGCGCCGTCGCGAACCGTCGAATCGATCTCGATGTAGTTCTGCGCCTGGTAGCGCGCCATCCAGCCGTCCGGATAGGTATTGAAGATCGCGACGGCCGGCTTCGATACGGGCAGCGGCACGCGAATGCCGTAACAGCAATATTCGAAGCCGAGGCGTTTAGAATAGGCAGCGATCCGCTGGAAGAGCTGCTGCTCGTCTTCCGCGGCACTGAATTGTTGGTAGGCATCCTGCCAGCGTAATTCCATTATTTCTCCGACAACGTCACGCTGTCATACCTGTCAGGTGCCAGCGCCGGTTCGGGGCTGATACATTCCGCGCATGACTTCACCTTTGTTGCACCCGGTCCGCGGCCCGTCTCCGGACGGCTACGTACGGCTGTCCGAAAACGCACTGGCCGCGCTCGCGCTCGACCATGTCGCCAGCGACCTCGATGCATCGCTGCTCGCGGAACTGCGCGACAGCGCCATCGACGCGCGCCTGGCCGGCTATACCGAATGGCACCGCCCGGCCAGTGCCGGCGTCGCATACCTGACGGTCGGCTGGGACTGGTATCTCGAACGTGCAACGGGCACGTTCGTGATCGCGGGCGGCGACGTCCGCAGCAACATCATGGCCGTGGACGCCAACGGCGCCGACCTCGGCATGTTCCGCACCGCCGCCGCGCTCGTCGCGCGGCTCGCTGGCATCGACTGGCCCGCCGCCGTCGCATCGGCGCTGCTCGGCCGCAATGACACCTATCATGCCGGTCCCACGCTCCAGTGACAATCTGCCACGCTTTCCTCTGACATTTCCTCAAGACTGGCGCTCTTTATAAGCAAAAGCCGCCCGTATTTCAATCCCGCCGATCAAGAAACCGTTACCACCGGTCGAATCGCGTCGGCGCACGTCTACCTGTAAGAGTTACCAGTTACCGCCTCCTCGGGACGCGCGCTGTAATGCGTGCATACAAAGATCAATCCGAGGACACCCATGCGAACCTTCGTTCACGAGGAAGGGCGGTTGCCGCACGAACTTGCAGCGGATTTAGGGCGCTATCGGCGTCGTGTATTCGTCGAACAGCTCGGTTGGGCGCTTCCGTCGGCGAACGAGAGTTTCGAGCGCGATCAGTTCGATCGCGACGATACCGTCTACGTGTTCGCGAGAAACGCCGGCGGCGACGTGTGCGGATGTGCGCGCCTGTTGCCGACCACCCGCCCGTATCTGCTGAAGTCGCTGTTCGCCGACCTGGTCGCCGAAGGCGTCCCGCTGCCGCAATCGGCTGCCGTCTGGGAGCTGTCGCGGTTCGCGGCGACCGGCGACGAAGGCGGTCCGGGCAATGCCGAGTGGGCCGTCCGCCCGATGCTCGCCGCGGTCGTCGAATGCGCGGCGCAGCTGGGCGCGCGGCAGCTGATCGGCGTGACGTTCGCGAGCATGGAGCGGCTGTTCCGCCGGATCGGCGTGCACGCGCACCGGGCAGGGCCGCCGAAGCAGGTGGACGGTCGTCTGGTTGTCGCGTGCTGGATCGACATCGATCCGCAAACGTTTGCTGCACTTGGAATCGAGCCGGGACGGGCCGCCCGGCAAGCCATCGCCGCCTGAGCCGGAACGCCCGTTTCGGATTTCACGATCAACCGCTCGGGCAAGGAAGTGACCGTGCCGGGCGTCGCGACGATTCTGAGCCGGCTGTTCGGCAAGGGCGGCGGCACGAACGCACTGCCGTCGAGCACGTCGCTCGGGCAGGCCGCGCGCCAGGTCAAGCTCGGCTCGGGGCTGACGATCGCGGTGCCGCGCCTCGATTTCCCCGATATCTCCGGCGGCCCGCGTTCGGGCGGCTATTCCGGCGACGGCAGCGCGACCGGCGGGTTCTCGCCGTTCTCGAACGGCGGCGGCGGCGACACGCTGCCGCAGATCGTCGCCGATCCGGCGATCAACGCGGTGATCGTGCGCGACCTGCCGGAGAACATGTATCGCTACCAGTCGCTGATCAACCAGCTCGACGAGCGGCCGCGCATCGTCGAGATCAACGTGACGATCATCGACATCAACGAGGATTCGCTCGATAGCCTCGGGATCGACTGGCGCCTGCACACGACGCACGGCGACGTGCAGATCGGCAACGGCGCGAATCCGCTGAACGGCAACACGCAGTACAACGGCTCCGGCAATCCGCCGCTGACGTTCGGCGTCGGCACGTCGGAAACCGGGCAGACGGGCACCTTCCTGCCGACGGGTATCGCGCTGACCGCATCGATCGGCGGCTCGCTGCGCAACTACCTGCTCACGCGCGTGAACGCGCTCGCGCAGAAGGGGCAGGCGCAGTTGCGTTCGAAACCGAAGGTGCTCGCGCTCGACAACACCGAGGCGATCCTCGAGAACCTCACGCAGTTCTACGTGCAGGTGCAGGGCTACCAGGATTCGTCGCTGTACAGCGTGACGACCGGCACGAGCATCAAGGTGACGCCGATGATCGTCGACGAGGCGATCCGCAACGCGGCCGCCGTATCCGGCAATCCGCAGAGCGTGATGATGTCGATCGACATCCAGGACGGCAACGTCGTGCAGGGGCAGGCCGTGTCGAACATTCCGGTGATCCAGCAGCGCAATATCGTCACCAAGTCGATGATCGACGAAGGCAAGAGCCTGCTGATCGCCGGTTTCAACGACGACGAGGTGAAGCTGAACAAGAGCGGCGTGCCCTGGCTGTCCGACATCCCGCTGATCGGCAACCTGTTCAAGTACACCGACAAGTCGGGCAACCACATGGAGCGGTTCTACCTGCTGACGCCGCGCGTGGTGACGACCGCGTCGATGTACGCGCCGGACGGCTCGCCCGTGAACCCGGGCGCCGACGGGCCGGCGAATCAGGAAGGCATGTCGATGTATCGGCCGCCGGACAACGACGTCGCGGTGCCGCTGACGCCGAAGCCGCTGCCCGGCACGAAGTTCGGCCCGCCCGCACTGCCGCCGCCGCCGAAAGACGCGGCGTCGCAGCCGGCGGCGACGACCGCAGGAGCCACCCCTCATGTCGACGACCATCATTGATCCGCACGGCGACGGCGCATTGCCCGGCGGCGCGGGAGGCGCGGGGGCAGGCGCGGCCGCGCTCGCGTCGCCGTGGAACCTGTGCTTCCTGAGCGGGCCGATGTACGGCCGCACGATGTCGCTCGCGCGCGGCGCGAACTGGGTCGGCACCGCGGCCGATTGCGAAGTGATCCTGCCCGATCGCGAGATCGGCGCGAAACAGGTGTGCCTGCAGGTCGGCGCGCTCGCGGTGACCGTGCAGAACCACGGCGGCGACGCCGGTGCGCCGGTGCTGTTCAACGACGAACCGCTCGGCAGCGGCCGCCGCTCGATGACGCCGCACGACGTCGTGACGGTCGGCTCGATCCGGCTCGGCATCGCGCGGCACGCGCAGGCGAGCGTCGCGGTGCCCGACGAAACCGACGCGCCGGACGCCGCGCGCGAGGCCGCGTGGCTCGGCTGGCTTACCGGCGGGCTGCGCCGCCTCGGCAGCCGGCGGCTGGTGATCGCGCTGGTCGCGCTGTGGATCGGCGTGCTGCTCGGCGCGCTCGGCTACGGCTTCGTCGCGTGGTCGGGGCGCCTGCCTTGGCAGCACGAATCGGTGCTCGCGCGCACGCACCGGCTGCAGCAACTGCTGCACGCGTATCCGGAGCTGGCCGTCGCGCCGCGCGACGACGGCGTGATCGTGTCCGGCTACGTGAGCGACCCGGCCGCGCGCGAACGCGTCGCGCAGATCGTCGCGGGCGTCGACAACGCGGCGCTCGGCAACATCTACGTGGTCAGCGATCTGGTGGCGACCGCGCAGACCTATTTCAGCGATACGGCGCTGACGGTCGCGTATCTCGGCCGCGGCCGGATCGAGCTGACGGGCGTGGCCGCGCGCGCGCAGATCGAGCCGCGCATCCGCAACTACATGAAGGACGCGCGCCCGGCGCTCGAAGTGGTCGATCACGTGCGCGATGCCGATCCGGCCGCGCCGCACACGACGACGACGCTCGGCGGGATGGCCGGCATTCCGGAGATCACGACCGTGTTCGCCGGCGACGGCGACCAGCGCTATATCGAGACGGTCGACGGCAGCCGCTATTTCGAGGGCGCGCGGCTGAAGGACGGGCCGACCGTCGTGTCGATCGGCGCGGACGAAGTCGTGTTCGAACGCAACGGCCAGCGCATCACGATGCCGCTCGGCGGTGCGTCGGCGAACGCGCCCGAGCAGGCACCCGCGCCGCTCGTGGCGCCGCTCGCGAGCGGTGCGGCGGCTGGAGTCGCGCAGCCGGTGCCGGGGCCGACGCTGTTGCCGGACGTACCGCAAGCGGGTGCCAAGTCGGCCGGTGCTTCGACGAAGGAGGCGGCGCACTAGCGCTGCGACAGGTCATGCGCATCGCTCGACAGGCGGTGCGCGCATTACGCGGGGCGTCGCATCGGTGCGGCGGCTCACGTCGCCGGCGGGGCATGGGGCCGCCGCCGGAAGGTGAATGAACTTCACGTTAAGGAGCGAAACATGGGTACCCAGGCCGCAGGTGGTGCAACCAACACGAACCAGGTCCAGCAGCAGGCCGACGACCTGACCAAGACGCAGCTCGAACTGACGAAGATCAACTTCCAGGTCCAGCAGTCGACTGCGACGTTCGAAACCAGCAACGCAGTGACCGCGCAGGAGGGGACGGCGAACGCCCAGGTTGCGCAACACCTGAGCTCGGCCGGCCGCGCATGACGCCGGTCGCCGGCCGCGCCGCGTGCCGACACGCGCCGGGTCTGCCCGCGAAGGGTGCCCGGCCGCTGATGCGCGCGTGCCGGCCGGCCTGTTCCG
This sequence comes from Burkholderia sp. LFS061, assembly GCF_047978125.1. Taxonomy (NCBI): domain Bacteria; kingdom Pseudomonadati; phylum Pseudomonadota; class Betaproteobacteria; order Burkholderiales; family Burkholderiaceae; genus Burkholderia; species Burkholderia sp. LFS061. The sequence continues at coordinate 11,241 of NZ_JBFPFS010000033.1, read as the reverse complement.
GGCGGGCCCGACCGATCCGGTCCGGCGCCTGCCAGCCAAGGAGGGCATGGATATGTCAGTGACAGGCGTAGGCGCGGCGCCGCCGGGCGCGGCCGCGCTCGCGGGTGCCGTGCAGCAAACGGGCTCGGCGTCCGATCCGGCGCAGGTGCGCCAGTTCGATGCGCTGATGCAGCCGGGTGCGTCGCCGGCCGCGTCGTCTTCGTCGGGCGTCGCGATGTCGCGCGCGCCGGCTGATGCGGCGCCGGCCGTGCAGATGACGCCCGCGCAGGCGAACCAGTCGTCGCTCGTCGAGCGGTTGCGCACCTACGGCAACGATCTCGATACGCGGTACGCGAACATCGACAAGCATCGCAGCGAAATGCTGACGTCGATGGCGGACAGCCGCAGCGATCCGATGATGACGATGGTGAAGGCGATGGATTTCCAGTGGACGGCGACCACCACGATTTCGGAGTACCAGTTGAGCCTGTCGGTCGCGCAGGCGGCGAACGGCTTCACGCACACGGTGCTGAAGACGCAGGAGTGAAAGCGTGCGTGCAGGCCGGATTCGGCCTCACGCACCCTGAAGCGGACAAACGATGACGACGATCGATTCGACGCCGCGCGCGCATGCGTGGCGCAGCCGGGCGGCGCGCGCGCTGCTCGCGGGGCTGCTCGTGCTGTTGGCCGGGTGCCAGAAGGAGCTGTACTCGGGCCTGTCGGAGCGCGATGCGAACCAGATGGTCGCGGTGCTCGGCGACGCGGGCATCAGCGCGTCGAAGGACAACGACGCGCGCGACACGTCGGACCGCAACGCATGGCTGGTCAGCGTAGCGGACGGCGACATGCAGTCGGCGCTCACGGTATTGCAGGCGAACGGGCTGCCGAAGCCGAGTTATGCGAGCCTCGGCGAGCTGTTCCAGAAGCAGGGCCTCGTGTCGACGCCGGCCGAGGAACGCGTGCGCTATCTGTACGGCGTGTCGCAGGACCTGTCGCGCACGCTGCAGGACATCGAGGGCGTGGTCGTCGCGCGCGTGCAGGTCGTGATTCCGGAGAACGATCCGCTCGCGGACAAGATCAAGCCGTCGTCGGCGGCCGTGTATATCCGCTACCGGTCGGGCGTCGATCTGCGCGCGATGGCGCCTATGGTCAAGGATCTCGTCGCGCACAGCATCGAAGGGCTGCAGTACGACAACGTGTCGCTGTTCCTGCAGCCGGCCGCCGCGCAAGCAACGCGCGTGGACGGGATCGGCAGCGCGGTGACCGATATCGTGCGGCTGCGCTCGCCGCTCGGCTGGCTCGTGTTCGCGCTGATCCTGCTGACCTGCGCGGTGATCGCGCTGTCGGCGGCGCGGCGCGGAATGTTCGGCGCACGGCTTGCCGGCCTGCTCGGCGCGCCGCGCGGGGCCAATGGCGGCGCGTCCGTGCAGCCGGCCGGCGGCGGTCTGCGCACGCCGGATGGCGCGCGCGACGGCGCATGAGCGATTCGCATGCACCACCGGGTGACGCGGCCGCCCTGTCCGACACGGCGCCGCTGCCGTGGCTGCAGCCGCTCGCGCCGCCGCCCGCCGCGCGCCGTGCCGCGTTTCATGCGCTCGTCTGCGACTTCAACCTGCGGCCCGATCGTTATCTGCACGTGACGCGCGTGCCGGCCGACTGGCCCGCGCGCTACCGCTCGCCGGACGCGTTCGGCACGGCCGGCCGCAAGCTGCTCGCGCGGCACCTGCTCGACGCGCACGGCGTGGCCGATCGGCACGACTTCGACGTCGCGAACCCGTGCGCGCGGCTCGCGCTGCTGCCCGGCGCGGCGCTCGAGCAACTGGCGTCGTATGCGGGGCTGCTGCTGCATCGCAACTGGCTGCGCGATGCGCTGACCGTGCGGCGCATCCGCGCGGAAGTCGCGGCCCGGCTCGGCGGCGACGCACTGGAACTTGCGCTCGAACGCGCGCCGGAATTCGGCGCGCTCGCCGACACGCTCGAACCGTGGCGCGCGGATCCCGCCGCGCTGCCCGTCGTGATCCGCGCACGCGGCGGACGGCTGCTCGCGGATTTCATCGGCGTGGCGGGCGACGCGGTTGCGCGGCGCGCGCGCCTGAAGTTCAACCGCGCGATCGACGACGAAGCGCCGTACTGGCTGAACCGCACGCAGCGCGACCAGTTCGGCGAACTGATGTTCCTGTTTCTGATTCCCGAGAGGCTTGCGTCATGGGACTGGCTTTTCTGATCACGAGCGACAACCTGCAACTGCTGTCGGAGCGCAAGGTGCTCAAGGAGCGCGAATACGCGGCGCTGCTCGACGCGTCCGCGGTGATCGCGACCGCGCACGACGAGGCCGCGCGCATCGTCGCCGACGCGCAGCGCGAATTCGACAAGCGGCAGGCGGCCGGCTACGACGAAGGGATGCGCCGCGCGCAGCGCGAGCAGGCCGCGCAGGCCTACACGCAGGCGCTTGCCGCCGCGCGCACGATGGAGACGATGAAGGACGCGATGGCCGACATCGTCGTGAAGGCCGTGCGCGCGATCGTCGGCGAGATGAGCACGCAGAAGCTGTACGAGGCCGCGCTGGCGCGGATCGCGCCGCTCGTGCGCGACGAGGCGTTCCTGGTCGTGCATGTCGCGCCCGGTCGCAAGGACGAAATGCGCGACGCGCTCGACGGTGCATTCGCGGGGCAATCGAACCGGCAGAAGATCCGCATCGTCGAGGATACGCAGCTCGAACGCCATGCGTGCACGGTCGAGACGCCGTCCGGACGCATCGACGCGAGCCTCGACCTGCAGATCGACGCGCTGCGCCAGGCGATCCGCCGCGATGCGCTGAAGGGCGCCGCGCGATGAACGTGCCGCTCGACGATACGCAGCCGTTCGGCAGCGACGACGACGACGGCGCGCCGTTCGATCGCGGCCGCCTCGTCGGCGAACTCGACGCGGGGCTCGCGTTTTTCTCGCCGGTATCGGTGCAGGGCCGCGTCAATCACGCGGTCGGGCAAATCCTGAACGCGACGGGCATCCGCGCGCGGCTCGGCGAGATCTGTGAACTTCGCACGCCGAACCAGCCGACGCTGCTCGCCGAAGTGGTCGGCTTTTCGCGGCAGACGACGCTGCTCACGCCGCTCGGCGACGTGGCCGGGCTGTCGCCGGAGACGACCGTCGTGCCGTCCGGGCGCGAGCATGTGTTTCCGGTGGGCGAAGGGCTGTTCGGCCGCGTGCTCGACGGGCTCGGCCGGCCGCTCGACGATCGCGGGCCGGTGACGGGTGCCGCGTGGGTGTCGACGCAGCAGGACCCGCCGAACCCGCTCGCGCGCCAGATGATCGACACGCCGTTTCCGACCGGGGTGCGCGTGATCGATGGGCTGATGACGCTCGGCGTCGGGCAGCGCGTCGGCATCTTCGCGCCGTCGGGCGTCGGCAAGAGCACGCTGCTCGGGATGATCGCGCGCGGCGCGCAGGCCGACGTGAACGTGATCGCGCTGGTCGGCGAACGCGGCCGCGAGGTGCGCGAATTCATCGAGCACAGCCTGTCGCCCGAGGTGCGCGCGCGTTCGATCGTCGTCGTGTCGACGTCCGATCGTCCTGCGATGGAGCGCGTGAAGTCCGCGCTCGTCGCCACCGCGATTGCCGAGCACTTCCGCGATGCGGGCAAGCGCGTGCTGCTGCTGGTCGATTCGCTGACGCGCTTCGCGCGCGCGCAGCGCGAGGTCGGCCTCGCGAGCGGCGAGCCGCCGACGCGGCGCAGCTTCCCGCCGTCGACGTTCGCGGTGCTGCCGCGCCTGCTCGAACGCGCGGGGCAGGGCGCGAACGGATCGATCACCGCGCTCTACACGGTGCTTGTCGAAGGCGACGAGGAATCGGACCCGATCGCCGAGGAAGTGCGCTCGATCCTCGACGGCCATATCGTGCTGTCGCGCAAGATCGCGCTCGCGAACCGCTATCCGGCGATCGACGTGCTCGCGAGCCTGTCGCGCGTGATGCCGCTCGTCGCGAGCCGCGTGCACCAGCATGCGGCCGCGCGCGTGCGCGAGCTGATCGCGAAGTACCAGGAGATCGAGCTGCTCGTGCAGATCGGGGAGTATCGCGAAGGCAGCGACCGGCTCGGCGATCTCGCGCTGCGCGCGCGCGACGCGATCGGTGCGTTCTGCGCGCAGGCGTCGCATGAGGACGTGCATTTCGACGCGCTGCTCGCGAAGCTGACGAAGCTGGCGAACGATCATGTCTGAAGCCGACGACCGCCTCGTGCTCGCCACGCTCGCGCGCCTGAAGCGCGTGCGCGAGATGCGCAGCCAGATCGCGCGCGTCGCGGCCGCGCGTCAGCAGGGCATCGCCGCGCAGAGCCGCCGCGCGCTCGAGGCCGCGCATGCGCAGCTCGCGCAGCAGGTCGCCGCGAAGGCCGCGATCCAGACGCGGCTCGCCGACGACGTGCGCGAGGCGCGGGCGCTGCAGAACGCGGCGGCCGACACGCGCACGTTCGACCGGCACATCGGTACCGCGAACGCGTCGGTGAGCGAGGCCGCGCACGTGTATCGCGGCCACGAGGCGACGCTCGCCGACCTGCAGCGCGCCGCGCGCAAGGCGAAGGCCGCCGAGGACAAGCTCGACAAGGCCGGCGAGAAGGCGCTGCACGCGCGCGCCGCGCGGGTCGAGCGCGATGCCGACGAAGTCGCGGACGGCTACGCGGTGCGGCGCTTCGCGACGGCCGGGGTATGGTCAGGCGCGGCGGGCGACCTGGCCGGCCACGCGGCCGCGCAGCCGGAAGCGGCCGCCGCGTTCGACGCGGAGATGGCCGCCCGGCCGGCCGCTGCGGAAGCCGGCTCGGTCGACGCGAGCGACATGAGCGACGCAGCCGCTTCAACCGCCTCAACCACCCCGGCCGCCCCGGCCGACGACCCCGAGCCGCCCGCCGCCGCGGAGCGCCGATGCTAGACCAGGCCGCGGGTTTCAACGACGTCGCGGGTACGCTGCGGCCGCTGCTCTACGTGATGCCGCGCCTGTTGCCGATCATGTTCGTCGTGCCGGTGTTCAACGAGCAGATCATCACGGGGCTCGTGCGCAACGGGATCGCCGTCGTGATCGCCGCGTTCGTCGCGCCGGCGATCGACTCCGCGCAGGTGGCTGCGCTGCCGTTCCTGATGTGGTGCCTGCTCGTCGCGAAGGAGGCGGTGGTCGGCATGCTGCTCGCGGGCGCGTTCAGCGCGGTGCTGTTCGCGATCCAGGGCGTCGGCTACCTGATCGACTTCCAGACGGGCAGCGGCAGCGCTGCGTTCTTCGATCCGATGGGCGGCCACGAGGGCGGCCCGACGTCGGGCTTTCTCAACTTCGTCGCGATCGCGCTGTTCGTCACGGCCGGCGGCCTGCAGGTGCTGGTGCAACTGTTCGCGCAGTCGTATGCGTGGTGGCCGATCGGCTCGCTCGGCCCCGATTTCTCGTCGATGCTGCAAACCTTCATCGTGCGGCAGACCGACACGATCTTCGAATGGATGGTGAAGCTCGCCGCGCCGGTGACGATCGTGCTGGTGCTCGTCGAGCTCGGCATCGGCCTCGTCGGGCGCGCGGTGCCGCAGCTCAACATCTTCGTGTTCTCGCAGCCGCTGAAGAGCGCGCTCGCGCTGCTGATGATGGTGCTGTTCCTGCCGGTGGTGTACGCGGCGCTGCATTCGCTGCTGAGCCCCGACAGCGGGCTGATGGCGCTGCTGCGCGCGCTGTTCGCCGCGCACGGCGGCGCCTGAGCGCGCGACGGAGCCGACATGGCCGAAAAGGACCAGAAGCCGACCGCGAAGCGCCTGCGCGAGGCGCGCGAGAAAGGCGATGTGCCGAAGAGCGCGGAAACGATTTCGTCGGCGTTCTTCGTCGGCGTATGCGTCGCGCTCGCGGTCGGAATCGGCGCGCTGTTCGCGCGGTTGCAGTCGCTGTTCCGGCTCGTGTTCGACGCGGTCGGCGCGGCCGACCCGTCCGCACGGATCGCGGTGCTGATCGACGGCGCCGCGCGCGACTGGGCGACGCTGTCCGCGCAGATCGTCGCGGCCGGGCTGCTGGCCGGGCTGCTCGCGGGCTTCGTGCAGGTCGGCGGCGTGATGGCGTGGAGCCGCCTCATGCCGCAACTGTCGCGGCTCAATCCGGCCGAGGGGCTGAAGAACCTGTGGTCGATGCGCAACCTCGTCAATCTCGCGAAGATGCTGCTGAAGACGGTGCTGCTCGCCGCGACGCTCGGCTGGCTGATCGTCGAGTCGCTCGACCCGTCGGTGCAGTCGGGTTTCACGCGGCCGATGTCGATCCTCGCGCTGATCGTGAAGCTGCTGATGCTGCTGTTCGGCTGGGCCGCGCTGATCTACATCGTGATGGCGCTGATCGACATCGTGCATCAGCGTCACGAGTTCAACCAGAAGATGAAGATGTCGATCGACGAAGTGCGACGCGAGCACAAGGAGGACGAGGGCGACCCGCACATCGAGGCGAAGCGCCGGCAGCTCGCGCGCGAAGCGCAGTTCGCGTCGCTGCCGGACCGGATCGGTTTCGCGTCGGTGGTCGTCTATTCGCCGCGCGTCGCGGTCGCGCTCTATTACGGCGGGATCGGCACGCTGCCGTGGGTGCTCGCGCGCGGCGAAGGCGAGGCAGCCGAGCGGATCGTGCGGCTCGCGCGCGACGCGCTGCGCCCGACGCTTGCGAACGTCGGGCTCGCGCAGGCGCTGTACGAGACGACACCCGAGAACGGCACGATCCAGCAGCAGCATTTCCGCGAGGTCGCGCAGTTGCTGAAATGGGCGACCGGCGCTGTCTGACGCACACCGCGGCGGGCATATCCCCATGCCGTCCCCTTTAGTCAGGACAGCGGGCCTGCACGGCCATCCGTTCCATTTCGATATGGCCCTTTGCGCGGTCATGCGCGCGCGGCGCTTGACGCCGTTTTTTTTCCGGTCGCGGCCGGAATTCATCTGTGAATTATTGCTGAATTATTTCTTCGTAAGATGGCTCGACCGTCACGCCTGACGGCGGGCCGCGAGGTTGCGCCACGCGTGACGGAACAGGTCAACAGGGGCAGACAAATCGAATGTGCGGAATCGACGGCTTTTTGAATAGCGTCGCCTGCGATGAGGAGACAGCGCGCGGCACGCTCGCGCGAATGACGGCGAGCCTCGCGCATCGCGGGCCGGACGGGCAGGGCATCTGGGTCGATCCGGAAGCCGGCATCGCCCTCGGCCACCGGCGGCTTGCGATCGTCGACCTGTCGGTACATGGCCGACAGCCGATGGCGTCCGCGTGCGGCCGCTACGTCATGGTCTTCAACGGCGAAATCTACAACCATCGCGAACTGCGCGCGGAGCTCGAGCGCGCGGGTCGCGCACCGGCGTGGCGCGGCCACTCCGACAGCGAGGTGCTGATCGCGGCGATCGTCGCGTGGGGCGTCGAGGCGACGCTGCGGCGCGCGACCGGCATGTTCGCGTTCGCGCTGTGGAATCGCGCATCGCGGGTGCTGACGCTCGCGCGCGACCGGATCGGCGAGAAGCCGCTCTACTACGGCCGGATCGGCGACGCGCTCGTGTTCGCGTCGGAGCTGAAGGCGCTGCGCGGCTATCCGGGCTTCGACGGCACGGTCGACCGCGACGCACTGTGCCTGTATCTGCGCCAGTCGAGCGTGCCCGCGCCGTACACGATCTATCGCGGCATCAGCAAGCTGCCGCCCGGCACGTACATCCAGTTCGAGCATGCGCGCGACACGCCGCGCGTGCGCGCGTACTGGACGCTCGAACAGGCGATCGAGAGCGGCCGCGAGCAGCCGTTCGAGGGCAGTGCCGACGAGGCCGTCGGCCAGCTCGACGCGATCCTGCGCCAGGCCGTCGCGCGGCAGATGGAAGCCGACGTGCCGCTCGGCGCGTTCCTGTCGGGCGGCGTCGATTCGTCGGCGATCGTCGCGCTGATGCAGGCGCAATCGGCGACGCCGGTCGACACGTTTACGATCGGCTTTCATGAAGCCGGCTACGACGAAGCCGGTTACGCGAAGGCCGTCGCGCGCCATCTCGGCACGCGGCATACCGAGCTTTACGTGACGGCCGACCATGCGCTCGGCGTCGTGCCGAAGCTGCCGTCGATCTACGACGAGCCGTTCGCCGATGCATCGCAGATCCCGACCTTTCTCGTGTCGGAGCTGACGCGCCGGCATGTGAAGGTGAGCCTGTCCGGCGACGGCGGCGACGAGCTGTTCGGCGGCTATACGCGCTACTTCCTGACGCCGCGCCTGTGGCGCAAGCTGCATCGCGTGCCGGCCGCCGTGCGCGCGCGGATCGCCGCCGCGCTGCATGCGCTGCGGCCCGATCACGCGGACCAGCTCGCGGCCGTCGCGCAGGGCGCATGGGGCGGCGTGGAGGCGCGCGAATCGGCGTCGCGCATCGGCGACCGCCTGCACAAGCTCGGCCATGTGATGACGGCCGAGAGCCGCATCGGCCTGTACCGGCTGCTGATGTCGTCGGTGCATCATCCCGAGCGCATCGCGCTGTCGGGACAGGAGCCGCCGACGCCGCTCGACACGGTGTCCGCGTGGCCCGCGCACCTGAGCTTCGCCGAGCAGGCGATGGCGATCGATACGCTCACGTATTTGCCGACCGACATTCTCGCGAAGGTCGACCGCGCGGCGATGGCCGTGAGCCTCGAGACGCGCATGCCGTTCCTCGACCATCACGTCGTCGAATTCGCATGGCGTGTGCCGGCGTCGGTGCGTTTGCCGGAAGGGCAGTCGAAGGCGCTGCTGCGCCGGCTGCTCGACCAGTACGTGCCGTCGGCGCTGATCGACCGGCCGAAGCAGGGCTTCTGCGCGCCCGTCGATCACTGGCTGCGCGGCTCGCTGCGCGACTGGGCCGAGGCGTTGCTGCGGCCGTCGCGGTTGCGCGAAGAGGGTTTCTTCGATGCGGCCGCGGTCGAGCGTCTGTGGCGGCAGCATCAGACGGGCCGGATGAACTGGCAGCATCAGTTGTGGACGGTGCTGATGTTCCAGGCGTGGCTGGAGGCGCAGCGGGCCGGGTGACGCGGCGTTCGACTTGCCGGCGACGGTCGGCGCGTACGCCCGCGCCGCACCCGTTCACTGGTCGAGACACCGCACGCACAGCCGCTTCGCCTGGTTCGCCGGCAGCCCGCGGCACATCATCACCACCGGGCGCGCGTGACACGAAGGCGCATCGGCGGACGCGGCAGGCGACGCCAGCCGCCGCGCGTGTTCGGGCGGCGTGGTGGCGGCCGCGTCCATACGCCGGCGGCGCTCGGGCGGCGGCGTGTCGCTCACGACCGGAATCGGTTCGACGCCGCCTTCGCGCGCGTTGCGCTGCGCGCTCGCGACGACGCGGCTCACGTAGCCGCTCGAGAAGCCGGTCGTGAAGTTGCCGCTGTAGTAGCACGACAGTGCCGCGCGCAATGCGGCCTGCGCGGCGCGGCCGGTGCCCGACGAGCGCGCGAAGCATTCGGTCAGGATCGCGCCGCCGGCCCGCAGGTTGCGGCACGGCTCGAACATCGTCGCTTCGTCGAGCCCGTATTTCGCGAAATTTCGTTCGTTCACCTGCGCGAGGCCGACGCTGTAGCTGAAGCCGCGCGACGCAAGCTCGCGCGCGGTCGCGCGCGCCTCGTCGAGCGACGCGGGCTGGCGCGCCAGGTGGCCGCCGACCACGCCGATCGCATACGGATTGAAGCCCGACTCGGTGCGCACGAGCGCGGCGAGCGTGTCGGGATCGACGTTCGGCGCACACGCGCGAGCGAGTTGCGCGAAGCCCGCGCCGCTGGCCGCATGCGCGATGTGCGGCTGCATTCCGGCGCATGCGAGCACGAGCAGCCCGACCAGCGCGCACAGGTGCGCGGCGGCGGTTCGCAGGCCGCGCGCATTCATCCCGCGCCCGCCACGCGGTATGACAGCACGAGCCCGTGCACGAGCAGCGACCAGCCGTCGAGCGCGACGAACAGCAGCAGCTTGAACGGCACCGAGATCGTCGTCGGCGAGATCATCTGCATCCCGAGCGCGAGCAGGATGTTCGCGACCAGCAGGTCGACGACGATGAACACGATATAGATCACGAAACCGATCTGGAATGCCTTCGTCAGTTCGGCGAGCGTGAAGCTCGGCACCAGCACGAGCAGGTCGTCGTCCTTGATGCCGTCCGCGCGGTTCTTCGGCCAGACCGACGTCGCGGTGCGCACGAAGAATTCGCGGTCGCGCTGCCGCGTATGCGATACGAGGAAATCCTTGATCGGCGGCAGCGCGGCATCGGCGAGCGCGCCGACGTCGGCAGTCGACAGCTGCCCCGATGCGTCGAAGTGGCGCGCTTGCAGCGCGTCGCGGATCGACATCCCGACGGGCGCCATGATGAACAGCGACAGGATCAGCGCGATGCCGTTCAGCACGAGGTTCGGCGGCACCTGCTGGATCCCGAGCGCGGAGCGCAAGAGGCCGAGCACGACCACGAGCTTCGTATAGCTCGTCACCATCAGCGCCGCGAACGGCGCGATGCCGAGCGCGGCGATCACCGCGATCAGCGCGACCGGATTCGGCAGGTTGCCCATCGCTCAGCGCTCGCGCGGCACGGGTTGCGTCAGCGTGACGACGCGCACGCCGAGTTTCTGGCCGACCGCGATCAGGTGGCCGGTGCCGATCAGCATCCCGTTCGCGACCAGATGGATCACGCTCTGGTTGATTCCCTGCTGCAACTCGATCACGGCGCCCGGCTGCAGCGCGCTCAATTCGCCGAGCGGCATCGACGTGGGCGGCAGCTCGAAGCGCAGGTCGACCGCGAGGCCGTCGAGCGTGCGCGGCGCATCGGCGGGCGGCGCGTCGTGCGCCGTCGCGGGCGTGGTGTCGGTGCGGGTCGGTTCCAAAGGCATCTCCCTGATTCGTTCGACGGTCAGCCGGTTGCCCGACGGCCGTCCGATGATCTCCCATGCCGGCGCGGCCGGCAGCCGCGCGACGCACAGCAGGTTCTGCTCGTGCGCCTGCCAGCGCTCGATCGCGATGATGTCGCCGCCGACGACATCGGCCAGTTCGGCCGTCGTCAGCTCGGTGCGGCCGATCTCGAACACGAGCGGCACGGGCAGGTTCGCATAGGCCGCGCGGGTGTCGGCGAGTGCGGCCGGCGCGGCCGCGAAGAACACGGCCAGCGCATCGGGCGCGTCGAACTGCAGTGCGCCGTGGCAGCGCCATGCGCCGTCGGCGCGCCGCAGCTCGAAGCGCAGCGCGGCCGGCGATGCGCGCCAGGCGGGCGCGCTCGCGGGCGGCGGCAGCAGTTCCACGCGCTGCCGCGT
>NZ_JBFPFS010000032.1:0-88913 GCF_047978125.1 Burkholderia sp. LFS061 | reverse complement strand
TCGCGAGCGGTCCAGCTTCGACGATCCGTCGCCAACTCAGCAGCCAATCGCATACGAAATCCTTTTGCGCAGCGACCTCGTGATCAAGACGAGGCGTTTTTCAACAGCCTGCTAGGGGCAATCTATTCGGAAATGCTGTACACGTCCAATCAAGGCTATGGCAAGGTCAGCGCAAATATTATCAATGACTTGATATCTGGCAAATATCGCGACAGCGCGAATAGCGCCACAACGGAATATCCATCTCGCGAATCGCTTGACATATTTTTTTCGAGAATCAAAGATGCATCAAGAGAATTTCGTCGCGGACCCTATAGTTTTTTTGCGCCCCCAAATTTGGATCCGATTTATAATGGAGATATACCGGAAGATTCGGCCCCATTTTTAACTTATTTCCTGAATCAGTTGAATTCGGTAATTTTGGAAACTCGAGGTTACGAGGAGCTTGTTCAGGCTTTTATAAGTAGCTGCAACAAATATTTATCGGGAAATGACGAGTCAACTGACGAGTATACTTCGCCGCCGGAAAATGCTTTCGATAGTAAGAGACTCGATTTCGATCGACGGGCCCTTGAAGTAACGGTGAAGAGCGTAGCGACGGGCGACGACGTGCCGCTGGAATCGCTGTCGTCTGGAGAAAAGCAAATGATGTCGCTATTTGCGAGACTATATCTTTATCCCGACCCCAAGATAGTACTTATTGATGAACCAGAGTTGTCGCTTTCGCTCGATTGGCAGCGTCAAATATTGCCTGATGTGCTAAGGGCGCCGACATGCCGGCAGGTGATTGCAATCACTCACTCCCCCTTTATTTTCAACAATGAACTGGAGCCTTTTGCGGGTTCCCTACGCTTTAGAATCGCGCCTACACGTAAGCGTGACGCGAATGATGGGGATTTGAATCTCGGTGAGGGCGAGGTTTAAAAATGGATCGCAATATTTCAGAGGATGTCTTTAGGGATCGTTATTTCAAAAAAATCAAAGATTCAGTGAATTTGGCGGTGGTAGAAAAGAGTCAATTTGCAGCATTTTCATCAGCCATTCCTGATGATGTAAAAATATTTAGCTACGAGGGGCGCGACGACAAGATAGCTTACGATCACTGGGTTAGGCGAATTGACGGAGAATTGAAATACGAACCTTACGTTTCGGAAACAAAGCATGCAAATTTGCAGCTTTTTGATTCGCTGCGACGTGATTTGACAGGGTTAGGCGATCGCGTTTACTTCTTCGTCGATCGAGATTTTGACGACATACAAGGCAGAGTCCCTCATGACAAACTGTTTATGACAGACAGATATTCGATCGAGAACTACTTGGTATGCGATAAATTGCTAGATGAACTTCTTAAAATAGAATTTCATTGCAATGGATATTTGGCGGCTCGGACGAAGATTATTGATATATTCAAAATCGCTTACGAAAAATTTTTAACCGTTACGAAAGAGTTGAATTTTCGCATCTTCCTTGCGGCCCGAGAAAAAATAAAGCGAATTGAAGATTTGCCCATGGGGATAAATGTGATTGCGGATGTCAGCTTGAACGGGGTAACCGCAATCGACAGACCAATTCACGAGATTGTCAAGCTAGAGCGGGAGCCGACCGACGAGGAAGCCGCTCGTTGGCGTGGCGAGTTTGAAGCCCTTGAGCCAACTGAGCGCTATAGAGGAAAGTTTGCGCTTTCTTTTTTTGTGAAGTGGTTGACGTTGTTGCGCCAAGACCGGCTAGCGAATCCGTCCGTCTGCTTTGGAGATGTGCCGCTTCCTGACTACGGAGTTAAAGGTAATTTCTCTTTCGATAGCCTTGTCCCACGTGCAGCATGTCCGAGTGGGCTATCTGCGTTCCTAGGTTGCGGTTAATGATTACGAGGACCGATTAAAAGGTGCTCTAATGTCGACTAGATGCAGAACACTGCAGCGTTCGCTGAAGGCCGTGGCGTGGTCCGCGCTGCGGTCTCAGAGAACGCGAAATGACGTTGTGGGATGACGATTGCGGACGATCTAGTCGACTACTCCGAACGTCCACAAGCGGCCGACTGCCGCCTGATGCGGTCGGCCGAAGCCGACCCACAGCAGTCATCCGTCTCGACACCAAGAGGTCACTCAAAGATGCAAGATAATCAAACCAGACGTCTGAATTGTCTCATCGCGCTCGCTACGAACCCACCTGGATGTCCGCGAGTTCCAGTAGTTCCTTACGATCTTGATTCCCGAGCCAGATGAGAAAACCCCGATCAACTACGTTGAGCTTGAGGTTCGTCTGATCATAATCGAGCACGATTGGCTTTATATCTTTCTTAACTTGCAGCGAAGCTGTGGACTGAAGCGCCTGAGTGAGGTTTCCAAGGTTTAGCGCAACTCCTTCCGGATGATGCTTGCGCAGCACATCGCGCAAATGGCGATAAGTCAAGCCAGATTCCAGTGCGCCAACCTCTTCTGTAAGAACGGGATACAGAAGCCACTTGAACATTTGCAGAGTGGTTTCTTGGAAACCGGTTGCAAATAGCGTGATGAACGAATTGTATCGGCCAGTCTGTTGATTTACAACATCCCTGATCAACTCGGAAACATCTAGATCCTTTCCGATGTTTTGGCGCAACTTCTCCTGAGTGGCACTGACACCTTCCTTCATACACGCTTGATAGCAAGCCTCCTGAACAATATAAACGCTGTCCAGGCAATCTTTAATTACCGAATCTTTAAAAGAATCTGAAAAGGAAATATTGAGCAGCGCCTCCCCGCTGGCAATGACCTCGCGGAGTTCATCATTCGTCCACTTATCAGCATTAACGCCGACGACACGCCCAGTCAAATCGCCATTATAGACGGTGAGACGTCCCTCCTCCAACCAGACCCCGACGATAATAAAGCAGAGCTTTGATTGCTCGTGGAATGCCTTGAGCGCCACCGAGAAATCTTTCTGCGTTTCAATGGGTAAATAGTGAAAATCCTCTAAAACAATGAACTTGGAAAATCCATTTAAGGCGGAAATGATGTCGTTCGCATCTTCGGGATCCAGCTCAAGTGGGGCAGTAGTAATTGCATCCGCCTTTGACTCTTCCTTCTCACCGGATGCTTCGACCCCAACCCCAAGAATCTTAGCTTTGAATGCCGCGACGATCTTGTTTCGACCAGAGGTCGTACGCGTGGCCGATTGCGTTACCTCATAACCGACACGCTTCAAGATCGCAGAGTGAAGGTCTGCTATGCCCCACTTGTTAGAACAGTGGACGACAATATAATCGTCGTCTTGAAGGCAGTGCTTGCGAAGAGACGTTTTACCTTGCTTGGAACTGCCGTATATGATGATGTGCTTGTCACGCGTGAGATTCGCAATAAAGTGTTCATCCACAGCTTTGCGAGATACATAGTTGAGCGGCAACTCTCGCCCAATCCCGTAGACGTCTGCGGTTCGATGTTCCATTTCTAGCGTCACAATAAACTCCGGAGTTTGTTGTGTGTGAACGACTGTTCACCGCTTGCTTAGCAATAGCAGTGAATTCTGCGCGCCGCATCCTGGAATGGCCTGGCTGCAGTTGCCCGTTGATTGTCAGCGACATCAGCGTCCGTGTCGAGTGGCCGGAACTGGCCGAACCCGGAAATTCATCGCCGATCAGCGTTCGATCGCCCCAACTGAGCCTCGAACTTTCGTAGTCGACCCACTGCGGCCACTCAGTTTTCTCGGAACCGATTGTCCGTGTTAGCGTAATCCTCCCTCCACCGCTCCGGTCTCAGCCATGGCTTATGGACTTCACATCGAACGTAATCCGCCCGTCTCTCTGGATGAATGGCTGGACGCGATCCGAGGGCAGGACGAGAGCGCGGTCACGTCTGTGAACCCGCTTACTGGCGAAAGGATTTCGATTCCGGGAAAACCCGGGAATGTCTCTGTCCTCGTCGGTGACAAATGGATCAGGACCTTTAGCTGGAACAGGGGCCATGCCAGTTTCAATGCGCCTTCGAATATGCCCTCAACCGATCCGACGATGGCGGCTGCCTTTCATCTGGCGGCCGCGCTCTCTGCCGCCGTCCGGGGCGACGAAGGCGAGGTCTACCCTTTTGCCAACTGAGCCGGAGCATCGGCTTTTCAATCACCGCGCAAGTATTGAGTCGCTGTCGATCGACTCTTACTGACTGAAAGCGCCCCGTTCAGTCCCATCCGATCTGCAAGCGGTCCGAGTTGCGCTGTCGCCTAGTTGCTCCGAATAGGTACCGTGACGGATCGATCCTGCACACGATATTCCAGTGCACTGCCGTCCGGCACACCCAACTCAATGAGTTTTTGCTTCAAGAAAGGCAGTCCAACGTCGAGGTCAGTGAGTTCAACGTCAACGCCCACCCACTCGATCTTGTGATCTTTCGAGAGATTGCTGCCACCGCCCGTGACTTCGCCTAGATTGGCCTTTTTCAGCGTGTCATCGAGCGGATCCTCGTACTTGTGTCCCCGCTCGATAGGCATGATTGATTCATTGATTTCTACAAAAACGAACGTCCGAGCACGCTGAGCGGAATGCAGATCCGTTCTTGAATGGCCAAGATACTCGTCATTGATTTTCGGCGCACTGCTGCACGCACAGAGCAAACAGCATCCAGCGACAAGTTGCCAAATTAGCCTATCCAAGACATCGCCTCCCTGTAATGCAACAAGCCGCGCAACTGAAGCCTATGGCGGCAATCAAGTGCATTCCCAACGCGCTCTGATTGCGTCGGCGAACCGTTCCCTACTGAACGACTTCATCCGCCATTGCTTGCGCTTCCATCACAAGCCGCGAATAGGTCTTCTGCTCGGGCAGGTGCTTCGCAAAACTTTCCTGCCGCTGTTCCTCTGCCACTCGCCCCGCCCCACAAGCCACAATCCCCGGAACCGTC
Source organism: Burkholderia sp. LFS061 (assembly GCF_047978125.1). Lineage (NCBI taxonomy): Bacteria > Pseudomonadati > Pseudomonadota > Betaproteobacteria > Burkholderiales > Burkholderiaceae > Burkholderia > Burkholderia sp. LFS061. The sequence goes on along the minus strand of NZ_JBFPFS010000032.1, from coordinate 84,045 downwards.
ACCGCTGTCCAGAGAACATAAACCCGCTCCCCCTGCCTGACCGCCACCGCCAGCGTATTCGGCCCGTCCGGCACCCCATCCTGGCTTCCCCCCAGCACCAACGCCTTCACCACCGCATCAGTCGGCTTCCACTTCACCGGCAACTCGGCAAATCGAAATGCCGCAGCGTCATCACTGAACACGTTCGTATAAAACGTCTCGTTATCGAAGATAACGGCAACATCATCCGTCGACTTGAGCCCCGCATCCGCCGTCGCCACCCAAGCCTTCGAAAGTTAAACAATCGTCACAAGAAGACTCGCCTTCCCGTAATCCGATTTGAAGAACAGCCCATCTGGCCCAGGCGTCATCCCGTCATCGGCGACAACGCTTTGCACGGTACTCCCCACCTTCCCGGAAAACCCTTTCGCCTTGACCGTCCCGACAATCTTTACCAGCTTCGCATTCAACTCGGCGGTGTATTTCTTGTCCAGATCCGCCCGATCTTCCATCCGAGCCGCATTCACCGTCTCGGCAGCCTTCTTCCGATCCGCGAGATAAGAATCGGTCGGCGACGTAATCGCCTTCGCCCCGACAACAGCGATCAGAGCCAGGAGCACAACCGCCCCCACAGCAACTTTTAGTTTGGAAATGCTTTTCATTCTCGTATGACGTCCCCAAGCCCGAACGTAAAACGGCTGCCGTGCCCCCACGGCAGCCGTCCCTCAGAAACGCCTCATTAGAAAACGCGACGCAGACTTTATTCATCCACCTTGAAAGCCGACACGAGCTTAGTCAATTCCGCCGCCTGCTGCTTCAAGCTCTCGGCCGCCGCCGCGCTCTCCTCTACCAAAGCCGCATTCTGCTGCGTCATCTGATCGAGCGACTGCACCGCATCCCCAATCTGATCGATCCCGGCGCTCTGCTCCAGGCTCGCTTCGGCAATCTCGCTCATCATCGCGCTAACGCCCTGCACCTGCGAGACGACATCCCGCATCACCTTCCCCGCCTCACTAACCAACCGCGACCCGGTATTCACCGTCCCCGCGCTATGTTCGATCAGCGCCTTGATCTCCTTCGCCGCCTGCGCGCTGCGCTGCGCCAGATTCCGCACTTCCGAAGCAACGACAGCAAACCCACGCCCCTGCTCCCCCGCCCGCGCCGCCTCCACCGCGGCATTCAACGCAAGAATATTCGTCTGAAACGAAATACTGTCGATCATCACGATGATCTCGGAGATCCGCTGCGACGCATCGCTGATCTGCTGCATCGTGCTCACCACCTCACCCACTACCTGCCCGCCGCGCGCCGCCGCATCCGAAGCACCGTTGATCATCTTCGCGGCGGTCGTCGCCGTCTCTGTGTTGTTCCGCACCACGGCCGTGATCTCTTCCATCGACGAAGCCGTCCGCTCCAGGTTGCTCGACTGCCCTTCGGTGCGTTCGCTCAGATCCGCATTCCCCGAAGCAATCTGCGCCGACCCAGTCGCAATCGACGCCGAAGCCGCGCGAATCCGATGAACCAGCGTCGACAGCGACGACACGAACCGGTTGAACGCATCCGACAACTGCCCGATCTCGTCCTGGCTCTCGACCATCATCCGGCGCGTCAGGTCGCCTTGGCCGCTCGCAATCTCCGACAGCAACGTAGCCGCACGCCGAATCGGCGCGGCAATCGCGCGCCCGACCAGCCAGATCACGAGCAGCGCGACACCAAGCCCAACCACGGCCGCGACCAGCGCCGCGCTGCGGATCGCACGCGTCACCGGCCCGAGCAGTTCCGCTTGCGGCACCTCGACGACGACATACGCATTCAACTCCGGAATGAACGACGTCGCGATGAAACGCGCGCCGCCGTCGCCGTTGTAGCTCAGGTACGCATACGGCTTGCCGGCGAGCAGCGTCGAAGACGCATCGTCAGGCAGCCCCGGCTGATCCTTCAGGAAATGCTTGCCGTCGATCAGCGACGTATCGCGATGCATCATGATCGCGCCGTCGGGACGCACGAGATACGCGAATCCAGTCTCGCCGATCCGGTAAGCGGCAATACCCTTCGCGAGCGCATCGACGGACAGGCTCATGCTCGCCGCGCCGACCGGCACGCCGTCGAGTTCGACGCGGCTGTTGATGAACATCATGTAGCCGCCGACGGTCACCTCGCGATCCATGTTCACGTCGAACGCCTTGCCGGACGACAGGAAACTGGTCAGCCACTGATCCTTGTCGGTAACCTTCCGCTGCAGGCCGGCTTCGTTGTAGTAGTTGCCGCTCTTCACCGACACCCCCTGCACGGACGCCGCCTTCTGCTCGTCCTTCACGTTCTTCGCAAGCTGGATCCAGTTGCGCGTGCCGGCATCGGGTTCGCCGTCGGCTTCCCATTGCAGCAGGAACGCATCGCGCGCGAGAATACGCGACGCGGCGATCGGCCCGGCCATCTGCCGCTGCACGTCGGCGCGAATGCCGCTCACTGCCGTCGGCAACTCTTCGCGGACGACGCGGTCACGCACCGCGTTGCCGATCAGGCGGATGCTCAGTCCGCTCGAAATCGCGACGAACACGAGCAGGCAACTCGTCATGCTGAGAATCAGCTTGTTCTGAATGGAAAGCTTGCGCCAGAAATGCATGGGAACCCTCGGTAACCGCTCGGTCTGAGCCAGTTTGAGTTATCGGCATGCACGCGCAGAAGCGCATCGCAGATTTCAGATGTCTATCATGCGAGATTTGTTATGTCGTTGACAGGCGGGCATATGCGGCCGCCTATACGCGCAGAATCAAAGCAAATCAATACGCAACGAAGATCGTCACGCGCCGATTCCGCGCCCGCGCAGCGGTATCGTCGCCCGTCACGAGCGGCTGCGTATCGGCCCGCCCGATCGCCGCGAGCCGGTGCGGCGCCACGCCGCGCACGGTCAGGTAGCGCACGACGCTTCCCGCGCGCGCCGACGAAAGCTCCCAGTTCGATTCGTATTTGGCGTTCGCGATCGGAACGTTGTCCGTATGCCCTTCGACGAGAATGTCGCCGGTCGTGTGCTCGCTCAGTGCCTGCGCGATCTGGTTCAGCACGGGCGCCGAATCGGGCAGCAAGCGCGCATCGCCGACATTGAACAGGATCTTCGCGTCGATGCCGATCTCGACGCCGTGCGGCGCCTTCACCAGCGAGATCCGGCCGTTCGCCTTCAACTTATCGAGCAACGCAAGCCAGGCCGGCGCACGTTCGGGCACAGCGGCACTCGCAGCGCCACCGACATGTCGAGCGAGCGTCTGGTATCGCGCGTCGAGCGCGTTGTATTTCGCGAGTTGGAGCACATACAGCGCGAGAAACAGCACCATCAGCGTCGTGATGAGATCCGCGTACGAAATCAGCCAGCGTCCGGACTGCGTGCCTTCGAGTTCGTCGTGGTCGCGATCGGCGGCGGTCGTGCCATCAGTTCGGGCTGTCATGCCGAAGATCCCTGTTCGTCGTACCGCATACTCAGCACATCACGCAAGCGACTCGGCCGCACGCCCGCGCACATCACCGGTCAGCCGCGTTTCGATCGTATGCGGCGACTCCTTGCGCGAAATCGCCAGCAATCCGTCGAGATACAGTTTGCGGAACCGCAGTTCGCTGTCGATCTGCGCGCGCAGCTTGCCGTAAAGCGGCAGAAACACGAGGTTCGCAAACGCCAGCCCGTACAGCGTCGCGATGAATGCAACCGCGATGCCCGGCCCGAGCTGCGCCGGTTCGAGAATATGGCTCGTCACCTGAACGAGCCCGAGCACCGATCCGAGAATGCCGAACGTCGGCGCATAACCGCCGGCCTGCTGCCACACGCGCGCGGCGGCCAGCCGGCTGCGCTCGTATGCATCGAGTTCGCGCTGCAATGCATCCTCGAGCACGGCGGTCGACACGCCGTTCGCCAGCAGTTCGAGCCCGCGGCGCGCGAACGGATGAATGCCGCTCACGTCCATCGATTCGAACGCGAGCAGCCCGTCGAGCTTCGCGCGGTCGCCCCATTCGAGCAGGTCGGACAGGTGCTTGCGATCGACCTCTCTCGCGCGCACGAACGCGAGCCGCAACTGCTTCACCGCGTCGAAGAACCGCGCCGAGGTGTTCTGGATCATCACCGCGCCGAGCGTGCCGCCGAGAACGATGACGAGCGCCTCGAACTGGAACAGCATCGAAAAATGCCCGCCTTCCAGCGCGAAACCGAACACGATCGCCGCGCCGCCCAGCACCACACCGGCCAAGGTCAACAGATCCATACGCCTCCCCGTGTCACGCATCCGACGCCACGGACGCCGCGCCCGTCGCCGGCGCCTTGGCCGCGCGCACGGCATCCAGCACGCGCTGCTCGATATCCTCGATCTCGATCGGATCGAGCTTGAGCTCGCGGCGCATCACCCACGACACCTCGTTGCGCCGCGCCTCGGTCATCACGGAAAACAGCTTGTCGGCCACCGCGCGATCGTCGAGGTTCGCGATCAGCTTCGCGAGATCGTACGTATCGAACGTGCTGATCACGTCGAACAGCGTGCGCTGGTCGACCCACACGAGATCCTCCAGCGCGCGCACGTCGCCGCCGCGACGCGCGTTGCGCCGCGAGAAGTACGCAACGCCCTTTTGCTCGACGTAACTGAGCACCTTCGATTTGCGGAACGCGAACACCTCGTCGGCAATCTCGCCGTTCGACAGCTTGTTGAGCAACAGCGTCTTCTCGACGCCGATCAACGATTCGAGATCGGCCAGTTCGATGAGCTCGAGTTCGCTGTTGATCGACAAGTCGAGATCGTGGTCCGCGACCTGCTGCGCGCGATCGATCACGCGCGCGGCATCGAACGTGACGACCTGGCGCGCGTCCGACGAAGCCGCATAGTCGGCTGCACCGCCGACATGGTCGGCCTGCGCGGCTTCGATCGTGACGAGATTGAGCTTCTCCATGCGCCGCAGCATCGCGAGCACGTGCGGCCGCGAATGGCCGGCAATCGCGCGGCATTTGCGGATCACTTCGGCGAGCGGCACCGAGGTTTCGGTCGCATGGGCCTGCATCGGCCGGCGCGCCCATCCGTCGCCGGATTCGCGCGCATCGGCGCCGGCCATCAGCGACAGCACATGCGCATACGACAGCACGCCGGGCATGAAGTCCGCGTGCGTGTAGGTCGCGAGTTGGTCGTCCTTGCGCTTCACGCGCCGGATCATCGTTCGCACGATATGGCGCAGCAGCGCCGACACGCGCTCGATTTCTTCATCGAGCATGCCGGCCGGCACGACCGTGAGCTGACAGAACGAAAGCGCCTTCGCGGTATGGGCACGCGGCTCGGCGGCGAGCAGCGCCGATTCGCCGAAGAACTCGCCGCGGCCGAGCGTCGCGACGATGACGCGCTTGTCGTCGCACCGCGTGGACAGCTCGACCTTGCCGTCGGTGATCAGAAAGATCACGGGCTCGCCCGCGAAGCCCTCCGAGTAAATGATTTCTCCGGGCGCCGCTGTACGCGTCCACGATTGCTGACGATTCACGTCGATTCCCCTGCTGCGCTGAATGTTGCAGACTGCGCGCCGCACGTCGAAAGCATGCGTGTCGCGAGTCGTCCCCGTGACTCGTTTACGTCATCGAGCTCAACATCCTTTAGGGAATTCGCACTCGGTTTAACCCGGAATCAAGGTAAAACGTTTGCGGATTGCGCAGCTGCATCGAGAATCCAATTTCGCTGCTTGCGCGTGTAGTGCAATTGAAAGCACGCCGCGATCGCGCGCATCAAAACTCCATGTCGAGTTCGTCGATGTCTTCCTGCTCCGCCTTCGCCGCGTCGATCCACTCGGCGACGAACGGATGCGCGAGCACACGCATGCAGTACTCGGCGATATCCGGTTCCAGCTTCACGTCGTAGGTCAGGAAGCGCGTGACGACCGGCGCATACATCGCATCGGCGATACCGATCTCCGCGCCGAACAGCCAGGGGCCGCCATACGCGGCCAGACACTCGTGCCAGATCGTCACGATCCGCTGGATGTCGTGCTGCGCGCGCGACCAGATCCGGAAGCCGGGGAAATGCGCGCGCAGGTTCATCGGCAGCGCGGAGCGCAACGCGCTGAAACCGGAATGCATCTCGCCGCAGATCGACCGGCAATGCGCTCGCGCATGCCGGTCTTCAGGCAGCAGCCGCGCCTGCGGCCGGATTTCGTTCAGGTATTCGGCGATCGCGAGCGTATCCCACACTTTGTTGCCGTCGTGCGTCAGGCATGGAACGAGAATCGACGGCGACAGCAGCAGCAGTTCCGCGCGCGACGCGGCATCGATCGGCACGCTGACGGTGTCGAACGCAAGCCCGCTCAGCTTCGCGAGCAGCCAGCCGCGCATCGACCACGACGAGTAATTGCGGCTGCTGATGGTCAGCGTCGTCTGTCCGGTTGATTCCATGTCGCTCCCCTGCTGAAAGCCGTTCGTGCCCCTGCACCGAAAGCGGACGCCGCACCCGTCACCCGCACCACGCGCGTGCGGCGCATTCGCCGAACTGGCGCAGCGCCGCACCGTGTCGCGGCACGCGCCGCTCGCGACGACCGGCGCGGCAACGCATCGCGTTCGGCCGACGGTCGTGGCGTGCCGCCCAAGCCGCCGCGCTCCCTGACCACGTGCAACGTGCGTGCCAGCCGCATGCTGGCACACGGCTTGCCTCGTTCAATACAACGCAGCGCAACGAGCGACGGTCATGAACCTGTTTGCCTATCCGTTTTACCAATGGTCTGCCGAATGCCTGCGCCCGGCGCGCGCATGGGCTGCGACCACGCGCGCGACGATGTCGCTGTGGCCCCCAACTACGTCAACACCGACGGGCCGCATGCTCGACGCGCTGTGCGAACTGCTCGAATGCTGCGCGTTCTCGCACCGGCGTCCGCCGTTCGGAATCGCGTCGATCGTCGTCGACGGAGAAACGGTGCCGATCGTCGAGGAAGCGGCCGCGGCCACACCGTTCGGCACGCTGCTGCATTTCCGCAAGGCGCTGCCGGTCGCGCGCCAGCCGCGCGTGCTGATCGTCGCGCCGATGTCCGGGCATTTCGCGACGCTGCTGCGCGGCACGGTGCACACGATGCTGGCCGACCACGACGTGTACATCACCGACTGGCACAACCCGCGCGACATCCCGCTGACGGCCGGGCGCTTCGGTTTCGACGAATACGTCACGCACGTGATCGACTTCATCCGCCAGGTCGGCCCGGACACGCATGTGCTCGCGATCTGCCAGCCGACCGTCGCCGCGCTCGCGGCGGTCGCGCTGATGGCGGCCGGCGGCGATCCGGCGCAGCCCGCGAGCCTGACGCTGATGGCCGGCCCGATCGACTGCCGCGTGAATCCGACGAAGGTCAACGCGCTCGCCACGAGCCAGCCGATCGAATGGTTCGCGAAGAACCTGATCAGCGTGGTGCCAGCCGGCTTCGTCGGTTCGCAGCGGTGCGTGTATCCGGGCTTCGTGCAGGTCGGCGCGTTCATGTCGATGAACCCCGACCGGCATGCGGCATCGTTTGCCGACCTGTATTACGAGCGCGCGAAAGGCGACCCCGCGAAAGCCGACACGCTGCGGCATTTCTACGACGAATACTTCGCGACGGCCGACCTCACCGCGGAGTTCTATCTGGAAACGGTCGAGAAGGTATTCCAGCAATACGCGCTCGCGCGCGGCGAACTGACGGTGGGCGACAGGCTCGTCGAACCGGCGGCGATTCACCGCACCGCGCTACTGACGATCGAAGGCGAGAAGGACGACATCTGCGCGGTGGGCCAGACGGTCGCCGCGCAGGAGCTGTGTTCGGGGTTGCCGTCGTATCTGAAGACGCACCACGTGCAGACGGGTGCGGGCCACTACGGCGTGTTCAACGGCAGTCGCTGGGAATCGCAGATCTATCCGATCGTGCGCGCGACGATCCATGACAACGAGCCGTACGATCGCACCGCGGATGCGGAAGGCAGCGCGAACGGCGCGCACTACGTCACGTTGCGTGCGCTGCTCGATGCGCGCACAACCGAGCACGATACGGCGACCGAAACATAATCGCATCGTGCGCACTGAACCGGTGCTGCGACGCAACCGCCGGCGTTGCAAATGAATCGCCCCGCCGGGGTGGCGGGGCGTGATTTCCTGCAGCGTTCAGACGACGCGCAAGCGAACGAACTCGCGCGCCCTGCCCGCGTTACGAACAGGCCTTGCCGTGCGACGCGTGGAAGCCCTTCGCCTTCGCATCCGCTTCCGACATGTAGCTGCCGTGCTTCGTCTTGCCGTAGTACTTGTCGGTCGAGCAGTGATAGACCTTCGTGCTGTCGTTGGCCCACACCTTGCCCGCGCCGCCGCCCGGCGCCACGGCGGCGGTCGTCGCGGGGGCGCTCTTCGCGGGCGCGGCACCGGACGCGGCGGCAGCGGAAGCCGCCGTCGCAGGCGCCATCGCGGCCGGCGCGCTGGCTGCTGCCGCCGACGATGCGCCGTACCAGGTCTTCACACCCTTGTGGCCGGCACATGCGCCCTTCTTCGATGCACCCGAGTAGAACGAGCCGTCCTTGCACAAACCGGTCGTTCCGGCCGGCGCGCTGGCCGGAACCTGCGCGAACGCACCGATCGACACCCCCATGCCGGCGACGAGCGCGGCGATCAACATCGTCTTTTTCATAGTCCTCTCCTGATTTGCCTGAATGGTGAAAGCGTCCCGGGCATCCCCGGTGAAAGCCACGGTTACCGCACCCAGCGGCACATGCGATGGTGGTGATGATCGAAATGGCACACACGGTGCGAATGGGCTTCGGCAAGCGCCGGAGCGAGAACGGCGCATGCCACTGCGGTGGCCGTCAGGATCTTTGCGATGCGCTTCATGGAACTCTCCCGGGTAGTCAGCCGGTCATCCGGCCGGTACCTCCTTAACGCCGGCCGCCGACAGGCCGTGCACCGCGCAGCCCGCAATTGACGATCTTTGACACCGCGTAACAATCCGTCACGCGAAGCTGACGAATATCTTTCCTTTCTTTCCGGATCTTCAGCTTCGCGACCCTTCGGAATTCGAATGAATGGATCGAAGGGGGATGAAGGTCGTTGGTGTCAGCGAGGCACGCGGCGGCTTCCGGGAAGGATCAACAAAAAACCGCCCGAAGGCGGTCCGTTGCAAACGTGCGCACGATGCGCATCGGTCGGTGCACGCGCGCGTCGGAAAACCGGGCAGCTACGCGCCCGTCTCGCCCCACGGCGTCGGCGGGGGCACGGCGCACGGCCCTTCGACGTCGATCGACTTGAAATCGGCGGGCCCGACGATCTCCAGATACTCCATGTCCGGCGAGTAATCGAACAGGTAGTGGACGATCCCCGGTGCCTGGTGCACGCAATCGCCGGCGGACACCAGCGTTTCCTGCTCGCCGTACATGAAGCGCGCCCAACCCTTCAGCATGAACACGATATGGAACTCGGCCTCGTGACGGTGCCAGCCGGTGCCCGCCGTCGGTGCATGATTCGCCCTGACGAGTTGCGCGACGACCTTGCCGTTCGTCGCGGCCGCGATGCCGAGATCGCGATACAGGAAGAAGTCGCGCAGGCCTTCTCCTTGATACGCGGTGTCCTGCGGCTTCACGTGGGAAAAATGGGTTGTTGTCGGTGTGCTCATCGTGGTGCTCCTTCATCGAAAGGATCAAGCCTGACAAGCACTTAGCGTTCCAGTTTGCGACGGCGCGAAGCCGTGCAGATTACCGCTCGTGCGTGTCGCGCGGCGGCCTTTGACAGATGCGCTCGCGCAACTGTAAGCGTACTTCAATCTCCGCATCGCCCGAGACGCCATTGCGGCTTCACGGGCGATGTCACCAGCGATGCGCAACGCTGCCTACTTCAACCGCCCCGACAAAAACTGCCCGAGCCGTTCGCTCTTCGGATTCACGAGAATCTCCTGCGGATTCCCTTCCTCCTCGATCTTCCCCTGGTGCAGGAAGATCACGTGATTCGACACGTTGCGCGCGAAGCCCATCTCGTGCGTGACGACGACCATCGTGCGGCCCTCCTCGGCGAGCTTCTGCATCACCTTCAGCACTTCGCCCACCAGTTCGGGATCGAGCGCCGACGTCGGCTCGTCGAACAGCATCACTTCCGGCTCCATCGCCAGCGCGCGTGCAATTGCAACTCGCTGCTGCTGGCCGCCCGACAGGTGCGACGGATACATGCCCTCGACGCGCGGTGCGAGCCCGACCTTCTCCAGATACTTGCGCGCCCGCGCGATCGCTTCATCCTTGCCGATCCCGAGCACCGCCATCGGCGCCTCGATCACGTTCTCGAGCACCGTCATGTGCGCCCACAGGTTGAAGTGCTGGAACACCATCGCGAGCTTCGTGCGCATCCGCTGCAGTTGCTTCTGGTCGGCCACGCGCAGCGCCCCGTTGCGGTCGCGCGTGGTCTGGATCGGCTCGCTGCCGATCGTGATCTGCCCCGAGCACGGCTGCTCGAGGAAGTTGATGCAGCGCAGGAACGTGCTCTTGCCGGAGCCGCTCGAGCCGATGATGCTGATCACGTCGCCGGCCTTCGCCTTCATCGACACGCCCTTCAACACCTCGTTGTCGCCGAATTTCTTGTGCAGGTTGTCAACGGTGAGCTTGTACATGCTTGGGTCTTCCTTGCGAATGCATTAATGGCCGCGCGGCGAGAGGTACGCGAGCCAGCGCGTCTCGAGCTTGCGGAACGCCCAGATGAGCGCGAACACGACGGCGGCGTACAGCACGGCGGCGATGCCGTAGGCCTGGAACGACATGTACGTCGCCGAATTGACGTCGCGCGTGACCTTCAGGATGTCGGGCACGGTCGCGGTGAACGCGAGCGTGGTCGCGTGCAGCATCAGGATCACCTCGTTGCTGTAGCTCGGCAGCGAGCGGCGCAGCGCGGACGGCAGGATGATCCGCGTATAGAGCTTGAAGCGCGACATCCCGTAGGCTTGCCCGGCCTCGATCTCGCCGGCCGACGTCGCCTTGATCGAGCCCGCGAAGATCTCCGTCGCATACGCGCATTCGTTCAGCACGAACGCGAGCAGCGTGCAGTTCATCGCGTTGCGGAAGAACGTGTCGAGCAGCACGTGATCGTGCACGACCTGCAGGCTATAGATGCCCGTGTAGCACATCAGCAGCTGCACGTAGAGCGGCGTGCCGCGGAACACGTACGTATAGAGCCACACGGGGCCCGAGATCCAGCGGTTCGACGATGCGCGCACGATCGCGAGCGGCACGGCCAGCGCGAAGCCGAGCGCGATCGACACGACCAGCAGCCACAGCGTGATCGCGAGGCCGCTGAAGCGGTAGCCGTCGGTGTACAGATAGCTTTGCCAGTATTGGCCGACGAGTTCGATCACAGTGCGAGCCTCCGGACGCCGACGGAATAACGCTTCTCGAGGTGATGCAGCACGACGTTGGACACCGTCGTGATCGCGAGGTAGATCGCGCCCGCGGCCAGCGTGAAGAAGAAGAAATCGAGCGTGCTCTTGCCCGCGTCCTGCGACGCCTTGACCACGTCGGCGAGGCCGATGATCGACACGAGCGCGGTGGCTTTCACGAGCACCTGCCAGTTGTTGCCGATGCCGGGCAGTGCGAAGCGCATCATCTGCGGGAACAGGATGCGGCGAAACACGCGCCAGCCGCCCATTCCGTACGCGAAGCCGGCTTCGAGCTGGCCGCGCGGCACCGCGAGGAACGCGCCGCGGAACGTCTCGGTGAAATACGCGCCGTAGATGAAGCCGAGCGTCACGACACCGGCCACGAACGGATCGATGTCGATCTGGTCCCAGCCGATCAGGTCGGTCGCGTTGTTCAGCAGGATCTGGATCCCGTAGAACAGCAGCAGCATCAGCACGAGGTCCGGCACCGCGCGGATCAGCGTCGTATAGAAAGTGCCGATCGACTTGAGCACGCGGTTGGTCGACAGTTTCGCGCCCGCGCCGGCGAGCCCCAGCACGAGCGACGCGGCGAGCGACAGCACCGCGAGCTTCACGGTCTCGACCGTGCCGGCCCACAGCAGCGGGCCAAATCCTTGGAAGATCATATAAGGGGTACAGAACGATGTGACTGGATTGTCAATAGCCATTAACCGCGCATCAAACGATATCTACGCACTACCTGATGCAACCTGCTCATCAAGCCCGACGCATCCCGTGACGCGGGCGGCGCCCGGTAACAGACGCGGCGCGCACCGTAACCGATGCGCGCCGCATGGACGGTCAGCCGCCGTAGACGTCGAACGCGAAGTACTTCTTCTCGAGCTTCTTGTACGTGCCGTCCTTGATGATGTCGGCGATCGCGTGGTCGATCTTCGCCTTCAGGTCGACATCGTCCTTGCGCAGGCCGATGCCCGCGCCGTTGCCGAGCGTCTTCGGATCGTCGATATCCTTGCCGGCGAAATCGAAGTTCGCGCCGCGCGGTGTCTTCAGGAAGCCGATATCGGCCTGCACCGCGTCCTGCAGCGCCGCGTCGAGGCGGCCGGACATCAGATCCTGGTACACGCCGTCCTGGTTCTGGTAAGGCACGACCTGCACGCCCTTCGGCGCCCAGTAAGTCTTCGCGTAGGTTTCCTGAATGGTGCCCTGCTCGACGCCGACCGACTTGCCCTTCAGCGATTCGGCCGTCGGCTGCAGGTTCGCGCCCTTCTTCGCGACGAGGCGCGTCGGCGTGTTGAACAGCTTGTCGGAGAACGCGATCTGCTCGGCACGCGCCGGCGTCATCGACATCGACGACAGCACACCGTCGAATTTCTTCGCCTTCAGCGCCGGGATCATCCCGTCGAAGTCGTTCTCGATCCACACGCATTTCGCCTTCAGGCGGGCGCAAATCTCGTTGCCGAGATCGACGTCGAAGCCGACCACCTTGCCGCTTGCGTCCTTCGATTCGAACGGCGGATAGCTGGCGTCGACGCCGAACCGGATCGTCGACCAATCCTTGGCGTGGGCACCGACCGCGATGCAGGCAAGGGCAATACTGAGCGCGAGTTTCTTCATGGCGTTCCTGTCAGAGGCGAACTGGGCAGGGTCCCGGCGGACAGCCCGCACCGGCGCTGCCGGCACGGCGACACCGCCGTGAACCCTTCCAACCCGGAAATCACCCTGCCAGGCGACGCTCCAAGTTGTACATACAACTTTGCCTTTTCGAGGGCTTCGCCAGCAATCCGTGTTTATCTCTAATTGTCGGACGATTATGATAGCCGCCCTGTAATTCCCTTAAATTTCAATTAATTATGGATTACGCGATGCTGAATTCCGGCTTTCTCGATACGTAAGGGAGCGGTCGGAAGGCACGCAACACCTGTCTAGACCTCGCGGGTCGCGCCGACCGTTTCCAGTCCGACCAGCCGGTAGCCGAACTGCAGTTCCGTCAGCAGGTGCCGCGGCCTCGCCGGCACCGGTTCGAGTTTCTGCCGCAGGTTCGTCATGTACACGCGCACGTAGTGCGCGCGGTCCGCGTCGTGAATGCCCCACACCTCGGCCAGCAGTTGCCGCGCGGCGATCACGCCGCCGCGCGCGCGAATCAGCGCGGCGAGCAGCCGGAATTCGAGGCGCGTCAGATGGACGGGCTCGCCGCCGCGCACGACTTCATGCCGGCCGAGATCGACGGTCACGTCGCCGAACCGCACGATCGACGACGCTTGCCCGTCCGCCGACACGAACGCCGCGCGCCGCAACAGCGCACGCGCCCGCGCAAGCAGTTCGGGCACGCCGAACGGCTTCGCGAGGTAGTCGTCCGCGCCCGCGTCGAGCGCCGCGACCTTCTCCACTTCCTGCTGCCGCGCCGACAGCACGATCACGGGCACCGTCGACCACTCGCGCAGCTCGCGGATGAACGCCTTGCCGTCGCCGTCCGGCAGCCCGAGATCGACGATCACGAGATCGGGCTTGCTGCTCGACGCATACATCCGCGCCTCACGGGCCGTCGACGCCTCGCATGCGTCGAGCCCTTCCTGTTCCAGCGCCATCCTGACGAAGCGGCGGATATCGGATTCGTCTTCGACGATAAGTACGCGCGATCTGATCATGTCCGGCTCTCGTGTTCGATGTCGGGCGGCGCGCCCAACGGCAGGCGAATCTCGAACCGCGCGCCGTGCGGATCGAGCGGCACCGCGCGGATCGAACCGCCGTGCGCGTTGACGATGCTGCGGCACAGTGCGAGCCCAAGCCCCACGCCGCTGATCGACGACTCCTTGCGTTCGCGCTCGAACGGTTCGAACAGCGGCTCGGTGTTGCGTGCGACGAAACCGGGCCCGTCGTCCTCGACGAACACGTACAGCGTCTCGCCGAACACGCGCGCGCGCACCGACACGGCCGCATCAGCGCCCGCGTACTTCGCGGCGTTGTCGAGCAGGTTCATCAGCACGCGCTCGATCAGCAGCGCGTCGACGTCGATCAGCGGCAGGTCGACGGGCAAGTCTGCGCTCACGTCGCGGCCGGCCAGCACGCCGGCCGAATGCGCGAGCGCGCTGCCGACGATCTCGTCGAGCATGTGCCACTCGCGATTGAGCCGCACGCCTTCGCTCTGCATGCGCGCAAGATCGAGCAGGTTCACGACGAGCCCGTGCAGCGCCTCGGCCTGGTTGCGGATGCCGTGCGCGAGCGCGGCCGGCTGCCCGTCCGCCAGACGTTCCGGCCGCTCCAGCGTCTCGGCGAGTCCGCGGATTGCGGTGAGCGGCGTCTTCAGGTCGTGCGACACGGCGGCCAGCAACGCGTTGCGCAACCGCTCGCCTTCGATCCGGACGAGCGTGTGCTGCGCGACGTCGACGTAGTGCACGCGTTCGAGCGCCATCGCGATCGACGAGCACAACGCGTCGATCAGGCGGCGATCGTCGGGGTCCGTCGGCACCGGCTGCGCGTCGCCGAACAGCACGAGCACGCCGCGCACGCGCATCGGCGCCTTCAGCGGCAGGTACTGCGCGGCCGCGCGCTCGAACGGCGCCATCCCGCACCCGGCACCGCGCGCCTGCTCGTATGCCCAGCGCGCGATTGGCGTTTCGACGAGCCCTGCGTGTTGCGTCGGCATCAGCCGGTCATTCTCGTCGGGCAGCACGAGCGCGACGCGCACGCCGAGCAGCGACGCGATCGTGCCGGTGCAGATCGATGCGATCTGCTCGGTCCCGATCGCGGCCGACAGATCGTGCGCGACGCGCGCGAGCGCCGCCGAGCGTTTCTCGTTCGCGCGCGCGGCGCGGGCCTCCGCGCGCAGGCGCGCCGCGAGCTGGCCGATCGCGAGCGCGACGGCCAGCATCAACGCGAACGTGAACACGTATTGCGTATCGGACACCGCGAACGATAGCCGCGGCTCGACGAAGAAGAAGTCGAAGCAGCCGACGCAGACGAACGCGGCCCACGCGCCGGCCAGCCGGCCGAGCCGCAGCGCGATCAGCACGACGGTCATCAGGAACAGCATCACGACGTTCGACAGGTCGAACACGCGCAGCAGCGCGCTCGCCGCGAGCGTCGCCAGCGCGCAGACGAGCGTCGCCCACAGCAGCGGCGCCGCGTACTGCGACATCCATACGTGCGCGCGCGGGTGCGCTTCGCGCACGGCGAGCGTCGGCCGCGTGTCGGGCCCGGCGCCCGCGATGCGCTCGGCGATGCCCGCGCACGCGCGCAGCAAGAGCCGCCAGCGGTCGCGGCCTGACGCGGGTTCCGGCAGTACCCTCTCCCGTCGATTCGCTTCGTTCACGTTCACATCCATGATCGCTTCCGGCAATTGAAACGCCGAACGGCCCCGCGCACGCCGCGACGGCGTGAGCGGGGCCGCGACGGCGCGTTCGGTCAGATAAACGGCGTCAGCAGCATGTCGATCAGCTTGATGCCGATGAACGGCGCGATGATGCCGCCCACGCCGTAGATCAGCAGGTTGCGCCCCAGCAGCGTCCCGGCCGGCTCCGCGCGATACTTCACGCCCCTCAGCGCGAGCGGAATCAGCGCGACGATGATCAGCGCATTGAAGATCACCGCCGACAGGATCGCCGACGTCGGGCTGTGCAGCCCCATCACGTTCAGCGCGCCGAGCGCCGGATACGTCGCGACGAACGCGGCCGGGATGATCGCGAAATACTTCGCGAGATCGTTGGCGACGCTGAACGTGGTCAGCGCGCCGCGCGTCATGATCATCTGCTTGCCGACTTCGACCACCTGCATCAGCTTCGTCGGGTTGCTGTCGAGGTCGACCATGTTGGCCGCCTCCTTCGCCGCCTGCGTGCCGCTGTGCATCGCGACGGCCACGTCGGCCTGCGCGAGCGCGGGTGCGTCGTTGGTGCCGTCGCCCGTCATCGCGACGAGGTGGCCCTTCGCCTGGTGCTCGCGGATCAGCCGAAGCTTGTCCTCGGGCGTGGCTTCGGCAAGGTAATCGTCGACGCCGGCCTCCGCCGCGATCGCGGCCGCGGTCAGCCGGTTGTCGCCGGTGATCATCACGGTCTTCACGCCGACCTTGCGCAGCTCGGCGAAGCGCGCGGCGATCCCGTGCTTGACGATGTCCTTCAGCTCGATCGTGCCAAGCACGCGCAAGCCGTCGGCGACGACGAGCGGCGTGCCGCCGCGCCGCGCGATGTCGTTGACGGCCGCCTCGACCGCGTGCGGAAACGCGCCGCCGAGCGCATCGACGTGCGCGCGGATCGCGGACGCCGCACCCTTGCGCACCTGCCGCTCGCCGATATCGAGGCCGCTCATCCGCGTGCGTGCGCTGAACGGCACCGCGATGCTGCCGTCGCTCGCGGCCACCTCCAGCGAGAAGCGCCGCTTCGCGAGCGCGACGATCGAGCGCCCTTCGGGCGTCTCGTCGGCCAGCGACGACAGTTGCGCGGCCTCGGCCAGCGCACGCTCGTCCACGCCGGGCGCCGGCCGAAACTGCACGGCCTCGCGGTTGCCGAGCGTGATCGTGCCGGTCTTGTCGAGCAGCAGCACGTCGACGTCGCCGGCCGCCTCGATCGCGCGGCCCGATGTCGCGAGCACGTTCGCGCGCATCATGCGGCTCATCCCCGCGATGCCGATCGCCGACAGCAACGCGCCGATCGTCGTCGGGATCAGGCAAACGAGCAGCGCGATCAGCACGGTCAGGCTCACGGCCGCGCCCGACGCGTTCAGCAGCACGCTGAATTGCGAGAACGGCAGCAGCGTCACGCACACGAGCAGGAAGATGATCGTCAGCGCGACGAGCAGGATCGTCAGCGCGATCTCGTTCGGCGTCTTGCCGCGTTTCGCGCCTTCGACCATCGCGATCATCCGGTCGAGAAACGCTTCGCCGGGTTGCGCGGTGATCTTCACGACGATCCAGTCGGACAGCACGCGCGTGCCGCCCGTCACCGACGAGAAATCGCCGCCCGACTCGCGGATCACCGGCGCCGATTCGCCGGTAATTGCCGATTCGTCGACCGACGCGACGCCGTCGATCACTTCGCCGTCGGCCGGAATCGTGTCGCCGGCCTCGACGAGCACGATGCTGCCAGCGGCAAGCTCGTCGCTCGGCACGCGATGGCTGGTACTGCCGTATTGCTTCGGTTCGTCGAGCACCTTCGCGTACACGCGCTTGCGCGCCGCGCGCAGCGCGTCGGCCTGTGCTTTGCCGCGCCCTTCGGCCAGCGCCTCGGCCGCGTTCGCGAACAGCACGGTGAACCACAGCCAGCACGCGACCGCGAAGATGAAGCCGGCCGGCGCATCGCCGGTGCCGGTCAGCGCCTGCAGCCACAGCGCGGTCGTGACGATGCTGCCGAGATAGACGACGAACATCACCGGGTTCTTCAACTGCACCTGCGGCGCGAGCTTGCGGAACGCCTCGCGCAGCACGGCGGTCCAGCGCATCGGCGGCACGCCGCCGATCGGCATGGCCGCGGGGTTGATCGGGGTTTCGATATGGGACATGAGTGACTCCGTTATTCCTGCTCTTTCTGCGCGCCGGCTGCGTAGCCGAATGCGCGGTCGAGCGCGAGATTCAGGTCGAGCACGCGCACGCGCGGTTCGCCGAGCACGCCGAGCTGGCGCGGTGCGGCGATGCGATCGACCAGCGCCGTGACCTTCGCGGCATCGATGCCGCGCGCATGGGCGACCCGCACCGCCTGCAGCCGCGCGTTCGCGACCGAGATCTCCGGATCGAGCCCCGACGCGGACGCGGTGACGGCGTCCGCCGGCACCAGCGTGCCGTCGGCGAGAGCGTTCTGCTGCCGGTACGCACGCACGCGCTGCGCGATATCCGCGAGCAGCTTCTTGCTGGTCGCGCCCTGGTTGCTCGCGCCGCTGCCGGCCGCGTTGTACGGCTGGTCGACCGTCTTCGACGGATCGGCCGGATCGGTGCCGACCGTCGCGCTCGGCCGCGAATGAAAGTAGCCGGCGCGCGTGAAGTGTTGCCCGATCACCGCCGAACCGATCGTCGTGCCGTCACGCTGGACGAGACTGCCGCGTGCCTGCGCCGGGAACAGCACGTTCGCGACGCCCGTGGTCAGCAGCGGATACGCGATGCCCGTGACGAGCATGAACAGCACCGACGATGCGATCACGGGCCGCACGAGGCCGCGCGTCGCCGCGCCGAACGAAGAACCGGGTGCCGGCGCGGCGACGGCCGCTGCCTGGCGATTGCGTTGCATCATGATGTTTCCTTCAGAACAGTTGGCCGCCCGACATCAGCAGATGCTCGACGACCGGGCCGAGCGCGAGCGCGGGCAGGAACGTGAGACCGCCGACGACGAGGATCACGAAGATCAGCAGGCCGGCGAACAGGCCCGTCGACGTCGACAGCGTGCCGGCGCTTTCGGGCACGCTTTTCTTCGCGGCGAGGCTGCCCGCGACCGCAAGCATCGGCAGCAGCGTCAGGTAGCGGCCGATCAACATCGCGAAGCCGATCGTCGTGTTGAAGAACGGCGTGTTCGCGTTCAGGCCCGCGAACGCGGAGCCGTTGTTCGCCGTGCCCGACGTGTACGCGTACAGCACTTCGCTGAAGCCGTGCGGGCCGAGGTTCGCGAGGCTGTCCAGCGTCGAATGCAGCATCGCGGCCACCGCGGTGAAGCCGAGGATGCTGAACGGATGCGCGAGCACCGCGAGCATCACGAGCTTCATCTCGCGCGCCTCGATCTTCTTGCCGAGAAACTCCGGCGTGCGCCCGATCATCATCCCGACGAGGAACACCGTGAGGATCGCGAACGTGAACAGGTTGATCAGCCCGACGCCGTCGCCGCCGAACACGTTGTTCAGCATCATCTGCGCGATCGGCACGAGCCCGCCGAGCGGCGTCAGCGAGTCGTGCATCGCGTCGACCGAGCCGGTGGTCGCGGCCGTCGTGACGGTCGCGAACAGGCTCGTCTGCGCGATGCCGAAGCGCATCTCCTTGCCTTCCATGTTGCCGCCCGGCTGCACGGCACTCATCTGCTGATCGACGCCGAGCCCGGTCAGCAGCGGATTGCCGTGCTGCTCGGCCTGGTAGATCACGGCGAGGAAACCGACGAACATCACGACGAACGCACCGAGGATCACCCAGCCCTGGCGGCGCCGGCCGATCATCGTGCCGAGCGTATAGGTCAGCGCGGACGGAATCAGCAGCATCGACAACATGTGCAGCGTGTTGGTGAGCGGCGTCGGGTTCTCGAACGGATGCGCGGCGTTCATGCTGAAGAAGCCGCCGCCGTTCGTGCCGATGTGCTTGATCGATTCGAGGCTCGCAACGGGCCCCATCACGATCTGCTGGCGCGTGCCTTCGAGTGTGGTCGCCCACGTGTCGGACGCGAGCGTCTGCGGCATGCCCTGCCACACATACACGAGCGCCATCGCGAAGCTGAGCGGCAGCAGCACGCGGTAGGTCACGCGCGTGAAATCGACCCAGTAGTTGCCGATGTCGGCCGCGCTCTTGCGGCTCAGCCCGCGGATAAAGCCGCCCGCGGCCGCGATGCCGGTCGCGGCGCTGACCATCATCAGGAACGTGATGACGGCCATCTGCGAGAAGTTCGACAGGCTGCTCTCGCCCGCATACGCCTGCCAGTTCGTGTTCGTGATGAACGACGCGGCCGTGTTGAACGCGAGGTCGGGGCTTTGTGCGGCGCGCTGCAGCGCATCGAACGGCAGCGCGTCCTGGATGCGCAGCAGCAGATAGCCGAGCAGCATCATCCCCGCGTTGCCGAGCAGCAGCACCATCCCGTAACGCTGCCACGACATCGCTTCGTCGGGATTCACGCCGAGCAGCGCATAGGTGCGGCGTTCGACCCACGCGTGACGCGGGCTCATAAAAGCGTGCGCAAGCCATTTCCCGACGACAGGCACCAGCGCCAGCATGATCGCGAGAACGATCGCGAATTGAATCAGATTGTTGAACATGTCGACGCTCGCTCAGATCCGGTCGAGACCGGTGATGAAACCGGCCGTCAGTGCAAAAAACGCAAGCGTGAACAGTACGAAAAGCAGATCGCTCATGACATTCACCGATATTTTCGAATTCCTGTTGAATCGTGCCGATCAATACCGCTCGGGCTTGATCAATGCATGAAACAGATAGATAAAGAGCGCGATCGATAACGCGCCGGTGATCCACAACATGGCTTTCCCCTTTTGTTCGTATGCGCGGAATATCCACGCGATCGTCGGCGTATCGGGCCTTGCCGAATCGGCGCGGGCCCGAGTGACGCCCCCATGCTCATCTGGAGAACGGGATGCGACAGTGTAGAAATCCGCGTATCAAAGCGGTGTTCAATTTCCTTACGGGGAATAAAAAAGCTGTAAAGACGAAAGCCGCCGGTCGCGATGTTTTTTATATGTTCTTTTCAGCGCCGGTGCGAGTCTATACACCGTATCGTCACGGCGATTCCTAGAATGAGAGCCATGTCCACACGAGATCTCCGCGGTGCGGAGCACGATGCGACCCGGGGATGAACGCATGAAACCGACCAGAACCGAAACCGCTGCTTCACGCGAGCTGCCGCCCGTTCGTTCGCGGCGCCGGTGCCCCGCGGACGAACTCGTGCTGCTGTCGATCCACGTCGAATCGGACAATCTCGCCGTCGTACGGCGCCTGCTGCATCAGGCTGTCGGCGCCGCGCTCAATTTCTATACGGCTGCGATCGACAAGCGCACCGGACGCGCGTGCATCGAGCTCGAAGTGGCGCGGTCGCAGGCATCGCCGGCGATCATGGCGATCCTCCGCCTGCTGCCGGCCGCCGAGTTCGGCACGATCCGCCTGTTGCAGCACTAGCCGGCAGCCGTTTCGGCCGCGCGACGCCTCCCTTTCATCGATTCGAACGCACGCATCCGGCACGAACGGGCGCGGTTCTACACGAACCGAACGCGTTCGCGCCGGCGCGCGCGACGAATCGCCGTTCCCGTCGTTACGGGCCTTTCCCAGGAAGCAAAAACAATGAAGAAAGCAGTCGTCGGTACCCTCTCCCTCGCGTTATTCGGCGCCGCCGCGCATGCGCAAAGCAGCGTCACGCTTTACGGGATGCTGGATGCCGGTATCGCCTATACGAACAACCAGTCGGGCAAAAGCGTGTGGCAGCAAGGCAGCGGCCTGCTGTCGAATACGGTCTTCGGGCTGAACGGCAACGAGGATCTCGGCGGCGGCCTGCACGCGCTGTTCCGCCTCGAGAGCGGCTTCAACCTGAACAACGGCACGCAGTCCTTCCGGAACACGATGTTCGGCCGCCGTGCGTACGTCGGCCTGCAAAGCGACCAATACGGCGCGCTGACGCTCGGACGGCAATACGACTCCGTGGTCGACTATCTCGGCCCGCTGGCAATGGCGAACAACGGCGACGGCAACAACCTCGCGTCGCATCCGTTCGACAACGACAACATCGACGATTCGTTCTATATCGACAACGCGGTGAAATACACGAGCCCGACGCTCGCCGGCTGGCAGTTTGGTGGCCTGTACGGGTTCAGCAACGCGGCCGGCGGCTTCGCGAACAATCGCGCGTACAGTGCGGGCGTGTCGTATGCGAACGGGCCGGTCAGTCTCGGCGCCGCGTACCTGCAGCTCAACCGCGGCGGGCTGACGGCGGGCGGTGCGCTGTCGACGAACGATGGCCCGAACTTTCCGGCCGTGCGCCAGCGCGTAGTGGGCGCCGGCGGCAGCTATGCGTTCGACCGGCTGACGGTCGGCGCGCTGTGGACGCATTCGATGTTCGACGAAACGGCGGCGTCGTCGCTGCCCGGCGCGCTGAACGCGCTGCGCTTCGACAACTACGAGATCAATGCGCGCTATGCGCTGACGCCGGCGGTCTCGTTCGCGGGCGCCTATACGTTCACCGAAGGCCGCTACGACGACGCGGCCGGCAGCCACCGGCCGAAATGGCACCAGGTGACGCTGATGGCCGACTACGCGCTGAGCAAGCGCACCGACGTGTATGCGGAAACCGTGTACCAGCACCAGTTCGGCGTGCCGTCGGGCGCGCCGCTCGGGTTCGCGAACGTCACCGGGCTCGCGGCTTCGTCGACGAACACGCAGGTGGTCGCGACGGTCGGCATCCGGCATCGGTTCTGACCGCGCGCAGGCCATCGAAGGCCGGTCGCCCTGTGCAATCCCGCATGGACGCGCGCCGGCCGAACAGGGATCATTCGGGGAATCCGGGCCCGCGCGCCCGCGAAACCGGTACACTCGGCGCCGGGCGCGCGCCGGATCGGCATTCGGCGGCGGGCCGCTGCCGACTCTCGAATCGCGATCCCATGACCACACCGATCTATCAGGAAATCAAGGACTTCATCCTCGCGCGCATTCATGCCGGCGAATGGGCGGAAGGCGACCAGGTGCCGTCGGAGAACGAGCTCGCGCGCGAATTCAACGTCGCGCGGATGACCGTCAACCGCGCGCTGCGCGAGCTGACGGCCGAACAGGTGCTCACGCGCACGCGCGGCTCGGGCACGTATGTCGCATCGCCGAAGTACGAATCGACGCTCGTCGCGATCCGCAGCATCTCCGACGAAGTCGCCGCGCGCGGCCACGGCTATCGCGCGCAGGTGCTGCAGGTCGGCGCGGCCGTCGCCGATGCGAAGCTCGCCGACGAGCTGCAGCTCGATACCGGCAGCCCGATCTTCCATTCGCGCGTGCTGCACTTCGAGAACGACACGCCCGTGCAGCTCGAGGAGCGCTGGGTCAATCCGGCCTGCGCGCCCGAATACGCATTGCAGGACTTCACGACGACAACGCCGAACCAGTACCTGACGCGCGTCGCGCCGTTGCAGCGTGTGGAATACCGGATCGAGGCCGCGATGCCCGACGCCGAAACGCGCCGCCATCTGACGATGGACGACCGCGAACCGTGCCTGCTGCTGCATCGGCGCACGTGGTCGCAAGGGTTGGTCGCGTCGGTCGCCAATCTGTGGCACCCGGGCAGCCGTTACCGGTTCACCGGGCATTTCTGACGCGCGGCCTCACCGCGCGCCGGGGCGCGCCCATCGCTCGAGCGCGCTGACCGCAAGCTTCAAGCCGTCCTCCTGAGCAATACGCACACCGAGTGCCGTTGCTCGCGCCTTCGTGTCGCCGCGTTCGGCAAACGCCATCGCCCGCGCAAGCGCGGCCGCGCTCACGCGCCGCCACGCGACCGGCGCATCCGCCACGCCGAGCCGCTGCAACCGGTTCGCCCAAAAGAACTGATCGCCCGCGAACGGCACGACGACCGACGGAATGCCTGCCCGCGCGGCCGAATGCGTGGTGCCCGATCCGCCGTGATGAATCGCCATCGACACGCGCGGGAGCAGCCAGTCATGCGGCGTATCGCCGATCACGCGTACATGCGCCGGCAGCAGCGACGCATCGATGCCGCTCCAGCCCGGATAGAACAGCGCGCGGCGGCCGTCGAGCGCACGCGCCAGCGCGTTGGCCATCGCAACCCGGTCGAAACCGGCCATGCTGCCGAAGCCGATGTATACCGGCGGATCGCCCTCTTCGAGAAATGCCGATAGTTCAGACGGCGGCGCCCATGCGCGCGCATCGATACGCCATTGCCCGCATGCAAGCACCTGCGACGGCCAGTCGGCCGGGCCGGACAGCAGCGCCGGCGATACGCCGTACAGCATCGGATGATCGGTCCATACCTGCTTGCGCGGCGGCAGCCCGCACACGCTTGCGCGCGCCGCATTCGTTGCCTTCCTGAACGCCTGCCAAAGCAACGCATTGACGAACCGGTGGCTCGCGCGGTTCAGCCAGTTCGGCAGCTTGCCCGACGGCAGGAACGGCGACGCGAATTCGGCGGTCGGCGTGATCGGGATCATCCCGGTGCCGATCGCCGGCACGCGGCGATATTCGGCGACCGACAACCCGACGAACGAAGCGAGCCCCGACACGAGGATCGCATCGCAACCGGCCGACGCGTCCGCGACTTCGCGCATCCATGCGGCCGTGTTCGCATTCGCGATCGCCGCGAGCGCCTTCGACGTGTCGTTGAACCCGCCGCGCCCGCGCACCGCGTCCGACAACGCGCCGTCCGGCGCAATCGCGCGGCGGATATCGCCGGACAACGGCGCCGACGGCAGGCCGAGCGCGTCGGCCGAACCGAGCGTCGCGGCATCGGCCAGCAGCCGGACATCGTGGCCGGCATCCATCAGCGCGCGGCCGAGCGCCGCGAGCGGGCGCGTATCGCCTTCGGTGCCGTAGGTGGCGATGACAAGCTTCATGCGTGACTCCTCGTTCCATCGACGGGAACTGGTGGATCTCAAAAAATGCACGTCGTATACTAATGTAATTCATGCACTTTCAGCAGATCCCCCCATCATGCCGATTCCGACCGAAGATCCGGGCCGCCGCGCGCGCAAGCGCATCCAGATGCTCGCGCATCTCGCCGCCACCGGCGCGCGCCTGTTCGATGCGCACGGCTACGAAGCCGTCACGATGGAACAGATCGCCGCGCAGGCCGATGTCGCGAAGCGCACGCTGTACAACCACTTTCCGACGAAGGAAGCCGTGCTCGCGCACTGGCTCGAAGGCGAGCTCGCGCGCGACCTCGCGCATCTGCAGCACGACGTCGCGCGGCGCAAGACCTTTGCGTCGCGCATCGGCTGCGTGCTCGACGCGTCAGCCGCGTGGTGCGAGCAGCATCCGGTGTACCTGCTCGCGTATCTGCGGCACCGCTTCCTGAGCATCGGTACGGTCGATCCGGAAAACAGCGGGGAGAACGGCAGCGATATCGCGCTGGTGTGGCGGCAACTGATCGCCGCGGGGCAGCAATCCGGCGAACTGAACGCAACGCTGCGAGCCGACCAGCTCGCGACGTGGTTCCATCACCTGTATCTCGCGGCGATGCTGCGCTGGCTGACGGTGCCGGGGCTGTCGCTGAAACGGGAGTTTCAGTCGGTCGCGAAGTTGTTTATTGAAGGCGCGCAAGCGAAAAGCTGAGCGCATTGGCCCGCGATCCGGAACAGCATCCGGAGTGGTTGCTGCCGAATGCATCGGGCGCCACGCAACCGGCCGACCTCCCGCATCCGGCGAGTGCCGCACGTTGAATGCGTCGCGCGGCGCATACGGTTTTTCACGACGAATGCACGCACCACATGCCAAATCTGCCGCGCAGCAGTATGCTGATGTCGTACGGCTGCGCACGGTGCATCGGGTAATCCCGTGGTTCGCACGTTGTCGCGCCGCCGTCGCGACCGCAACCATGCGTTGCAAGGAGGGATTCGTGATGGCTACCACGCATCAGCACTTCCACCTCGAACTACGGCACGCCACCGCGCCGACCTATTTCATCAGCTACCTGTTTCCCGCCTTGCTGTTCATTTACGAACTGCTGCGCGTCGGCCAGTGGATCCGCGATCACGGGATGCAATTCGCCGCGTTCAAGCAGATGGGTTACGAGTATCTGCTGATGCTGCTGTTCGTCGGGCTGCAGATCGTCGTCGAGGCGATCTTCCTGCTCGGCGCCGCGATGCGCCGCGATCGCGACTTCGAGCACCGGCTGCCGAACGTGATCCTGGGCATCGGCTGCTCGATCGCGCTGCTCGCAATCGACCTCGCGATCCAGCTGGCGTTCTGACGGCCGGCGGGCACACGCCCGCCGGTTGCCCGGGCGCTCAGGCGCCCGCGTCGCGCAGGAACGTCGCCACCGCGGCCAGCACGTCGTCCGTGCGCTCGCGGTGCGGCATGTGCCCGCATTTGGCGAGCAACAGGAACGACGACGGCCCCGCGACGCGCGCGGCGATCCGCTTCGGATGCACGTCGGAGCCGTATTCGTCGTCTTCGCCGTGAATCGCGAGCGTCGCGCATTGCACGCGCGGCAAGTCGTCGTCGAGATTCCAGTCGCGAAACGCCGGCGACAGCCACGTATCGACCCACGCGCGCAGCACCCACTCGGCCTTGTCGCCGTGATAGCGCGCGAGCCGGTCGAGCTGGCCCGGCTCGTCGAACTGCAGCGCCGCGTCGCGAATGCCGGCCAGCGTGCGATCCTCGACGAACGCCTGCGCGGCAACCGTCACGAGCGCGCGGCAACGATCCGGATGTGCGGCCGCGCAGCCGACCGCCATCCCGCCGCCGACGCTGTGCCCGAACGCGACGAACGTGTCGACACGCAGTTGCTCGAGCACCGCAGCGAACGCATGATTGGCCTCGTCGCGCACGAACGTCGTGCCGAGCTGCCCCGGATGACGATCCGAACGGCCGAAGCCGAGGCGGTCGTATGCGATCACGTCGCGTTGCGTGGCGTTCGCGAGGTGCACGGGAAAGTCGCGCCACAGGTCGACACAGCCGAGCGAATCGTGCAGCAGTATGATCGGCGCGGCCGACTTGGGCGCGGCCGCCCCGGACGTGCCCATCTCATCTTGCACCGGACGAGCGCGCCAGCGTTTCGCGAAAAGACGCCCTTGCGGCGTCTCGACGATTGTCTCCTCGATCAGGCTATCGGTCATGTGTCGGTCGTCTGCATGAAAGCGGCCGCACGTCGGCGGCCCCATCGGATCCCCGCATGTTGGCCTGCCCGCGCGCGCAGCGTCAAGCAAGCCCCCACCGCCCGCGCGCTCATTCGGGCTGCGGCGGCAGATACTCCATCTGCGCTTCGTCGTACAGCCGGTAGATCAGCGCCTGCATCGCGCGGATGTCCTCCGATTCGTCGAGCATCCGCATGCTCATGATGATCGGCGACACGAGGTTCGGATCGTCGAGCGGCTTGTAGCTGATGTCGTCGCGCTTCAGCCCGTACACGCTGTGCGGCACGACCGACACGCCCTCGCCCATCGCGACGAGGCCGAGCGCGATCTGCAGTTCGCGCGTCTCGTAGATCCGCCGCGGCTGCAGCGCTCGATCGTGAAAGGCCGCGAGCACCTGGTCCGCATAGCTCGGCCGCGGCGCCTTCGGGAAGATGATCAGCGTGTCGTTCACGAGATCGTGCAGCGACAGCACGGGCTTCGCGCTGTCGAGCGGGTGGCCGACCGGCAGCGCGACGATCATCCGCTCTTCGCGCAGCACGACGCGGCGCACGCTTGGATCTTCATGGCGGATGCGCCCGAACCCGACGTCGATGCGCCCTTCCTTCAGCGCCTTGATCTGGTCCATCGTCGACATCTCGTGCAGGCTCAGCTCGACGGCCGGATACTCGCTGCGAAAGCGCCGGATGATCTTCGGCAGCATCCCGTACAGCGTCGAGCCGACGAACCCGACCGACATGCTGCGCTCGATCTTGCCGACCCGCTTCGTCATCGATTCGAGCTCGGCCGTCTGCGCGAGCAGCTGCACCGCGTGCGAATAGAAGAAGCGCCCCGCGTCGGTCAGTTTCAGCGGCCGTGCATTGCGCTCGAACAGCGGCACGCCGAGCGCCTCCTCGAGCTGCTGGATCTGCCGGCTCAGCGGCGGCTGCGCGATATGCAGCCGTTCCGCCGCACGCGTGAAATTCCGCTCCTCGGCGACCGCGACGAAGTAGCGGAGGTGTCTCAACTCCATTTTCGATGCCTCCCGGACAGCGCCCCGACGTCAAACCACGGCCGGACGATGTCGTCACGATACCGCAGGCGGCGCAAACCTCCACGCACACGGCCACGCGCCGCCCAAAGCAAAACGGGAAGCCTTCAGGCTTCCCGTTTCCCGATCGACGCCGGCCGTGTCGCGGCAGCGTCGCGACCGCCCGTCACACCTCGGTCGCGTAGAGCGCGTCGCGCTGCTCGTTGCTCAGCGAGTCGAGCGGCACGTCCGGCAGCCGATAGCAGATCATCGTGCCGTACAGCTCGGCGAGACAATTGCTGCCGGCGTCGAGCGCGTAGCCGTCCTCGCCGTCCGGTGCCGGCGGGTACACTTCGCGCCACGCGTTGATCGCGGCTTCGATTCGCACGATGGAAACGGGTCCGGCCTTCCGCTCGGCGGGTGATGCGCTCATGGATTCCTCTGGGTTGCGCGCTCCGCGGGCCGTGCCGGCCCGGATGGAACGATGAAAACGCCGGGCGCCGCCGGCCGCCGCGCGCCATGCGCGCCGGATGCCGATCCGCGCTGCGCGTGTCGCGACGGCCGGGCCGTGGCCCGGTAGGGTCGGGCAATATAACCGGCTTTGACCCCGTGCAGGCAAAAGCCGGGCAAAAAAAACGGGAAGCGCGAGGCTTCCCGTTTCATCGCATGTCGCGCGGCCGCCTGCCGCGCCCGCGTCAGCCCGCGGTTTCGCGATTCGCCACCGGCTGCGGCTGCGCGCCGCGGCTCGCGGCGATCCACGGCGCGATCTCCATGTCTTCGTAGCGCACGAAGCGGCTCTTGTTCAGGAGCCGGAAACCGAGCCACACGACGACGAACAGCGGAATGCCGACATAGGTGGCGGTCACGCCGGCCCAGTCGATCTTGTTCGCGAGGAACGCCTGATAGTCCTGCCCGAGCGCGATCACGAGGCACAGCACGAACGCGAACAGCGGGCCGAACGGGAACCACTTCGACTGGTACGGCAGCTGGTCGAGTGCATAACCCTGCTTCACGTAGCCCTTGCGGAACCGGTAGTGGCTGACCGCGATGCCGAGCCAGGCGATGAAGCCCGTCATCCCCGACGTGTTCAGCAGCCACAGGTACACCGTCTTGTCGCCGTACAGCGACGTAAAGAAGCACAACGCGCCGACGGCCGTCGTCGCATACAGCGCATTGCGCGGCACGCCGCCCGGCGACAGCTTCGCGAACACCTTCGGCGCGCGGCCTTCGGTCGCGAGGTTGTAGAGCATCCGCGTCGACGCGTACATGCCCGAGTTGCCGGCCGACAGCACGGCCGTCAGGATCACCGCGTTCATCACGCCGGCCGCGAACGCGAGGCCCGCGTGGCGGAACACAAGCGTAAACGGACTCACGCCGATGTCGGTCACGTCCGTCTTCAGCAGGTTCGGGTCGGTGTACGGAATCAGCACGCCGATCACGAAGATCGCGAACACGTAGAACAGCAGGATCCGCCAGAAGATCTGCTTCACCGCGCGCGGGATCGTCGTGCGCGGGTGCTCCGATTCGCCGGCCGCGACGCCGATCAGCTCGGTGCCCTGGAACGAGAAGCCCGCGATCATCGCGACGCCCATCAGCGCCGGCAGGCCGCCCGCGAACGGCGCGTCGCCGATCGTCAGGTTGCCCCAGCCGTTGCTCGGCGCGCCTTTCAGAATGCCGAAGATCATCAGCAGGCCGACGCCGATGAACGCGACCACGGTGACGACCTTGATCAGCGCGAACCAGTATTCGGCCTCGCCGAAACCGCGCACGGTGAGCGCGTTGAGCAGGAACATCACGGCGAGGAAGGCCGCGCTCCACCACACGCCCGGCACGTCCGGAAACCAGTAGTGCATCACGAGCTGCGCGGCGACGAGCTCCACCGCGATCGTCACGGCCCAGTTGTACCAGTAGTTCCAGCCGAGCGCGAAGCCGAAGCCTTCGTCCACGTATTTCGCGCCGTAGGTCGCGAACGAACCCGACACGGGCATGAACGCGGCCATCTCGCCGAGGCTCGTCATCAGGAAATAGACCATCAGGCCGATCAGCATGTACGCGACCATCGCGCCGCCGGGGCCGGCCTGCGAGATCGACGCGCCGGACGCGACGAACAGGCCCGTGCCGATCGAGCCGCCGATGGCGATCATCGTCAGGTGGCGCGCCTTCAGCGCGCGATGAAGCTTGGGTGGGTTCGCGGACGAACCGGGTTGGTCGGATTTCGGAATTGCGGACATAAACGAGACGAACGTTGAGCGGGCCGGCATCCGTAGCCGGCGCATGCGGAATCGGAGCGCGGTACGCGTCCTGCGATGCATTCGATGCGGCCCCGATACGCGTTGCGCGGCGGGCGCCTGCGGCGAAGCGCGGATTCTACCTGATTCGCCATGGAGGGAGCTCAGGCGCACACGCCCGCCGCGGCCGCAGAGATTTCGCAGAATCAAGGAGTTGGCTGCACCGGCGCAACCGCAGCCGCCTGCCGTCGCGAAAACCATGGGTATCCCGGGGTTATTCGGCTTTTCATTCCGCCCGATAAGCGGGTAATCCTGTCTTGATCCGCCAAATACCGCGCCGATACGAAAAATCGACCGGGCGTCGCACCATTAATCAGACAAAACGACCGATACTGATAATTGATTCAAATCAAATCGCCCGCGCGCCATGCAGTAATGATGCGTAATCGTTTCGAATCGCTGTTTCCGCATGCATGTTTTGCATGCACACACGAATTGCAGGAATTCGCGAGATAATGCGGGTTAATTCGAAATAATCAGCGCGCGGAACCGTCGACAACGCGAGTATCCACCGCCCCCGCCCCCCGAGGATGAAGTCACTCCCGCTGCCCGCCACGCTGCGCCGCCATACCGCGTCGATCGTGGCACGCATTCTGTCGCCCCGCGGCGTGCTCGTCGCTGGCATCGTCCTGCTGATGTTCAGTTGGGGACTTTCGACGTCGCTTTTAATCGAGGCGCGACGCGACGCGTATGAGCACGCGGTCGAAAATGCACGCAACCTGATGCTGCTGATCGAACGCGATATCGCGCGCAATATCGAACTCTACGATTTGTCGCTGCAAAACGTCGTCGACGGCTTGGCCGATCCGGAACTGATGACATTGCCACCGCGCCAGCGCCACCGGCTGCTGTTCGACCGCGCCGCTACCGGCGCGTATCTCGGGTCGCTTTTCGTGATGGATACGCACGGCAATATCGTGATCGATTCGAGCGTGTCGCCCGCGCGGCAAGGCAACTATGCGGACCGCGACTATTTCACCGTGCACCGCAACGGGCTCGCGCAGGGCCTCTACATCAGCCGGCCCTACGCGTCCCGGCTGCGCGGCGGCGCACTGACGATCGCGCTCAGCCGCCGGATCACGCTGTCCGACGGCACGTTCGGCGGCGTGGTCGTCGGCACGCTCAGCATCGACTACTTCCGCGCGCTGCTCGACGGCCTCGCGGTCGGCAAGCACGGCAGCGCGGCAATCGCCGAGCTCAACGGCATGCTCGTGAGCCGCCTGCCTTACGACGCGCGCGTGGTCGGCCTCGACCTGCACGATTCGCCACTGTTCATCGAGGCGCTGCGCCGCCGCGAAGGCGTGCTGTCGGGCATCGGCAGCATCGACGGCGTGCGGCGCATCTATGTTTACAAGCATCTGCCCGGCCTGCCGCTGATCGTAGACGTCGCGCCGGCCGAGCTCGACGTCTACGCGCCATGGCACCACCGCGCGATCTGGACCATCGTACTGATGTTCCTGTTCACCGGGTTCATCGCGTGGGGCTCGCTGGCGCTGTCGCGCGAACTGAAACGCCGGCAGATCGCCGAATCGAAGCTGTACCGGCTCGCGCACACCGATTCGCTGACGGGCCTCGACAACCGCGGCACGTTCGACACGGTGCTCGCGAAGGAGGCGCAGCGTGCGTCGCGCAGCGGCCGCCCGCTGTCCGTGCTGTTCGTCGACGTCGATCACTTCAAGGCGTTCAACGACTACTACGGCCACCCGGCCGGCGACGACGTGCTGCGCCGCGTCGCGCAATCCGCGTCGCGCTGCCTACGCCGCGACGGCGACCACGTCGCGCGCTACGGCGGCGAGGAATTCGTCGTCACGCTGCCCGACACCGACGCGCATGGCGCGGCAACCGTCGCCGAAGGCATCCGGCGCGCGATCGCGGAGCTCGGCATCGAGCACGTGAAGAGCCCGTACGGGCGCGTCACCGCGAGCATCGGCACGGCGACCGCCGCCGACGGCCGCGCGAACGCCGCAACGCTGCTGCGGCGCGCCGACGAGGCGCTGTACCGCGCGAAGTCCGGCGGACGCAACCGCGTGTCGGGCGCGCAGCCAAGCGCGGCCGACGCATGGCGTGACATGGCGTGACGTGTCGTCGCGACACGATGCGGCAGCCGGCCACGCCGGACAGCCGCGCCGTGGACAGCCCGCGCGCGTTCGGCTAGCGTTACGTCTGCTGCGCATGCGGCGCGGCGCCGCCCCGCGCAAGCCGCCGTGCGCGTTCCGGCCACTCCAGCTCCGTCATGACCGCCCCGCTCCCTACCCGGCTGCCGCCACTCCTGCGCCACGCGCTCCGTCCGCTGCTCGATCCGTACCGCCGCTACCGGCACGCGAAGCTGATCCATGCGGCGCGCGTCGCGCTCGCGATTCTCGTGTCGATCGGCCTGTCCACCGGCCTGCGCGTGCCGCACGGCGAGTGGTCGACGATCACCGTGCTGATCGTCGTCGGCGGGCTGCAGCATCACGGCAACATCCGCAAGAAGGCGGCCGAGCGCGCGCTCGGCACGTCGATCGGCGCGCTCGCGGGGCTCGGGCTGATCCTGCTGTATTCCGCCGCACACGCACCGATCGCGATCTACCTGCTGATGGCGCTCGCGTGCGGCATCTGCGCGTATCACGCGATCGGCAAGGCCGGCTATATCGCGTTGCTGTCGGCGATCACGATGGTGATCGTCGCCGGGCACGGCGACAACGAGATCGTCGACGGCCTGTGGCGCGCGGTGAACGTGCTGATCGGCATCGCGATCGCGCTGGCGTTCTCGTTCGCGCTGCCGCTCTATGCAACCTACTCGTGGCGCTACAAGCTCGCCGACGCGCTGCGCGCGTGCGCGGCCGTGCACGCGCGGCTCGCCGTCGACCGCCACGTGAGCGACGACGCCCACCTGAAGGAAATGGCCGCGCTGAGCGCGCTGCTCGTGCAGCTGCGTTCGCTGATGCCGTCGGTGTCGAAGGAATGCGAGACGTCGATGACGCAGCTCGAGGCGATCCAGCGCAGCCTGCGCCTGTGCATCGGTTATCTGGAGATCCTGTCGAGCGCGGTGCCGGCCCGCGACGACGTGGCGGCCCGCGAATACATGCGCGTCGAGATGAAGGCCGTGAACCGGCGCATCCGCGACACGCTGGTCGGCGCGAGCCGCGCGCTCAAGTTCGGCAAGCCGAGCCGGCTCGCGCCGCGCCGCCGGCCGGCCGACCCGCCGCACGACGCACCGCCGCCGCAGCTGTCCGGCTACGTGTCGATCACGGCGAAGCTGGCCGGCGAAGTCGATCAGTTGCGCGAGAAGCTGCTCGATACCGCGCAGTCGTGGAATATCTGAGGTTCGCGGGATTCCGTGCTTCACCCGCCTTACTTTCATATTCCTTTCGGGTTGGCGGACCGCTATCCTGACGGCGGTGGGTACGCCGTTCGGCCGATCCGGCCCCGGAAGCACGGCCCGCGACGGCGCGCGTCCGAGCCCGTTTCTGCCGCCGATCGGCGCCGATTCGCGCCGCGTTCTCCGCCTGGTTAACTGCCCGCCGGGCCCGCCGCGACGGGCCTGACGACGTATCCGCGCGAAAATCAGCCCTTGCCCCAACTTCCCGGACAGCCGATACTCGCATATTCCGCGAAATACGATCCCACCGGACCCAATCCACGGTAATTCCTATGAGCACGATTCTCGAAAGCCTCCCGACCGGCCAGAAGGTCGGTATCGCCTTCTCCGGCGGCCTGGACACCAGCGCCGCGCTGCACTGGATGAAACTGAAGGGCGCCGTCCCGTACGCATACACGGCGAACCTCGGCCAGCCCGACGAAGACGATTACGACGCGATCCCGAAGCGTGCGATCGAATACGGCGCAGCCGGCGCCCGCCTGATCGACTGCCGCGCGCAGCTCGTCGCAGAAGGCATCGCGGCGCTGCAAAGCGGCGCGTTCCACATCACGACGGCCGGCGTCACGTACTTCAACACGACGCCGATCGGCCGCGCCGTGACGGGCACGATGCTCGTCGCCGCGATGAAGGAAGACGGCGTCAACATCTGGGGCGACGGCAGCACGTACAAGGGCAACGACATCGAGCGCTTCTACCGCTACGGCCTGCTCGTGAACCCGGACCTGAAGATCTACAAGCCGTGGCTCGACCAGACGTTCATCGACGAGCTCGGCGGCCGCGCCGAAATGTCCGAATTCATGAACCAGGCCGGTTTCGCGTACAAGATGTCGGCCGAGAAGGCCTATTCGACCGACTCGAACCTGCTCGGCGCGACGCACGAGGCGAAGGATCTCGAAAGCCTCGAAAGCGGCATCAAGATCGTGAACCCGATCATGGGCGTCGCGTTCTGGCGCGACGACGTGAAGATCGCCGCGGAAGAAGTGACGGTGCGCTTCGAAGCCGGCCAGCCGGTCGCGCTGAACGGCGTCGAATTCAAGGATCAGGTCGAGCTGCTGCTCGAAGCGAACCGCATCGGCGGCCGCCACGGCCTCGGCATGAGCGACCAGATCGAGAACCGCATCATCGAGGCGAAGAGCCGCGGCATCTATGAAGCCCCGGGCCTCGCGCTGCTGTACATCGCGTACGAGCGTCTCGTCACCGGCATCCACAACGAAGACACGATCGAGCAATACCGCGAGAACGGCCGCCGCCTCGGCCGCCTGCTGTATCAGGGCCGCTGGTTCGATCCGCAGGCGATCATGCTGCGCGAAACCGCGCAGCGCTGGGTCGCACGCGCGATCACCGGCGAAGTGAAGATCGAACTGCGCCGCGGCAACGACTACTCGATCCTGAGCACGAAGTCGCCGAACCTCACGTACCAGCCGGAACGCCTGTCGATGGAGAAGGTCGCGTCGACGTTCTCGCCGCGCGACCGGATCGGCCAGCTGACGATGCGCAACCTCGACATCACCGATACGCGCGACAAGCTGCGCGTGTATGCGCAGGTCGGTTTGCTCACGCCGGGTGAATCGTCGGCGTTGCCGCAGATCAAGGGCGACGACAAGTAAGTCGCGTCGTTCGACGCCGTGCCGCATCGCTGAATGCGGCACGGCCGGGCAGGCCGCGTGGGCCGATCATCACGCACGCAGCCTGCCGTTCCTTCCGCCTCTCCCCGCCTTTCCGCTTTCCCCTCCGCAATCGCACCACGCCGCGCCACGCACCAACGGCACTGCAACGTCGCGCCAGTCATGGCAAGCTGCGAGTCGTCCGATTCGTGCCTGTCCTCATGAGCCCTCTCACCGTCATCCACCTGAACGGCCCGATCAACAGCGGCAAGACGACGATCGGCCTCGCACTCGCACGCATGCTGCCCGATGCGCGCTTCATCGACGGCGACGATCACGATGCGCCCGACGATGCGCCGTTCGACGTGCAGTGGGCGATCGCGCTGGAACGCCTCGTCACGCAGATCGCCGATACGCGCGAGCGTCATCTGGTCATTGCCTATCCGATCGCCGAAGCGGAATTCGAACGGCTGCGCGCGGCATGCGACGCGCGCGACGCACGGCTTTTCGTTGTCACGCTCGCGCCGCCTGAAGCGATCGCGTCGTCGAATCGCGGTTCGCGCGCACTGACGGACTGGGAGCGGCAACGCATCGCCGAGATGTATCGCGAAGGGTATGCGTCGCGGGCGTTCAGCCAGGTCGTGCTGGATACGTCCGCCGCGACGCCCGACGCATGTGCGGCGCGCATCGCGCAGCAGGTTGCAGAGACAGCGCCGTAATGCCGGACGGGCACGTGATGCGCGCCTGTCCGGCGGTTCGGCGCAAACGCCGCACTTACGAATGATGCCGCACGCCCGGCACGACCGCTTCCCGCGCCCCCTTCCGGCTCAGCATCAGCGTGACGACCGCCGACACCGCGAGCGTGCCCGCCACCACATAAAGCCCCGCCGCATACCCGCCCGTCGCGTGCTTCAGCCAGCCGATCGCGAACGGCCCGACGAACCCGCCGAGGTTGCCGATCGAGTTGATCATCGCGATCCCCGCAGCCGCGCCCGCGCCGGAGAGAAACGCGCTCGGCATCGCCCACAGCGGCGCCTTCGCGGCGCTGATCCCGATGTTGACGACGACCAGCGCGAGCACGGTCAGGAGCGCGGTGCTCGCCTGCCCCGCGAATACGAAGCCGATGCACGCGAGCATGCACGGAATCACCACGTGCCACGTGCGCTCGCCGGTGCGATCCGAATGCCGCGCCCACACGATCATCGCGACGACGGCGGCGATGCTGGGGATGCCGGTCAGCAGGCCCGTCTGCAGCGCGGTGAAGCCGAACTGCTTGACCATCAGCGGCGCCCACAGCCCGAGCGTATAGAGCCCGGCCGACGTGCCGAAGTAGATCAGCGCGAGCGCCAGCACGCGCGGATCGCGCAGCGCCTGCCACGCGCCGGCCGTATGCCCGGCATGCGTGTGGCGCACGTCCGCTTCGGCCTTCAGCTTCGCGATCAGCCAGTCGCGCTCGTCCGGCCGCAGCCACGCGGCCTTCGACGGCGAATCGGTCAGGCACTTCAGCACGACGAAGCCGAGCGCGATCGCCGGCAGCGCTTCGACGATGTACAGCATCTGCCAGTCGGCGAGCCCGAACATCGGCGGCATCTGCATGATCGCGCCCGACAGCGGCGAGCCGATCGCGGTCGAGATCGGCGCGGCCGCCATGAACCACGCGGCGGCCACCGCGCGCTGCTTCGCGGGGAACCACAGGCTGAGATACAGGATGATGCCGGGGAAGAACCCGGCTTCGGCCACGCCGAGCAGGAAGCGCAGCACGTAGAAGCTCGTCGGCCCGGCCGCGAACGCGGACACGGCCGACACGAGGCCCCACGTGATCATCACGCGCGCGATCCAGATGCGCGCGCCGACGCGGTGGAGGATCAGGTTGGACGGCACTTCGAACAGGAAGTAGCCGATGAAGAACAGGCCGCCGCCGAACCCGAACGCGGTCGGCGACAGGCCGATCGCCTTGTTCATCGTCATCGCGGCAAAGCCGACGTTGACGCGATCGAGAAAGCTGACGAAATAAAGCAGCATCACGAACGGAATGATGCGCCACATCAGTTTCCGCGCGACGCGGGTTTCCAGATCCGTTTGCATGTGTCTCCTCCTTCGAGGTCGAGCCGTGCTCTGTCTGTGAATACTCGCCGGCGCCGCGCCGAAGCGCGCGGGCCGGCGCCCGGCTCGCGTCGGATGCGCGAGTCGCGGGCATAAAAAACCAGTAGGACGACGAACGGGCAGCGGCCCGCTACCGGTTGCGCACTCGCGCCGCCGCTACATCGCGGCGCGCATGCGCAGCGCCGCGTCGATCGTCAGGCCGCGACCGCCGCGTTCGCGACGCGCTCGCAAACGGCCGCCGTCACCTGCGCGGTCGTCGCGCTGCCGCCGAGGTCGCGCGTATGCAGCGACGGGGCGGCCGTCACGGCCTCGATCGCCTGCATCACGCGCGCGGCGGCTTCCGTTTCGCCGAGATGCTCGAGCAGCATCACGACCGACCAGAACGTGCCGACCGGATTCGCGAGCCCCTGGCCCATGATGTCGAACGCGGAGCCGTGGATCGGCTCGAACATCGACGGATAACGGCGCTCGGGATCGATGTTGCCGGTCGGCGCGATGCCGAGGCTGCCGGCGAGCGCGGCGGCGAGATCGCTGAGGATGTCCGCGTGCAGGTTGGTCGCGACGATCGTGTCGAGCGACGCCGGCCGGTTGACCATGCGCGCGGTCGCCGCATCGACGAGCTCCTTGTCCCACGTGACGTCGGGGAATTCCTGCGCGATTTGCTTCGCGATCTCGTCCCACATCACCATCGCGTGCCGCTGCGCGTTGCTCTTCGTGATCACGGTCAGCAGCTTGCGCGGACGCGACTGCGCGAGCCGGAACGCGAAGCGCATGATGCGTTCGACGCCGGCGCGCGTGAGGATCGACACGTCGGTCGCGGCCTCGATCGGATGCCCCTGATGCACGCGGCCGCCGACGCCCGCGTATTCGCCTTCGGAGTTCTCGCGGACGATGACCCAGTTCAGGTCGTGTGGCCCGCAGCGCTTCAGCGGTGCGTCGATGCCGGGCAGGATGCGCGTCGGGCGCACGTTCGCGTACTGGTCGAAGCCCTGGCAGATCTTCAGGCGCAGCCCCCACAGCGTCACGTGGTCGGGCACGTCGGGGTCGCCCGCCGAGCCGAACAGGATCGCGTCCTTGCCGCGCAGCGCGTCGAGGCCGTCGGCCGGCATCATCGCGCCATGCTGGCGGTAGTAATCGGCGCCCCAGTCGAAATTCTCGAACTCGAACGCGAAGCGGTCGCAGCCGCGGGCCAGCGCTTCCAGCACCTGCTTGCCGGCCGGCACCACTTCCTTGCCGATGCCGTCGCCGGGAATCGTTGCGATACGGTAGGTCTTCATGCGGACATCCTCGATTGATCGTGAGCGTGAACGCACTTTACCGAACCAGAAGTGCAGGAACCGGCGCTAGAATCAAAGCATCTTTAACTTTAATTCACGAATCCCGTCATGGCGGATACTGTCCAGCCGGCCGATCTCGGCTTCTTCTCGACACTGGCCGCGTCGGGCAGCCTGAGCGCGGCCGCGCGCGAACTCGGGCTGACCGCGGCCGCCGTCAGCAAGCGGCTCACGCAGATGGAGCGGCGCGCGGGCGTGACGCTCGTCAACCGCACGACGCGGCGGATGATGCTGACGCCCGAAGGCGACGTGTATCTCGACTACGCGCGCCGGATCCTCGACCAGATGGACGAACTCGGCGAGCTGCTCGGCAGCGCGAAGCAGCACCCGAAGGGGCTGCTGCGCGTGAACGCGACGCTCGGTTTCGGGCGCAGCCACGTCGGCCCCGCGATCTCGCGCTTCGTCGCGCGCTATCCGGAAGTGTCGGTGCAGCTGCAGCTGTCGGTGATGCCGCCGCCGCTGACCGACGACGCGTTCGACGTGTGCATCCGCTTCGGCGAGCCGCCCGACACGCGCGTCGTCGCGCGGCGGCTCGCGCCGAACCGCCGGCTGCTGTGCGCGGCGCCCGCGTATCTCGCGCGGCACGGGATGCCCGGCACGCCGCACGACCTGATGCGGCACAACTGCATCGGCATCCGGCAGGGCGACGAAGGTTACGGGATCTGGCGCCTGACCAGCGGGCGCGGCGCGGCACGCCACACGGAAGCCGTGCGGATCAACGGCAACCTGACGACGAACGACGGCGAGATCGCCGTGAAGTGGGCGCTCGACGGGCACGGAATCCTGATGCGCGCCGAATGGGACCTCCGCGACTATCTCGCCGACGGTCGCCTCGTGGTCGTGCTGCCCGACCACGAAACACCGGGCGCCGATATCTATGCGGTGTACGCGCAACGTCACCAGATGTCCGCGCGGATTCGCGCGTTCGTCGATTTTCTGGCGGACGAGTTGGGGCGGTTGAGGACGGTGTAGGAATCGGAATGGGGCGCACGACTGCTCCGCGCGCATGAAGTGGATGCCCGAAAACCAATTATTTTGGCGAATTCATCTGTCAATCGCCAAAATATTTACATTCCCGCATATCGACCAAGCATCAAAGCCAATCGCGAGCTGCATCGATTGTGCTAATATTTTGGCATCTTCGTTAGCAAAACATTGAAATACTAGCCTTATGGCACAAAAGACGGCTCCGCTCCTGCCAGTATCGAACCAACTGCTCGCCGAATTCGGCGAGCGGCTGAAGCTTGCGCGCCTACGCCGGAAGCTGACGGCCAAGCAGGTTGCGGAACGCGCCGGCATGTCGCCGATGACGCTTCGTTCGCTGGAAGCCGGCGGGTCGGGCGTCACCATCGGCGCCTATCTGTCCGTCATGCAGGTGCTGGGGCTCCAGCACGATCTGGAAAAGCTGGCCGCCACGGACGAATTCGGCCGCCAGCTTCAGGACGCCCGCCTCGTCAAACCACGATCCGCCCGACGAACCGCGCCGTCTCTTTCCTCCGCCACGTCGCCCACGCCCGATCGGCGCATGCGCGCAAGCGCTCCCTCCGCCACGAAAGCGGCCGAAGCAGGCACGGCGGCATCCGAAACAACCGAACCCGGCGATACCCGCGGCACGACGGCAGCCGATCTTGTCGCATTGCTGAAGCCGGCACGAAAACGGCATGGGGAGCATCGCGGGAAATGACGACGATCGGTGTCTACGCAGATTGGGACGGCTTGCCTGAACCGCGAAAGCTCGGACTCCTGCACAGCCGCAAGACGCGGGCGAGCGAGCGGTTCGAGTTCCAGTACGCCTCTGCCGCACTGGCGGCT
Organism: Burkholderia sp. LFS061; assembly: GCF_047978125.1. Lineage (NCBI taxonomy): Bacteria > Pseudomonadati > Pseudomonadota > Betaproteobacteria > Burkholderiales > Burkholderiaceae > Burkholderia > Burkholderia sp. LFS061. The sequence continues at coordinate 43,753 of NZ_JBFPFS010000032.1, read as the reverse complement.
CCCGAGTTCGCAAGCGTGCAGATCGATCCGGCAATCGGTCTCTTTGAAGGCCCCCAATATCCGGCCCCGCCGCGGGACGCGTTCGGCGCCTTCGCCGATTCCAGCCCCGATCGGTGGGGCCGCATGCTGATGGATCGCAGGCTGGAGCGAGACATTCGTGCCGGCCTGCGACCGAAAGGCACCCGACTCCACGAATCGGACTACCTGCTTGGCGTTCACGACCTTTACCGCGTCGGCGCGCTGCGCTACCGGCTCGACGACGACGGAGAATTTCTCGACGATCGTCATGATCTCGCTGCGCCGCCGTTTGCAGAGATTCGTGAACTGGAACACGCAAGTCGCGCGCTGGAGGAAGACGTCGACAATACCGCCCCGAATGGCCGCGACTGGCTGTCGATGCTCATCGCCCCCGGCGGCTCGCTCGGTGGCGCAAGACCCAAGGCAAGCGTCGCCGACGATCGAGGCCGTCTCTATATCGCGAAGTTTCCGAGCGCACGGGACGACTACGACGTGGGTGGCTGGGAAATGGTCGTCAATGCGCTAGCGGCGGGTTGCGGCCTGAACGTCGCCCACGCCGAGGCACGAAAGTTCGCCAGCGACCATCACTGTTTCCTGGTCCGGCGTTTCGATCGGACTGCCGACGGCCAACGCCTGCATTTCGCGTCCGCAATGACCATGACCGGTCACGTCGACGGCGACGATGCGTCGACAGGCGTCAGCTACCTGGAATTGGCCGAAGTCCTCATGCGGCACGGCGCACAACCGAATGCCGACTTGCGCGAGCTATGGGCGCGAATCGTCTTCAACCTTCTGGTCTCGAACACCGACGATCATCTCCGCAATCACGGATTCATTCTGGTACCGGGATCGGGGTGGCGACTTTCGGCGGCCTATGACATGAATCCTGTCGCCGTCGCCGATGGCCTCAAGCTCAACATTACGGAAGCAGACAACGCACTGAACCTCGACCTCGCCCGCGAGGTATGCGAATACTTTCGGCTCAAGCTGCAGGACGCCGACGAGATCATCGACGACTTCCGCAGTGTCGTCAGCCAATGGAGAACGCTAGCGACGCGACTCGTGCTACCCGCGCGGGAGCAGGAGCGGATGGCCGGCGCGTTCCATCTCGCGAACGATTGACCGCCCTTCGTTCAGCTCCCCTCCTTTCGTGCTTATACCAGAAAGGTGCCGACGCAGCCGGGCGGTTCGCGGGATGCGTCGGCAGACGCGCTCCGAACCGAATACAATGCCCCGATCCCTCGCCGCTGCGCCAACCTGCCGGAGCCGCCATGTTCGACGTGACCACGCTGACCACCTTCACGGCCGTCGTTCTGGGCCTGTTTCTGATCCCCGGCCCCGCCGTGCTGCTCGTGCTGAGCCGCACAGTGCAGGGCGGGCGCAAGACCGGCATCCTGACCGGCCTCGGCGTCGCGAGCGGCGACTTCGTGCATACGCTGTTCGCGGCGGTCGGGCTGTCGGCGCTGCTGATGACGTCGGCGCTCGCGTTCAACATCGTGAAGCTGGTCGGCGCCGCGTACCTGATCTATCTCGGCGTGCGTGCGCTGCTGGAGAAACCGTCCGATCCGTCGCTGCCGACGGTGTCGTCCGTCACGCCGCTCAACGCGTACCTGCAGGCGATTCCCGCCGAAGTGCTGAATCCGAAGACCGCGCTGTTCTTCCTCGCGTTCATGCCGCAGTTCGTGCATCCGGAACGCGGCTCGACGTTCGTGCAGTTCGCGGTGCTCGGGCTGATCTTCGTCGTGCTCAGCTCGCTTTATACGACGCTGATCGCGTGCTCGATCCGCCCGCTCGGCCGCATCGTGAAGCGGCTCACGTGGCTCACGCGCTGGCAGGGGAAGATCATCGGCTCGATCTTCATCGCACTTGGGCTGCGCGTGGCCGTGCAACAGCGCTGACGCGCGCGGCCGCATGACGTCCAGCACGGCGCCCGCCGGCGAAGCCCTCTATACCGACCCGCGCCTCGTCGCGGTCTACGATCTGTTCAATGCGGGCGATCGCGATTTCGCGTTCTACGCATCCGTGATCGGCGCCGCGCGACAACGCATTCTCGACCTCGGTTGCGGCACCGGCACGTTCGCGCGCCGGCTCGCGGCGGCCGGGCACGACGTCGTCGCGATCGATCCCGCGCCGGCGATGATCGATTACGCACGGCGCCAGCCGGGCGCCGACGCGGTACGCTGGATCGCCTGCGATCTGGTCGGCCTGCCGCCCGGCGCGCCGTTCGATGCGGTCGTGATGACCGGGCACGCATTCCAGTGCCTGCTGACCGACGACGAAATCGACGCGACGTTGCACGGCGTGCGGCACGTGCTCGCCGACGGCGGCCGTTTCCTGTTCGACACCCGCAACCCGTGCGTCGCGCCGTGGCGTGCGTGGACGCCGGAGCATTCGGCATGCAGCGTCGAATCGCGCGAATTCGGCGGCGTCGATCTCCATCATGCGGTGCGCGCGGTAGACGGCGCGATCGTGACGTTCGACACGTACTACCGTTTCCGCCGCGACGACATGTTGCTGAAGAACACGAGCCGGTTGCGCTTCGTCGCACAGCCCGAATTGCAGGCGCGCGTGACGGCAGCCGGATTCGCGTCGGCCGACTGGTGCGGCGACTGGCAACGCGCGCCGTTCGACGACGCAACCAGCGCGGAGATCATCGCGATCTGCCGCGCGTGAGCGGCCGGACACCGCGCCCGCTCGACCGCAGGTGGCCGCGCCGCCGCACTCACCGCGCCGCGCCCAGCGCCTGCCGCACCCCCTCCCAATCCAGCCCGAAGCGCGCAAGATACTTGCGCAGCCGGTCCGCATCGTTCGGCTGCTTCTTGCTCTGCCGCGACACCGCGAACAGCGTGCGTCCGGCTTCCGACAGGCTCGCCGACACGCGGCACACGTCGAGCACGCGTTCGAGCTGCGCGCGGTCGAACAGGTCGAGTTCCGCCGCACGCGCATCGAATACCGCATCGACCCACGTGTCGGACGCACCCGCGTCGCCCGGCGACGACCACGTGCGCGTCAGCCGCTCAACCTCCTGCTCGGCAAGTTCCTCCGTGATCCGTCCCGCATCGGCCAGCGTCGCCATCCGCGTGACCGACGCCGACAACTCGCGGAAGTTACCGACCCACGCCGCGCGCGGCGACGCGGCAAACGCGAGATAACGCCGCTTCGCCTCGACGTTGAACCGCACCTGCTCGCCCTGCTCGCGGCCGAAACGGTCGAGCTCGAATTCGAGGTTCGGCTCGATGTCCTCGCGACGCTCGGCAAGCCCCGGCAGTTCGTACGTCCACAGATTGATCCGCGCATAGAGATCCTCACGGAACGTGCCGGCCGCCACCATCAGCCGCAGGTCGCGGTGCGTGCCCGCGATCAGCTCGAAATCGCTGGCCACCTCGACGTCCGCGCCAACCGGCAGGAAGCGCTTCTCCTCGATCGCCTTCAGCAGCATCGCCTGTTCGTCGAGCCCGAGTTCGCCGATCTCGTCGAGAAACAGCAGGCCGCCGTCCGCCGCGCGCAGCAGCCCCGCGCGTGCCGACTGCGCGCCCGTGAACGCGCCCTTCCCGTGGCCAAACAGTGTCGACATCGCCGCGTCGCCGCGCAGCGTCGCGCAGTTGATCTCGATGAACGGCCCCGCGAGCCGATGGCGGCCGCGCTTCAGCTCGTACACGCGCTTGGCGAGAAACGACTTGCCGGCGCCCGTCGGCCCGACGAGCAGCATCGGCGCGCGCGAACGCACGGCCACTCGCTCCAGTTGCTCGATCAACGCATTGAAGCGCGCGTTGCGCGTCGCGATGCCGGCCTTCAGGAACGACACCGTTTCGTCGCGTTCGCGCGTGAAGCGCTGCGCGATCCGGTTGTAGCGCGACAGGTCGAGATCGATCACCGACACCGTGCCCGGCCCGCTCGGCCCTTCGTCTGTCCGCTGCGGCGGCCCCGTCTGCACGAGGCGCGCGGGCAGGTAGCGTGCTTCCGCGAGCAGGAACCAGCAGATCTGCGCGACGTGCGTGCCGGTCGTGATGTGGATCAGGTAATCCTCGTGTTCGAGGTCGAACGGATAGGCGCGCGCGTAGTCGTGCAGCGTCGCATAGACCTCCTCGAAATCCCACGGGTCGTGGATCGTGAGCGGCGTGAGCCGCACGTCGGTGCGCGGCGACAGGTGCGCGAGATCGTCCCGCACCTGGTTGGCGAGGCGCGTGTAGCTCAGCGGATGCAGCAACTCGAGCCTGTCGATCGGCAGGTCGGGCTGCTCGCACAACGAGATCGTCGGCCGCCATTTGCGGTAGCGGCGCGGCGCGCGACCGCCCTGGTCGAGCACCGTGCCGAGAAAGCCGATTGCGACTGTCTTTCGCATGTTTATCTCATCGGATAAGAAGCGATCCGATTGTATCGGATTTTCTCAATCCACCCTGGCAGGCAAGGCCGACGCAAATCAACTCGACTCAGACAATTCCCCTTTAATTTCAACGAACTGGAAATTTCTTCGAGCACTGAACTCCCCGCTGGCACGCTCCTCGCTAAATAGAAGGCGCCGGATGTCCCGCTGGCCCGCGAGCCAGGGTTCACAAAGCCCTGCTGGTGCGCCGCCGCCGAACCTCGTTCGTCGCGGCAGCGCATGCCGCCATGGACAGACGAAGGCAAAGGGGCGCGCACTGGAGCCTCGCCTGGGTTCGAATCCCGGGGCGCCCACCGTTCGGTAGCTCATTCGGGTAGAGCAGCCGGCGAAAGCCGGTGTGTAGCGGGTTCGAATCCCGCTCGAACACTGTCCGCAACGACAGTCTCTTGATGGAAGCAGTACCCGCCGGTGCGGGCCGCGAGGCCCGCCGCGCGTCGGACCGGTCATGGTTCCGCGCGATCGGCCAGGCGGCCGGACGGCCGGCGCGAACGCGCACGACGAAGCGATGCAGGATGCGTCGCCGTGCAGCGCCCGCGCCGGCCCCCGCGCCGCCCGCCCGATTGCGTCGCACCGCGATTCGCACGATGCGCGTCACCCGGCGGTCGTTAAAGAAAAGGACAAGAATATGTGGAAGCGTCATGTAGTTAAAAAGAACGAACGCGCGCTGCTGATGAGCGAGGGCGATTTCGTGAAGGTGCTGGAACCGGGTGTGTTCAAGGCCTTCGATCCGTTCAAGCGCCTGTCGGTGCAGACCGCGCGTCTCGACGCGCCGCTCGCCGACGAAGCGCTGGCCGACTACCTGCGTCACGACGCGCAGGACGTGCTCGCGCACTATTTCGTCGCGATGGATCTGGCCGACGACGAAGCCGGCCTGCGCTATGAAGACGACGTACTCGTCGAGATCCTGGCGCCGGGCACGCGCCGGCTGTACTGGCGCGGCCTGATCGCGCACCGGCTCGAACGCGTCGATCTCGCGCAGGACAGCATGCTGCCGGCCGCGCTCGTTAAGCGCATCGCGCAGCCGGCGCTGCGTGCGCGCGGTGTGGCGGGCCTGACGGGCGTGCTGCTGGCGCAGGTGCCTGCGTATCACGTCGGCATGCTGAAGATCGACGGCAAGATCGAACGGCTGCTGGACGCGGGTGTATCGGCGTTCTGGCGCTTCAACCGCGACGTCGCGGTCGAACTCGTCGACCTGCGCGTGCAGGCGCTCGAAGTCGGCGGACAGGAAATCCTGACGCGCGACAAGGTCGCGCTGCGGCTGAACCTGTCGGCGACGTGGTGCTATGCGGACGTGCTGCATGCGTTCGGCCAGTTGCAGAAGCCGGTCGAGCACCTGTATCGCGAGTTGCAGTTCGCACTGCGTGCGGCTGTCGGTACGCGCTCGCTCGACGAGCTGCTGGAAGACAAGCAGTCGATCGACGACGTCGTGATCGCACAGGTGCGTGCGCGCCTCGAAAACTCGGGCGTGGACGTGCGCAGCGTCGGCGTGAAGGATATCGTGCTGCCGGGCGACATGAAGACGATCCTCGCGCAGGTGGTCGAAGCCGAAAAGGCTGCGCAGGCGAACGTGATTCGCCGCCGCGAGGAAACGGCGGCGACGCGTTCGCTGCTGAACACCGCGAAGGTGATGGAAGAAAACCCGACCGCGCTACGGCTCAAGGAGCTGGAAACGCTCGAGCGCGTCGCGGAACGGATCGACCGCATCTCGGTGTTCGGCGGTCTCGACCAGGTGCTGAACGGACTCGTCAGCATCAAGGGCGCTTAGGGTATGAAACGGCGCGGCGCATGTGTGCATGTGTACCGCGCCGGGCAAATGAATGAATGGTGAAACAAATGAGCAACATGGATTATCAGGTGATGGAACTGGCGAACGGCAAGCCGGTGAAGATGTGGACGCAAGGCGTCGCCGTCGAGGACGAAGCGCGCGCGCAACTGCGCAACACCGCGCAGATGCCGTTCATCTTCCGCCACGTCGCGGTGATGCCGGACGTCCACCTCGGCAAGGGCTCGACGATCGGCAGCGTGATTCCGACGAAGGGCGCGATCATTCCGGCCGCGGTCGGCGTCGACATCGGCTGCGGGATGATGGCCGCGCGCACGACGCTGACGGCGTCCGACCTGCCGGACTCGCTTGGCGGGCTGCGCAGCGCGATCGAACGCGCGGTGCCACACGGCCGTGCGCCGGGCCGCCGCGATCCGGGCGCGTGGGGCGATCGCACGCCGGCCGCCGTGACCGAATCGTGGAAATCGCTGCTGCCGGGTTTCCAGCGAATCGTCGACAAGTATCCGAAGCTGGAAAAGACGAACCACTACGCGCATCTCGGCACGCTCGGCACCGGCAATCACTTCATCGAGGTGTGCGTCGATGAAGCGGACCACGTGTGGTTCATGCTGCACAGCGGCTCGCGCGGCGTCGGCAACGCGATCGGCAGCCTGTTCATCGACCTCGCGCAGGCCGACATGCGCCAGCACATCGCGAACCTGCCGGACCGCAACCTCGCGTATTTCACCGAGGGTAGCCGGCACTTCGACGATTACGTCGAAGCGGTCGGCTGGGCGCAGGACTACGCGCGGCGTAACCGGCAGGCGATGATGGACGCCGTGATCGGCGCGGCGCGCGGCGTGATCGGCAAGCCGTTCGCGGTCGACGAGCACGCGGTGAACTGCCACCACAACTACGTGCAGCGCGAACGCCACTTCGGCGAAGACGTGCTCGTGACGCGCAAGGGCGCGGTGTCCGCTCAGAAGGGGCAGCTCGGGATCATTCCGGGTTCGATGGGCGCGAAGAGCTTCATCGTGCGCGGGCTCGGCAACCCGGAAAGCTTCTGCTCGTGCAGCCACGGCGCGGGCCGGACGATGAGCCGCACCGAAGCGAAGCGCCGCTTCACGGCCGACGACCAGGCGAAGGCGACGCAAGGCGTCGAATGCCGGAAGGACGCCGGTGTCGTCGACGAGATTCCGATGGCCTACAAGGACATCGACGCGGTGATGGCAGCCCAGCGCAGCCTCGTGGAAGTGGTGCATACGCTGCGCCAGGTGGTGTGCGTGAAAGGATAGCGCCGGCCCGCGATCCACGCGCTCGTCGAGACGATGCTCGCCGATGCCGAACACGATCGCGAATACAAGCGGCCGTGGGGCGATGTGGCGATGCTCGATACGTTCCTGCGCGACGTGGTCGACGCTCGATGAAAGACGAACGGCGCGATGCCTGTGGGCATCGCGCCGTTTCCGCATCTGCATGCGCCCGGACGCTGCCGGTGAGCAACGTGCGTGCCCGCACACTACGCGTCGTCGCGCCGAACGCTGCCCGTTGCGGCTGTATACTTGATCCCGTTCTGCAAAGCCCACCGCGTCATACGCCACTGCACTCCACGTGCACCGCTTGCCGACGATGCGCCTGCAGCGCCGACGTCTTCCGCCCGCCCGTTCACAGCCGATACGAACCGTCATGTCGCACCGCCTTTCGCTTGCCCTCGCCGCCCTCCTCGCCGCTTCTCCGCTCGCCGCGCAGGCACGCCCGCTCGCGCGGCCGCCGGTCGAGCGCGACTTCAAGAGCTGGTCGGTCGTCTGCGACAACGGCAAACGCTGCATTGCCGAAAGCCACGCCGACGATATCGACGACGCGCGCACCAATCTCATCCTGCGCGTGACGCGCGATGCCGGCCCCGACGCGCAACCGTCTCTCGACATCTTCGCGTCGGCGCCACTGGATCTGCGCACGGCACGCACCGATGGCCGCCCGTTCGATGCGATGCCGCCCCAATGGCATGCGTTCGGCGACAAACCGGACAATGACGACGCGCACCCGTTCCGGATCCGGACGAGCGATCCGGCAACGGTTGCCGCATGGCTCGCCGCGTCGCGCAATGCGCAACTGCTGAGCTTCGGCGATCCGGCGTCGGCGCAAACGCCGCGCACGCCGCTGTCGGGATTGAATGCCGCGCTGCTGCTGATCGACGACACGCAGGGCCGCGTCGGCACGGTCACGGCGCTGCTGCGCCCCGGCAACCGGCCCGCGTCGTCGGTGCCGGCGGCACCGGCACTGCCGCCCGCTGTCGTTCCGGCGCCGCCCGTCGCCGGCCTGTCGGCCGCCGAACAGCGCCCGCTCGTCGATGCCGTGCTCGCGAAGTTCGGCACCGACGTGAAGCAATGCGCGGCCGATGTCGAAGACGAAATGTCGGCCGGCGATCGCAGGAAGGCGTCGCGCGCCGTGGCGATCTCGGCCGACGAGGCGCTCGTCGCGATCCCGTGCCAGACCAGCAGCCTGTATAACCACACCGACCTGTGGTACCGCGTGCGGCGGTCGGCGCCGTATGCGCCGACGGCGATGAACTTCGGCGAGAACGCGAACGCCGGCCTCGATTCGGCGTCGTTCGCGAACGAACTGACCGACGCCGGCTACGATCCCGCCAGCGCGACGCTGTCGAGCAAGGTCCGCTTGCGCAGTGCCGGCGATTGCGGCTCGACCGCGTCGTGGGTCTTCGACGGCCGGCGCTTCCTGCTCGCCGACATCGCAACGCACGGCACCTGCAACGGCCTGTTCCAGGATCAATGGCCACGCCTGTATCGCCGGGCCGACGCGACGGGAAAGCGCTGACGCGCGTGGCGTGCCACCGTCACGTCACTCGCCGACGATCGAGATCGAGAACCCGTCCCAGCCCTTCTGCCCGACCGTCTGCACGGCCGTCGTCGTGAGCTTCGGCTCGGCAGCGAGACGCGCGAAGCACTGGTCCTGATCCATCGCGCGCCTCCTGTCTTCGGAAAACTGCATTCCATGCGCGGCATCCCCATAAGCAACACACCATTCGTTCTAAGGACAGCAGCACACGTGCTCCTATAATCGCTCGACATCACAACAACAGACGGAGCACCCATGACCGATCAGGCCTCTTCGAACTGGCGCCTCGAAACCATCGCCGTGCACGGCGGTTATCGTCCCGACCCGACCACGCGCGCGGTCGCCGTACCGATCTACCAGACCGTTGCGTACGCATTCGACGACACGCAGCACGGCGCCGACCTGTTCGACCTGAAGGTGCAGGGCAACATCTACACGCGGATCATGAACCCGACGACGGACGTGCTCGAGCAGCGGATCGCCGCGCTCGAGGGCGGCATCGGCGCGCTTGCGCTCGCGTCGGGGCAATCCGCGGTCACGTACGCGATCCAGACGATCGCCGAAGCCGGCGACAACATCGTATCCGCGAGCTCGCTGTACGGTGGCACCTACAACCTGTTCGCGCATACGCTGCCGCAATACGGGATCACGACGCGCTTCGCCGATCCGCGCGACCCCGCGTCGTTCGAGCCGCTGATCGACTCACGCACGAAGGCGATCTTCGCGGAATCGGTCGGCAACCCGCTCGGCAACGTCACCGACATCGCCGCGCTCGCGGAAGTCGCGCATCGCCACGGGATCCCGCTGATCGTCGACAACACGGTGCCGTCGCCGTACCTGCTGCGCCCGTTCGAGCACGGCGCGGACATCGTCGTGCACTCGCTGACGAAGTATCTCGGCGGGCATGGCACGAGCCTCGGCGGCGCGATCGTCGATTCGGGCAAGTTCCCGTGGGCCGAGCACGCGGACCGCTTCAAGCGGCTGAACGAGCCGGACGTCAGCTATCACGGCGTTGTCTATACGGAAGCGTTCGGGCCGGCCGCCTATATCGGCCGCGCGCGCGTGGTGCCGCTGCGCAACATGGGCGCGGCAATCTCGCCGTTCAACGCATTCCAGATCCTGCAGGGGATCGAAACGCTCGCGCTGCGCGTCGAACGGATCAGCGACAACGCACTGAAGATCGCGCAGCATCTCGCGCGCCACGAGCAGGTCGAGTGGGTGAACTATGCGGGGCTGCCCGATCACCCCGACCACCCGCTCGTCGCACGTTACCTGTCGGGCCGTGCGCCGGGCATCCTGACGTTCGGCGTGAAGGGCGGCCGCGACGGCGGCGCGAAGTTCCAGGACGCGCTGAAGCTGTTCACGCGGCTCGTCAACATCGGCGATACGAAGTCGCTCGCGACGCACCCGGCATCGACGACGCACCGGCAACTGTCGCCGGCCGAGCTCGCGAAGGCCGGCGTGAAGGAGGAAACGGTGCGGCTGTCGATCGGCATCGAGCATATCGACGACCTGCTGGCCGATCTCGACCAGGCGCTCGCGCAGCTTTGACCGGAACAGGCGCGCCGGCTACCACGTCGTCGCGCCCGCCGGATACGTGTCGACGATGCGCGCGCCGTTGACGGGCGTGACGCCCGCGTTGCGCAACGCGGTCCACAAGTCGATCGCATGCTCGCGCGACTTGCGGCTGCCGTCGTCGGTCAGCACGTTCAGTGCGATCACTTCGTCGCGTGTCGTCAGTTGCAGTTGTTCCTTCAACTTGCGCGACTGATACGACGCGGTACGGACATCGCCCAGCACGATCCGCTTCTCCGCGACATTCGGCTCGCCGCCCGTGTCGGCCGGCACGAACGTCAGCCGGCCGTTGTCGAGCTCGCATTGCCCGCGCGTGAACGTCGCGCTCCACTCGCCCGACGGAACGGCCGCGAACTCGCAGTGCATCCGCTCGTTCGCGCGGCGGCCGGCGTCGTGCGCCGACGCATGCGACAGCGCCCGTTCCGGCCAGCCGGCCGCCATCGCGGCCGTCGACATCAAACAGACAGACAGCATGATTCCTGTTGCGATAGTGCGCATGGCATGCTCCTTTTCATATGGAAAACCGGCGAGCAGCGGCGTCGCAGCCGGCCGCGAATGAACGATCAGCGCACCGCGAAGCGGTTGTCGTGCGCATCGACCGTCGGTGCGTTCTCGCCGCCGTGAACCGTCGATCGATGGATTTCCTGATTGCGCGCAACGGCGGCCGGGCTCGCCGGGTAGTCGTGATTCGGGCTCGGGATCACGCCGTCGTGCCGCGCGCGCATCAGTTCCCGACGCACTTCCTGACGGGTCTTCGCCTGCGCGGCCACGGTCTGCGAGAAGGCCGCGATCGACAGGGCGGCAACGGTCATGGCGATCATCGGTCGCGGAATGTTCATGTCGTTCGCTCCTAGCCTGGAATCCGTGACAGGAGCCGTCACTTTGATCCGGCGGCGGTGCGGCATCGTGATCCCGGCATGACGGATTCGTCATGGTTCGCGCATTCACCGCGTCGCAGTACGAAGTAAACTCGTCTCGAACAACGGCGCAGGCGTCGATCGGCTCCTATGGCTACGGCGGAACGCGCACGCAAGGCATCGTCAATCTCGGGTTTCGCCATCGATTCTGATCGCGGCGACGGCACGCTCGCGCCTGCGTGACAAAAAATTCATGTTCCGATCAGGTTCACGATGCGTCGTTTCGCTACCATCGGAACGGTAACGGGCCATGCCTGTTCCCATCCACGCAGCGGGTCGCTGTCGCACGGCACGATCACGCGTTAGGCCCGGACTCATCGAGTACCGGGCCTTTTTTTGATCGTAAGGCAGACGATCAGGGTGCTGGATTGCGTTTCGGGAACAGACACGGATGCGTCTTCACGTACAGGTTAGGATTGCCGCAACGATGCCCCGCATAGTCGATCTGCTCGCCGGGAATGAGGTCGGCCGGCACCGGCTTGCGCGCGGCGGACGACGCGGTCGTGCCGGTGTCGGAACGTGGCGATGCGCAGCCTGCGAGAAGCGGGACGATCAGGACTGCGATCAACGATAGGAGAATGGCGGGACGATGCAATTTCCGGTCCGAAATGAAAGCCTGAACATGACCGCCCGCTTTCGATTCTGCTGTCGCGAACGGCGCGAATGCCGTCGGCCGCGCGGGCCATCGGCAGGCTTCATGTTCCGCTTCCCGCTCATCGCGCTCATGACGCGAACATGACGATTGCGTCACGTCGATCGAGCGCGTACGGCGCGCCGCCGCCTCGCGCAAATCTGACTTTTTTTTCATCTGCCGATCACGGTGGCGCATGGCTGCTTTCGCATACTGGGTCCATGGTTCGCCACCCGGCGCCCCTGATCAAGGAGAGAGCTCAATGAAAACGGCAAAACTCGCAGCACTGTTCGTCACCGTCACGCTATCGCTCGGCATGGCCACGCAGGCTGCATTCGCGCAAACGCAAACGCAGGGCAAGACGCGCACGCAGGTCGTCAACGAACTGAAGCAGGCGCAGCACGACGGCGTCGTACCGACAAGCAAGACGCAGTACCCGCCGACCGCCGAGATGATCGCGCGCAACAAGGAGCTTCACGGGATTTCCGCACATGGCGGCGAGAAGGCGCCGCAGGCCGATAACCACGACAACCTGGCGACGCGTTGATGCCGCTCGGTCGCATGACTGCGGGCAACGTGCCGCGCGCAACCGCCTGGCGGCGAACGCGCGGGCGTGCCCGCCCGCGATGTCAGGTGCGGATGGCGGCTGGCCGCGTCGGCTCAGCCGGGTGTCGCGGGAAGCGCAGCCAGAACGTCGTGCGCCGGCCGGGATCGCTGTCGACGCCGCATTCGCCGCCGTGGTTGTCCATGATCGACCGGACGATCGCAAGGCCGAGCCCGGTTCCCGATGCCGAATTGTGCCGCGACGGATCGACGCGATAGAAGCGTTCGAAGATCAGCCCGACATGTTCCGCCGCGATGCCGGGCCCCGTATCCGACACGGCGATCGTCGTCGCGCCGCCCTGCTCCACGCAGTCGATCGTAACGACGCTGCCGCGCGGCGCGTAGGCGAGCGCATTGGACAGCAGGTTGCTCAACGCGCGCTGGTACAGCGTGAGATCCGCATCGACCCACGCATGGCCGTCGACCTTCACCGACACGCCCGCATCCTCCGCGAGCGGCTCGTAGTAGCCGGCGACACGCCCGGCCTCTTCCGCCGCATTCAGGCGCCGCACGCCGATCGACGTGCCGGCCCGTTCCGAACGCGCGAGAAACAGCATGTCCTCGATCATTCGCGACAGCCGCTGATACTCGTCGATGCTCGACTCGATCACGTTCCGGTATTCGTCCGCACTGCGCGGCTGCGACAGCACGACCTGCGCAGCCGCCTGCAGGTTCGTGAGCGGCGTGCGCATGTCGTGCGCGAGATTCGACGAGAACTGGCTCAGCCGCGTGAACGATTCGTTCAGCCGTGCGAGCATCCCGTTGAATGCGTGCTCGAGCTCCTTCAGCTCGCCTGACATATCGAGCTCCGGCAGCGGATGCGCAAGCCGACTCGACGACATCTGCTCGGCGCGCGCCGCGAAACGCCGCAGCGGACTCAGCCCGAGCGCCGCGATGCCATACGCGATCGCGGCCGCGAGCACCACGCCGAACACCTCGATCACGACGATCGTATAAGCATGCGTACGCAACAGCAGCACGTCGGCGCTGCGATCGTACTGCACCGCGACGCGTACCACCGGAGCGCCCGCGCCGGCGAGCGGCACGGTCGTCACCAGGTACTGGTGCCGCGCGCCGGGCGGCGCGACGCCGACCGGCACGCGCCCCGCGTCCAGCGACAGCAGCGTCGCGTACGGGCGAAAACCGGGCGTGCCGACGAGGCGCGTGCCCGTCGCATCGTAGATCGCGAGATCCATGTTCGGATGGCCGTGCAGCTGGTCGATCCAGATGTCGGTGTTGCGCGCGACGTCGGCCGTCGTGCGCGCTTCGGCCAGATGCGTGCCCAATGCGGCGGAAATGCCGGCCATCTGCTCGGCCGCCGTCGTTTCGACGCGGTTGCTCAGCGCTTCATAAAGCGCGACGCCGCTCGACGCGAGGATCACCGACGTCGACAGGATGATCAGCGCGGTCAGGCGTCCGCGCAGCGTGCGCGGCAGCAGGCGCGCGATCATGCGGCCGCGCCGCCGCGCGCTTCGAGCACGTAGCCCATCCCGCGCACGGTGTGGATCAGCTTCGGTTCGTATGCGTCGTCGATCTTCGAGCGCAGCCGCCGGATCGCCGAATCGACGACGTTCGTGTCGCTGTTGAAGTTCATGTCCCATACCTGCGATGCGATCGTCGCGCGCGGCAGGATCTCGCCCTCGCGACGCATCAGCAGCCACAGCAACGCGAATTCCTTCGCGGTCAGCAGGATCGTGTCGCCCTGCCGCGTGGCCTTGCGGCGCGTCAGGTCGAGTTCGAGGTCGGCCACGCGCAGCGTGTTCGAATCGCGCGGCTGGCCGCGCCGCAGGATCGACTTGATGCGCGCGGTGAGTTCGACGAAGTCGAATGGCTTCGCGAGATAGTCGTCGGCACCGAGTTCGAGCCCCTTCACGCGATCGCCGACGTCGTCGCGCGCGGTGAGGAACAGCACGGGCGTCGACTTGCTGCGCCGCAGGTTCTGCAACAGCGTCCAGCCGTCCTGCCCCGGCAGCATCACGTCGAGCACGAGCAGGTCGTATTCCTCGGTCTCGGCCTGGTGCTGGCCCGTGATGCCGTCCTCGACCCAGTCGACGACATAACCGGCCTCGGTCAAGCCTTTGCGCAGATAGGCGCCCGTCTTCGGTTCATCCTCGACAATCAGAATTCGCATTACGCATTACCCTTGAAGAAACCCAGCCGGCGCAGCACGCCCATGCCGAAGCCGCCGCCGAAGCTGCCCAGAAGCGCGGCGCGCCACGACATCGCATGGCTGACGCGATACAGCACGGGCAGCACCAGCAGCGTCAGCGCCGTGGACGACAGGATACCGCCGATCACGACCGTCGCAAGCGGACGCTGCACCTCGGCGCCGGTGCCGGTTGCGAACGCCATCGGCAGGAAACCGAGCGACGCGACGAGCGCGGTCATCAGCACCGGCCGCAACCGCGTGAGCGCGCCTTCGCGCACGGCGGCGTCGAGCGGCACCCTTTCGTCGCGCAGGTTGCGGATGAACGAGATCATCACGAGACCGTTGAGCACGGCGACGCCGGACAGCGCGATGAAGCCGACCGCCGCCGTGATCGACAGCGGGATCCCGCGCAGCCACAGCGACACGACGCCGCCGCTCAGCGCGAACGGAATGCCGGTGAATACGAGCAAGCCGTCCTTCACGTTGTTGAACATCACGAACAGCAGCACGAACACCATGAACAGCGCGAGCGGCACGACGAGCTTCAGGCGCTCGCTCGCGCTTTGCAGCTGCTCGAACTGGCCGCCCCACGACACCCAGTAGCCGGCCGGCACGCGCACGTCCTGCTGCAACTGCTCGCGCGCATCGGCGACGAACGAGCCGACGTCGCGGCCGCGCACGTTCGCGCTGACGACCACGCGCCGCTTGCCGTCCTCGCGGCTGATCTGGTTCGGGCCCGGCGCGACATCGATTGTCGCCAGTTCCGCGAGCGGCACGTACGGCGCCGCCACGAGCGGCGCGCTGGCGCCGGCCGCCGGCGCGGGCAGCGCGATCGGCAGCCGCTTGATCGCCTCGATGTCCGAGCGCAGCTCGTCGGGCAGCCGCACGACGATGTCGAAGCGGCGGTCGCCCTGGAACAGCGTGCCGGCCTTCTGCCCGCCGACAGCCGCCGCCACCGAGTCCTGCAGGTCGGCGACGCTCACGCCGTAGCGTGCGAGCTTGTCGCGGTCGAGGTTGACGGTGAGCACCGGCAGTCCGGTCGTCTGCTCGACCTTCACTTCCGACGCGCCCGGCACCTTCTGCAAAGCCGCCGCGATCTGCTCGCCGGTCTGGTTCAGCATGGCCATGTCGTCGCCGAAGATCTTCACGGCCACGTCGCTGCGCACGCCCGAGATCAGCTCGTTGAAGCGCAGCTGGATCGGCTGCGAGAACTCGTACGCATTGCCCGGCAGCTCGGCGAGCGCTTCCTCGATCTCGCGCACGAGCGTGTCGCGCGGCTTCTTCGGGTTCGGCCACTGGTCGGCCGGCTTCAGCATGATGTAGCCGTCCGACAGGTTCGGCGGCATCGGGTCGGCAGCGATCTCGGCCGTGCCGGTGCGCGCGAACACGCGCTCGATCTCGGGGAAACGCGCCTTCAGCGTCTTCTCGATCGACTTCTGCATCTCGACCGACTGCGACAGGCTCGTGCCGGGAATCCGCAGCGCGGCGACCGCCAGATCGCCTTCGTCGAGGCTCGGGATGAACTCGCTGCCGAGCCGCGTGGCGAGCCCGAGCGTGACGAGCACGATCGCACCCGCGCCGAGCATCACGCGCACCGGGCGCGTCATGAACGCGGCGAGTACCGGTTCGTACGCGCGCCGCGCCCAGCCCATCAGCCGGTTCTCCTTCTCCTCGACCCGCTCGCCGATGAACAGCGCGACGGCCGCCGGAATGAACGTGACGGTCAGCACCATAGCGGCCGCGAGCGCCATCACGACGGTAATCGCCATCGGGTGGAACATCTTGCCTTCGACGCCGGTCAGCGCAAAGATCGGCAGGTACACGACCATAATGATAAGTTGTCCGAAGATCAGCGCGCGGCGCGCTTCCTGCGACGCGCCGAACACTTCGGCGAAGCGCTCGTCGCGCGTGAGCGGCCGCCCGGCCACCGCCTGCGCGTGCGCGAGCCGCCGCACGCAGTTCTCGACGATCACCACCGCGCCGTCGACGATGATCCCGAAGTCGAGCGCGCCGAGGCTCATCAGGTTCGCGCTCACCTTCGCGTTGACCATGCCGGTGAAGGTCATCAGCATCGACAGCGGAATCACGAGCGCGGTGATCAGCGCCGCGCGGATGTTGCCGAGGAACAGGAACAGCACGGCGATCACGAGGATCGCGCCTTCGAGCAGGTTCTTCTTCACCGTCGCGACGGCCTTCTCGACGAGCACGGTGCGGTCGTAGACGGGATTCGCCTTCACGCCGGCCGGCAGCGTGCGGTTCACGTCCTCCATCTTCGCGGCGACGGCCTTCGCAACCGTCCGGCTGTTCTCGCCCATCAACATGAAGACCGTGCCGAGCACGACCTCCTCGCCGTTCGACGTCGCGGCGCCGGTGCGCAGCTCGCGGCCGATGTCGACCAGCGCGACGTCCTTCATCCGCACCGGCACGCCGCCGACGTTGGTCAGCACGATGTTCGCGATGTCGTCGACGGTGCGCGCCTGGCCCGGCACGCGCACGAGATACTGTTCGCCGCGCTTTTCGATGTAGCCGGCGCCGACGTTGTCGTTGTTGCGTTCGAGCGCGCGCACGACGTCGGCGAGCGTCAGCCCGTACGACATCAGCTTCGCCGGGTTCGGTGCGACGCGGTATTCCTTGACATAGCCGCCGATCGAATTGACCTCGGTCACGCCGCGCACGTTCCTGAGCTGCGGCCGCACGACCCAGTCCTGCAGCTCGCGCAGGTCGGCCGCCGTATAGCGCGTGCCGTCGGGCTTGCGCGCGGCCGCGTCGGCTTCGACGGTCCACAGGTAGATTTCGCCGAGGCCCGTCGACGTCGGGCCCATCGCGGGCGCGATGCCGGCCGGCAGCTTGTCCTTCGCTTCCTGGATGCGCTCGTTGACGAGTTGTCGCGCGAAGTAGATGTCGGTGCCGTCCTTGAAGATCACGGTGACCTGCGACAGCCCGTAGCGCGAGATCGAGCGCGTCTGCTCGAGGCCCGGCAGCCCGGCCATCACGGTCTCGATCGGGTAGGTGATGCGCTGCTCGGCTTCGAGCGGCGAATAACCGGGCACGGCCGTGTTGATCTGGACCTGCACGTTCGTGATGTCGGGCACTGCGTCGATCGGCAGCTTCTGGTAGCTGAAGACGCCCAGCGCGGCCACGGCCGCGATCGCCAGCATCACGAGCCAGCGGTGCGCAATCGCAAAGCGGATCAGGCGCTCAAACATGGCGGGATTCCTTGAAACGGGGAACGGTCACCCTCACCGGACGGGCCGCGCGACCGGTCACTCGACGGGTCGCAAATCGAGCCGCATATCGGGCCGCATAGCGGGTCGAAAACCGTGCAATGGCACGCGCGTGACGCTCATTCATGTTCCGCGCTCCCCTTGCCGAGCTCGGCCTTCAGCACGAAGCTGTTCGACGCCGCATATTCCTGGCCGGGCTTGAGCCCCTTCAGCACTTCGGTCGCGCGCTCGTCGCGCCGCCCCGTCTCGACCGCCTGTGCGACGAACCCCTTCGGCGAGCGGACGAACACCGACGGCGCGCCGTCAACGTCCTGCAGCGCATCGCTCGCGACCGCGAGCGCCACGCCCTGCTTGCCCGCGTCGACCGATACGTTCACGAACATGCCCGGCCGCCACACGCCGTCCGGGTTCGGCAACACGACGCGCGCAGGCGCGGTGCGCGTCTGTTCGCCGAGCAGCGAGCCCACATACGCGATCGGGCCGCTCGAACGCGATTCGAACGCGGTCGCGCTGACGGTCGCGTCGCGGCCCACGCGCACATCGTTCAGCCGCTGCGCCGGCACGGCCATCTCGGCCCACACGGTCGACAGGTCGGAGATCACGAACATGCTTGCATCGGCGGCGATCGCCTCGCCGGGCGTCGCATGCTTCTCGACGATCGTGCCCGCGAACGGCGCGCGCAGCTCGTAGCGGTTCAGCGCGCCCGCGCCCGCCGGCGCGTTCAGCGCGGCGAGTTTCTGCCGCGCGTTCTGCACGGCGATCTCGGCCTCGCGCAACTGCACCTGTGCCTGCTGGTAGTCCTGTTCCGCCGAGATGCGCTCCTGCCACAGCGTGCGTTCGCGCTCGTAGGTTGCGCGCGCACCCGACAGCCGGCGCTCGGCCGTCAGCAGTTCGCTGCGCCGGTCCGCGAGATCGGTGCTCGCGATCACGGCCAGCACCTGCCCCTTCGCGACGTTCTGCCCGAGCGACACCGATACCTGCTCGACGATGCCGGCCACGCGCGGCACGACGTGCGCGGTGCGATCCTCGTTGAACTTGATCTCGCCCGGCAACTGGAACGGCGTCGCGATCTGCGCGGGGCCGGCCTTCGCGAGCCCGATCTTCGAGGTCGCCAACTGCGCGTCGGTCAGCGCGATCGCGCCGTCGGCGCGCGCGAACGGAAACGACGCCGCGTCGCCGCCCGCCTTGACGTCGATCGTCGCATCGAACACGTGCGGCTTGGCGATCGGCTGCGCTGACACGAACTTCTGGCCGGCCGCGTCGAAACGCAGCGGTTCATGCGTGCGGTCGTAGCGGACCAGCGTGCCGGACACGGTCACGCCCTTGTCGGCCGGCTTGCCGTCGACGAACGGATAGACGACGAGCCGCGCGTCGCCGGGCTTTTCCGTCATGACGATCTCGACGGACAGCCTGCCGCGCTTCAGCACGACGCCGCCCCGCGCGCCGGCGCCATCGGCCGGCGGTGCGGCTTCGGCGGCCGATGGCGCTGGCGCGCCGCCGCCCCGCGTGACGGCGAGCGCGCCGAGCACGATTCCGGCGCCGCCGAGCACGGCCACCGCAATGATGAAGATTCTGCTGCGTGACATGACGATCCTTCAGGTAAGAGGGGCGCTTATTGCGCGATGGCCGCGAGCGGCGTGCCGACGAGCCGGCCGATGTCGGCGCGGGCCGTATGGGCGTCGGCGAGCGCGCGCACGTATTGCGATTGCCCCTGGAACAGCGTGCGCTGCGCATCGAGCACGTCGAGGAAGCCGAACTTCCCGAGCTGGTAGCCGCGCGACATCGCGTCGAGCGCGGTGCGCGCGCCGGGCAGGATGTCGGTCTTCAGGCGCCGCGCCTCCTGTGCGGCGGCCTCGAAGTTCGCATAGGCCTGCGTCAACTCCAGCCGCAGCCGCGCGCGTTCGCGATCGAGATCGGCATTCGCGCGCTCGGCCTTGTGCGTCGCTTCGAGCAGCGCGCCCTTGTTCGTGTTGAACAGCGGAATCGGGATCGACACGCCGACGACGGCCTGGTTGTCCGGCACGCCGCCCGTGGTCACGCGTTTCACGCCCGCGCTGACCGTTACGTCCGGAATGCGCCGCGCGCGTTCGAGCGACACGGCCGCGTTCGAGCGGAGCATCTCGACGCGCGCGATGCGCGCGAGCGGCGCGTCGTCGAGCCGCTCGACGAGCGCGGGCAGCGGGTCGACCGCCGGCACGACTTCGAGGTCGCCAACCGCATCGCGCCGATCGGCGCGCGCGCCGCCCATCGCCGCATTCAGTTTTTCGCGGGCGACGTCGACGCGGCCGCGTGCGGTCGCGACTTCGATCAGCACGGCCGCCGCGGCCACCTGCGCCTTGGTCGCCTCGACCGGCGACACCTTGCCGGCCTGTGCGCGCCGCCCGGCGAGATCCGCCGAGCGCGCGGCGATCGCCGCCGATTCCCCGGTGACCTGAAGCTGCCGCTGAGCGGCGAGCAAACCGTAGAACGCGGCGATCACGTCGGCGCGCACGACGGCGCCCTGCTCGTCGAGCGACGCATTGGCCGCTTCCCTGCCGTACGACGCGACATCGAGCCGCGCGCTTCGCTTGCCGCCGAGTTCGATCGTCTGGGTGATCATCGCGGTCGACGTGCGTTCGGCGCGACGAAATCCCTCCTGCAGGAACGACACTTCGGGATTGGGGCGCGCGCCGGCCTGCATCAGCGCGCCGGCCGACGCATCGACGTCGGCGCGCGCGCCGCGCAGCGCCGGGTTGTTGCGCGCGGCCGCGTCGAGCGCGTCGGCGAGCGTCAGCGGCGCGGCACCGGCCACGTCGGGCTGCGGCGAAACGGCTGAGGGCGGCTCGCCTGGCGCGGCGGGTAGCGGGGACGATTGGGCATGGGCTGTCGCCGCCGTCGCAAGGACGGCGAGCGCAACCAGGGTGTGCATGAACATGGCGAGCCTGCGGTTACGGTTTCGCGACCGATGCTACGGAGCAACCGCAGTGCAAACATGAGGCGAAGATGATATTTCCGTCATCTTCGTTGAAGAGATCCGGCGGGAACGTGGCGCGCGGGGATCATGCGCTGCGCACGAAAGAAGAACTTGAGCGCGGCGAGAACCGCCGCACTCGATCAGAATACCTGCGTTTCGTCTGAATGAACCGAAGAGCGCGCCACGACGCTCAGATGTTGCGCGACTTCATCCGCCGGCGCCCTTCGAGCCAGTCGAGCAGTTGCCGCCCATCCGGTTCGCCGAACCAGCGCGCGTGCCCGATCAGGTAACCGTCATACGCGATGTCAACGATGGCCGGCGCATCGATGATGCAGCCGAAATACGCGACTTCCGACAGCGCGAACTCCGTATGCACGATCGGCAGCAGTGCGACCAGTGCCGCATAGGCATCGTCGCTCAGCGGTTCGAGCGATTCGTAGCCGTCGAGCAGCGCGTCGATCTGCTCGTATTCGATGCGTCGCGCGTCGGCCGGCGCCATCCAGTCGACCGTATTGCGCTCGATCGCGAGCGCGAGGTCCATCACTGCGCAGGTGCGATCCGACAACCCGAAATCGAGCACGGTTCGCACCTGCGCGCCGGGCCCCGCATCGGTCCACAGCAGGTTCGACGCATGCCAGTCGCCATGCGTCCACAGCGGCGGCAACGCGGGCAGCAGCGGCACGAGGCGCGCGTGATACGGGCCGATCGCGTCGGCGACGTCGCCGCGCCAGTCGCGCGCGCCGAGCGCGCGCACGAGCAGCGGCTGCGCATCGACCCAGCGTTCGAGCGCGCCCGCCAGATCGGCCGACGACAGCACACGGAAACTCGACAGCAGCGTGCGCACGGGCCGCGCGGGCGCATCGTAGCCGGCCGACGCGCGGTGCAACTCGGCCAACGCGCGGCCGGCCGCGTACGCATGCGACGGATGCGCGAACGGCTGCCACGACATCACGCCGCGATACGGGTCGACGCCGGGCGCGAGCACATGCACCTCGTACGTCCAGTCGCCGGATGCGAACGCGGTCGCGCCGTCGCGACCGGCGAGCACGTCGACCACGGGCATGCCGCGTTCGCGCAGATGCGCGATGAAGCGATGCTCTTCCTCGAGCCCCGCGACATCGCGCAAGCTCGCGTGATGGCGCTTGACAAACAGCCCGCGCCCATCCGCCATCCGCACGAGCACGGCCGCCGCGAACTGCCGCGGGCTGTGCCACGTCAGCCGGGCCGGCTCGCCGGCACCGTCGATCCGCGCGAGCACCGCCGCCACCTCGTCGTGCGTCATCAGCGGCCAGTCGCGTTCGGCCTGCTCGCCGTCGACGCCGAATTGCGGCGGCGCGACGTCACGCGATACTGGCCCGTCCGGCTCGAGTGGGAATGACATGAACGACGTTGCTCCGTAGTTGAATCGATGCGTGAATCAGCGCGCGCCGCCGCCCGACGCGAGCGCGCCGCCGGCCGCCGCGCGCAGCGCCGCGGCCGTCCGGCTCCAGTCGCGCCAGCCGACGACGGCGAGCCCGATGAACAGCGCATAGAGTCCGGCCGTCAGATACAGCTCCTTGAACACGAACATCCCGACGTACACGACGTTCACGACGATCCACAGCCCCCACGACGCGATGTAGCGCCGCGCGGTCCAGTATTGCGCGACGAGGCTGAACGCGGTCAGCGACGCATCGACGAACGGCAGCGCCGCATCGGTCCAGCGCGCCATCATGCCGCCGAGCAGCGCGCTGCCGACGACGGCCGCGATCAGGTCGGGCAGCATCTGCCGCGGCCGCACGCCCGTGACGGGCGCCACGTCGCCGGCCTGCGCCGCGCCGCCGTCGGCTTCGCTCGCGCGCTGCGCGAGCCAGCGCTGCCAGCCGTACACCTGCAGCACGGCGAACGCGCCCTGCAGCAGCATGTCCGAATACAGCTTCGCGTCGAAGAAGATCCAGCCGTACAGCGCGACCGACGCGAGCCCGACCGGCCAGCACAGTATGCGCCGCTTCGCGGTCAGCCAGATCGCGAGCGCGCTGACGATCACGCCGGCGATTTCGAGTGGGGACATCGTCTGTGCTCTCCTGGGTAGCTGCCGGGGCCGCGCGTCATACGGCCGGTTCCGGACGATCAGAAATCATAGCTCAACGACACGCGCGCGGTGCGCGGCGCACCCGGGAACAGGTACGCATCGCCCTGCTGCTCGCCCGCGTCGCGCCAGTAGAACTTGTTGAACAGATTGTCCACCGATACGCGCAGCACCGTGCGATGACCGCCGATCTTCGTCGTATAGCGTGCGCCGAGATTGAACACGAACCACGACGGCACGCGCGCGGTACCTTCCTCGTTCGCGTTGCGGGCCGCACTGTACTCGACGCCGCCGAGCACGTTCAGGCCCGCGACGCCCGGCACCGCATAGTCCGCATACAGCGACGCGCGCAGCGCGGGCACGTTGATGATCTGGTGTCCTTCGTACGCCGGCGAACCCGAATCGACCGCGCGGGCGCGGATCGCGGCGACGCTGGCCGTCAGCGCGAGGCGCTCGGTCATGCGCCCGGCCGCGCCGAGCTCGATCCCCTGGTGCCGCTGCGTGCCGCGCTGCACGAACGTGTAGGTCGCACCCGATGCGTCCGGGTCGGCGAACTGGAACGGTTTGCTGATCGAGAACACGGCGGCCGTGAGGCTCAGCCGGTCGAGCCAGTCGTATTTCGCGCCGACCTCGATCTGGTGCGATTCGACGGGCGGCAGGAACGCATACGCGTTGGTCGCGCGCACCGGCGCCTGATCGCCTAGCGACAGCGCCTTGCTGTACGACGCGTACAGCGACAGCACGTTCACCGGCTTGTAGACGAGCGCGACCTGCGGCAGGAACACGGAGCGGTCGGTGCGCGTATCCGCGCCGTCAAGGCTGCTCCAGCTGCGCTGGCGCAGCAGCACTTCCTTGCCGCCCGCGAGCACCTGCCAGTGTTCGCCGATGCTGATGCGGTCGATCCCGAACACGCCGTACTGCCACGCGTCGAGGCGCGGATACGACGGGCCCGGCGAATTCGGCGACGGCGCGAACGCCACGTCGGGCCCGTAGATGTTCTCGCTGCCCACGTAGTCGTACACGGCGTCGGCCATGTGCACGACGCGGCGCTGCACGCTCACGCCGAGCGTCAGCTCGTGCCGCAGCGGCCCCGTCGCGAACTTGCCCGTCGTGACCGCGCGCAGGTCGTCGTTGCGCCGGTATTCGCCGGGGCTGCGGAAATCGTATACGTCGTAGTCGCCGTTCGCGCCGAAGAAGAACGGCGACGTCGCGCCGGCCGCGCAACTCGCCGCGTACGAACAGCCGTACGCGAACGCGCTGTTGTCGTCGATCATCGTGCGGCTGCGGCCCGCGGCGATGTATGCGTTCCAGTCGTCGTTGAACCGGTAGTCGAAGCGCGCGTTCAGGTTCAGCGCGTCGGTCGTCACCGGTTTCGCCCATGGCTGCGTGCCGAGCGCCTTCGACGTCGTCTTGACCGACGGCACGACGGTGCCGCCGAGCAACTGGTAGCCGGGCGCGGAACGCTGGATCCACTGCTGGAATTCAGCGTTGAGCTGCAGGCTCGCACGCGGGCTGATGTCCCAGTCGGCGGCGATCGAGCCGAACGTGCGCCGCCCGTTCGTGCCGTCGATATACGAGTGCATGTTCTCCTTCGCGGCATTGATCCGGAAGCCGAACTGATGGTCGGTGCCGAAGCGGCGGCCGAGATCGACGGCCGCCGACGTCGAGCCGCGGCTATCGACACCGGCCGTCAAGCTCGCGACGTTCGCGGAGCGCTTCGTCACGAAGTTGATCACGCCGCCGGGCGCGACGACACCGCTGTCGATGCCGGCAAGCCCCTTCAGGATCTCGACGCGCTCCTTGTTCTCGAGCGGCACGTTCTGCTCGCCGGACACCGTCAGCCCGTCGATCCGGATCGCGCTCGCGAGATCGACCGGAAAGCCGCGGATCGCGAAGCCTTCGAAATAGCCGACCGGCGCGTAGTCGTTGACGACCGACGCGTCGTTGCGCACGACGTCGCTCAGCCGCTTCGCCTGCTGATCGTCGAGCTGCGCGCGCGTCACGACGCTCACCGACGCCGGCGTATCGCGCAGCGGCGTGTCGTCGAGCCCCGCGACCGACGCGTTGCGCACGCGAAACGCGTTGCCGCGCTCGCCGCTCACCGTGATCGTCGGCAGCGTCGCGCTGCCGGCCGCATCGGCGTCCGGTGCCGGCGCGTCGCCCTGGGCTGCCGCAGCCTGCGCCGCGAAAAGCGTGATGCCGAGACCGACTCCGAGCCCGACCTTCGCGCGCCGCCGCCGTACGGGCGACGCTGTTGTTTTATTCACCGTCATTGTTCTGGATGGAAAACTCGCCACTCGACCCTGTCGAAACACGTTACGAAGCTGCGAAGCGCACGCTCGCGGACGAATCGTCACCCGCGGCGCATCCGGCCGGCACGACATTCATCGGACGAATCGGACGAGACGGCACGCATGCGTGCCGGTCGATCGATCGGGAAGACGCAGGATGGGACATCGGATTCGGGTGACGCACCGGGAGCCGACGCAGCCGTCGACGGGTTCGTCGGGTGCCTGTCGGGCGGCCGGCGGCCTCGCGCGGTCATGTCATGCGGGGGACGCTTCGAACGCCGCGGTGCGGGCGTCGGGCAGTTGTGCGCGCCGTTCGTCGGAACGGCGGCCAACCCGTCGCACGCGACATCGCGGCGTGGCGCGCATTTTACCCCGGGCGGGGATCAAGGCCGTGGAATCTAGCGGAACGGGAGGCGGGAAAGAACGGGAATGGGGAAACGCAATTCGTGCCACATGGCAACGGCGGCAATGTGGCAGCGATGCTCGGCGCGCAGGGCAACCTCGAAGACCGGCGCAATCATGCGCCGGCCATGCGGCCGGAAACCGAAGCGGGAATGATCTCCCGCTCGCAATTCACGCGCTGCTCAGAACCCCTGCATCGTCACGGTCGGATCGACGACCAGATGCACGACGCCGTAGATGACCGCGCCGACGAGCAGCGCGAGCAGGATCGCCACGAACGGCAGCAGCGTGAAGTTGACGTTCGCGAGATCGGCTGCGTGCGCCTTGCTGTTGCGTACGCCGAAGAAACTCCACAGGACCAGCTTGATCATGCCGAGCAGTTTCATGATGCGCTCCTTTCATCGAATCGGTTGACGCTATCGTCGATCCAACCGGCATCCGAAAAAAGAAGCAGTTGCGCGCGCTTTTCGCGCAGCAGGCCGTCTGCGGCCGCATGTCGCAGGCGCGTCAGCGGTCGAGCACGAGCGGTTCCGTGGCGCGTTGCGCGGGCCGCGCGACGCACAGCAGCGCGCAGCCGGGTTCGACCGCCGCGTCGGGCGTTTGCTCGTAGTCGACCGCGCCGGACAGCACGCGCGTCGCGCACGTGCCGCACGAACCGGAGCGGCATTCTGACGGCACGGCGACGCGCTGCCCTTCCGCGAATTCGAGCAGCGTGCCGTCGGCGGGCGTCCATGCGGCTTCGCGCCCGGTGCGCCGGAACACGACCGGCACGCTCGCCGCCGGCGAGCCTGCCGTGCCTGCCGCTCGGGTCACGCTGCGCGCCACGCTCGACGGCCCGAACGCCTCGAAGCGGATGCGTTCGTCCGGCACGTTCAGCGCGCGCAGCCCGTCGTACAGATCGCGCATGAACGCCGAGGGCCCGCACAGGTAGAAGTCGTAGTCGTCGAACGGCAGGATCCGCTTCAGTTGCGCGATGTCGATGCGGCCGGCCCGCGCTGCCATGTCGCCGTGCGGACGGCTGTCGAACCAGTGCAGCGACAGCCGCGTATCGGCGGCCGCGATGCGCGCCAGTTCCGCCGCGAACGGCCGGTCGGCCGCTTCGCGCGCGCCGTGCACGAACACCACGCGGCGCGACGGCGCGGCGTCGGCCAGCGCGCGGCGCAGTATCGCGATCATCGGCGTGATGCCGATGCCGGCCGACACGAGCACGGCCGGGCGCGGGCTCGCGAGATCGAACGTGAAGCGGCCGCGCGGCATCTGCGCGTCGAGCGTCATGCCCGCCCGCGCGTGATCGTGCAGCCATGCCGACACACGCCCTTCGCGCTTCACCGTGATCCGGTAATGCGCGCCGCCCGGTGCCTCGGAAAGCGTGTAGCTACGAATCAACGGTGCATCGCTGCCCGGCAACGCAACACGCAGCGTCAGATGCTGCCCGGCGTCATATGCGGGCAACGCGCCACCGTCCACCGGTTCGAAATGGAACGAGCGGATCGCGCGCGCTTCGTCGACGATCTTCGCGATGCGCAGCGATCGCCATGCGGGTGCTAATTGGTGTGCCGATGCGGACGGCACCGGCGCGACCGCCGCCGTCACCGCTTCACCCGCGGCCGCCGCCATCGCCGCGAACTGCGGCGCGCGCTCGACCGCCGACCACCGGAACGGCAGCACCGCGCGCATGCGCCGCACCTCCCGCACATGGAACCGCACGACACGCTGCGCGCCGTCGAACGACGCGACGAGCGGCCCGTCCCACACGATCTCGGCGCGCGCGGCGACGTACAGCAGGTCGCCGCTGTCGAAATCGACGAACAGCAGCCCCGCGCGCGGATCGTGCTGCAGGTTGCCGAGCGTGTTGAAGAAACGGTTGCCGCTGAAATCCGGCGTCGTCAGCGTGTGCGCATCGTCGGCGCGCACGAAGCCCGGCATCCCGCCGCGATGCGACACGTCCGCGCCGCGCGCGGCGCCCGCTTCCGCCGACGTGTTCGCGCTCGCGACGAAGAACGTATCGGCCTGCGCGAGCAGCGCGCGATCCGCATCGCTCAGCCGGTCCGACACGTCGGGCTTGACCTGTGCATCGCCGTCGCGCGCGACGAACGTCGGCGTGCGGCCCTGGATGTACTTCGCGCAGTTGCCGAAGCTCTGCTCGACGGCGATCGTCAGCGCATCGCCGTCGACGGCGCGCACGACGCCGTTGACGCGATTGCGCCGCCGCGTATCGAATTCAATCCCGAGCCCGCCGAGCGGCGCGCCCGGCTGCCACGCGCCGCCCAGCGGATCGCCAGGCAGCGCGGGCGCCGCGATGCGCAGCGTGCGCGCATCCGGCGACGTGACGAACCCCGGCGCACCGGCCCGCAGCGTCGCCCACGGCTGGCCGTGCGCATCGACGCCGCCGAGCACGAAGAACGGCAGCTGCGCGAAAAACGTCCGGTGCTGGTCCGGCATGAAGCGCCGGATTCCGCGCCGGCCGGCCGCGCCCGCGGCTTCCGTTACGCCCGCGCGCTGCTGCACCGCGAGTTCGCCCGCGTGAAACGGCGCGGCGTCGAGTTCCCAGCCCGGTACGGCGGCGGTCGGAGCATTCATCGCATTCTCCTGAACAGGCGCGGCTTCGGTTGGCGTTACGCGGCGAGCAGGCCCGCGCGCGTCGTCGGCATGCCGACGAAACCCGGCAGCGCCTCGACGCGCGCCAGCCATGCGCGCACGTGCGGATACGGTTCGAGCGATACGCCGCCTTCCGGCGCGTGCGCGATGTACGTGTAGGCGGCGATGTCCGCGATCGTCGGCTCGGCGCCGGCGGCGAACGGCTTGCCGGCCAGTTCGCGGTCGATCACGTCGAGCAGCTTCGCGGCCGTGCGCTTGGCCGCTTCCTGGTCGAGCGGCGCGCCGAACACGGTCACGAGCCGTGCCGCGGCAGGCCCCGACGCGATCGGCCCGGCCGCATACGACAGCCAGCGCTGCACGACCGCCGCGCCGGCCGGATCGTCGGGCAGCCAGTGCGCGTCGCCGTAGCGCTTAGCGAGATACACGAGGATCGCGTTCGAATCGGCGAGCACGGTGCCGCCGTCGTCGATCACCGGCACCTGCCCGAGCGGATTGAGCACGAGGAACGCCGGTTCGCGTTGCGCGCCGGCCGCGAGGTCGACGTCGATGGTCTCGGACGGCAGGCCGAGCAGCGACACGAACAACCGGACGCGATGCGCGTGCCCGGACAGCGGGAACGAATAGACGCGAATCGGGGCGACGGGCTTACCGGCGACGGGCGCTGCGGAGGCAGGCTTGCTGGCGACGGACATGGAAAACACTCCGGAATCTCGCGTCGCCGGGAATCGGCGACGAACGGCCCCAGAGTAGCGCTCGCGGTTCGCGGCCAGAAGACGGATAATCACTGAAACATTATCCGCTTTCATAGGACAATCGACGATGGCCGATCTGCGCGACGTGAACCTGAACCGACTGGCGATCTTCGTCGCGGTGGTCGATGCCGGCTCGCTGACGGCCGCGGCCGAGCGGCTCGGCCTCGCGAAGACGGTCGTCAGCACGCACATGCAGCGCCTGGAATCCGAGGTCGGCGCGAACCTGCTGGTGCGCACGACGCGGCGGCTGAGCGTGACCGACGCTGGGCGTACGTTCTACGACGCGTGCCGCGCCATCGTGCGCGCCACCGAAGCCGCGCTCGACGCGGTGTCG
Organism: Burkholderia sp. LFS061; assembly: GCF_047978125.1. NCBI lineage: Bacteria > Pseudomonadati > Pseudomonadota > Betaproteobacteria > Burkholderiales > Burkholderiaceae > Burkholderia > Burkholderia sp. LFS061. The sequence continues at coordinate 14,236 of NZ_JBFPFS010000032.1, read as the reverse complement.
TCAGACGCGGGGCCGCTGCGCGGCACGCTGCGCGTGAGCGTGCCGATCGACTACGGCGCGCAGGTCGTCGCGCCGGCCGTCGTCGCGTTGCGCGACGCGCATCCGGGGCTCGACGTCGAGCTGGTCGCGAACGACCGCATCGTCGATCTCGTCGCGGACAACCTCGACGTCGCGATCCGCATCGGCCGCCTCGCCGATTCGAACTATCGCGCGGTGCAGCTCGGCACGTACGAGAAATGGCTGGTCGCGAGCCCCGCGTTCGTCGCGCGCTACGGGCTGCCGCGCGATACGGATGCGCTTGCCGCGCTGCCGTTCGTAATGCTGTCGACGCTGCCGCGCCCGCACACGTTCGAACTCGACAACGCGCGCGGCGGCAGCGTGTCGGTGCGCTGCGTCGCGCCGGTCGTGTCGAACACCGCAACGGCATGCCGCGCGATCGTGCTCGCGGGCGGCGGCTTCGGGCTGCTGACGGATTTCTCGACCGCCGACGACGTCGCGGCCGGCCGGCTCGTGCGGCTGCTGCCCGCGTGGCGCTCGGCGCCGGCCGGGATTCATGCGGTGTATCCGTCGACGCGGCTGCCTTCGCCGAAGGTGCGGGCGTTCATCGATGCGATGAAGCAAAGGATCGGCGAAACGCCGCCGGCGGCGCCGGTACGATCGAAACGAGCCGCAGGCTGAATCCGGATCGCCACGCGTTTTTGCCCCGCTTCCAATCCCCTTTCCCCGCGGCTTTCCCGCCCCGAATAAATACGCCCTTTTATTCCCCAAAAAAATAGCGCATTGCTTTCCAAATTTTCTACTAACCTTATTCCCGGTAATACGCCAATTCGCGTTTACCGAAACGTTTTCAATTCCCCGTTTTATTCAATCAAACAAGGAGTCTGGAAATGCAAACCGCTGCGATTTCATGGGGAACCACGCCGTCGATTCGTGTCTACACGGCCAACGGCAACAAGATCACCGAACGCTGCTACGACGGGCAGAAGTGGTACACGGGCGCGTTCAACCAGGCCGGCGACAACGTGTCCGCCACCTGCTGGCTGGTCGGGAGCGCCGTTCACATCCGCGTGTACGCGACGAGCGGCGGCACGACGACCGAGTATTGCTGGGATGGTGACGGCTGGACCCGGGGCGGATACACGGGTTCCTAATCAATCGTGCCTGGGGCGCGAAGGATTTCGCGCCACGATCGGCGCAATGCGAGCTGACTCTTTGCATTGCGCCGCTTTTTAATTCGCTCCACATTGTTTTCATCCATTCATCGCCACATCGAACCGGAATCAAAAACAATGACGACTTTTTGACAATCATTAACCCCCAAAAATCGATCGCCCTTTAATTATTAAAAAGGCGACTAAAACGCAAAAATCGGCACGACGTCCGGCGCGCCGTGTGATTGCTGCGTTCTTTTCATTTTCAGACTGCAATTTTCCGGGGGGGGTAACACGAACGATGCGATGCCATCCGGTTATCCAATCTCCCGCAATGTCCCCAGCAACACCTTCCTGCAGCTCGCGACCATCTGCGCTTCCGGATCGCGATAGTCGGTGAGCAGCCACGCCGCGCCGACGTTCGTCATCGCGCCGACGAGCGCGAGCCCGATCAGCCGCTGCTCGGTGCGCTCCGCGGGCGTCGCCGCTTCGCGCGGCGCGCCGATCGCCATGATCAGCTTGCCGAAGTCGATCAGCATGCGCTGGTACGTCATGTCGGTATCCGCGCTCACGCCCATCACCTCGAGCAGCAGCACGCGCGCCGCGCACGGATCGCGCAGGAACGCGAAGAACGCGGCGAGCCCCGCGTCGACGCTCTCGCGCAGATCGCCGCCGCGCGCGGCGACCGCCTGCGCGACCGCGTCATGCAGCCGCTCCGCGTGATGCAGGTAGGTGCAGCGCAGCAAATCCTCGGTGCTGTCGAACGCCGCATAGAAATAGCGATCGTTCAGCTTCGCTTCCCGGCAGATCGCCCGCACGGTCGCCTTGCGGAACCCGACCGTGCCGAACACGCGCGTCGCCGCGCGGATCAGCGCATCGCGCCGCTCGGCGGCACGCACCTCGGGCGCCACGCCGCCGTACGACCGGCCCCGTTTTTTCGTTTCGAGTGCTTTCTCCATTCCGCTATTTGACATCAGGACACCCTAAAACTAAAGTGGTGACGACCAACACCACAATAGACGCTCCGCCGGCACAGTACCAGCGGAGCGGGAGGAGCAACGGATGAACGGGTTTTCCGGCAAGGTCGCCGCGATCACGGGCGCCGGTTCGGGCATGGGTCGCAGCCTCGCGGTCGAGCTCGCGCGGCGCGGCTGCGAGGTCGCGCTCGCCGACGTCGGCGAAACCGGGCTCGCCGGCACGGCGGCCGCGTGCGCGCAGCACGGCGTGCGCGTGAGCACGCGGCGGCTCGACGTCGCCGACCGCGATGCGGTGTTCGCGTGGGCCGATTTCGTCCGCGCCGAACACGGCAAGGTCAACCTGATCTTCAACAACGCTGGCGTATCGCTGGCCGCCAGCGCCGAAACCGCGCGCATCGCCGATCTCGAATGGATCGTCGGCATCAATTTCTGGGGCGTCGTGCACGGCACGCAGGCGTTCCTGCCGCACCTGCGTGCGTCGGGCGACGGCCACGTCGTCAACACGTCGAGCCTGTTCGGGCTCGTCGCGATGCCGACGCAAAGCGCGTACAACGCAACCAAGTTCGCGGTGCGCGGCTTCACCGAGGCGCTGCGGATGGAACTCGAACTCGACGGCGCGCCGGTGAGCGCGACCTGCGTGCATCCAGGCGGCGTCGCGACGAACATCGTCGATGCGGGCCGCGTCGATACCAGCATTCACGCGCTCACGGGCCAGGACGAAGCGACCCACCGCCGGCAGGCGAACCGCCTGATCAGCGCGACGACGGCCGACGATGCCGCGCGGCAGATCCTCGCGGGCGTCGAGCGCAATGCACGCCGCGTGCTCGTCGGCGCCGACGCGCGCCGGCTCGACCGGATCGCGCGCCTGCTCGGCGCCGGTTACCAGCGGCTGATGCTGCGCCATGTGCGCCGCGCCCGTGCACGCAATCTCGAACGCACCCACGCCCCGGCCGCACGCCCGGCCACGCCGACCAAGGACCTCGCATGACCTCGACGACGACCGACCGGCGCGACGCGCCGCCCGCCCCCGGCGCCCGCCATGACCGTGGCGACGGCAACGACCTCGACGTGCTGATCGTCGGCGCCGGCCTGTCCGGCATCGGCGCCGCGTATCACCTGAAACAGCGCTGCCCGCATGCGAGCGTCGCGATCGTCGAGGCGCGCGACGCGATCGGCGGCACCTGGGACCTGTTCCGCTATCCGGGCGTCCGTTCGGATTCCGACATGTTCACGCTCGGCTACAGCTTCCGCCCGTGGCACAGCGACAACGCGATCTCCGACGGCCAGACGATCCTCGACTACATCCGCGACACCGCGCGCACATACGGGATCGACAAGACGATCCGCTACGGTCAGAAGGTCGTCGCGGCCGACTGGGACTCGAACCGCGCGCGCTGGACGGTGCGCATCGAGCGCACGCGCGACGGCGCGACCGACACGCTCGTCTACACCTGCCGCTTCCTGTTCATGTGCAGCGGCTATTACGACTACGACGCAGGCTATCTGCCCGACTGGCCCGGCATGGACACGTTCGAGGGCAAACTCGTGCATCCGCAGCACTGGCCGAAGGATCTGACCTACGCGAACCGGCGCGTCGTCGTGATCGGCAGCGGCGCGACGGCCGTCACGCTCGTGCCGTCGATGGCGGCCGACGCGCGGCACGTGACGATGCTGCAGCGCTCGCCGACCTACATCGTGTCGCTGCCCGCGCGCGACAGGATCGCGAACGCGCTGCGCCGCGTGCTGCCGTCGCGGCTCGCGCACCGGCTCGTGCGCGTGAAGAACGTGCTGCTGACGATGTACCTGTACAACGTGTCGCGCCGCAAGCCCGACCAGACGAAGAAGTTCATCATCCGCGCGGCCAGCAAGCAGCTCGGCCCCGGCTTCGACGTCGCGAAGCACCTCACGCCGCGCTACATGCCGTGGGACCAGCGCGTGTGCCTCGTGCCGAACGGCGACCTGTTCAAGTCGATCCGCGCGGGCCGCGCGTCGATCGTCACCGACGAGATCGAGCGCTTCACGCCGACCGGCCTCACGCTGAAGAGCGGCCAGCAGCTCGACGCGGACGTGATCGTCACCGCGACCGGGCTGAAGGTGAAGCTGCTCGGCGGCGCGCGCGTCACGGTCGACGGCCGCACGGTCGACCTGCCGGAGACCGTGTCGTACAAGGGAATGATGTACAGCGACGTGCCGAACCTCGCGTCGTCGTTCGGCTACACGAATGCATCGTGGACGCTGAAGGCCGAGCTGATCGCGCGCTACGTGTGCCGGCTGCTCAACCACATGCGCGCGAACGGCTACGACACGTGCGTGCCGCGGCTCGGCGCCGGCGATCTCGGCGACGTGCCGGCCGTCAACCTGAGCTCGGGCTACATCCAGCGCGCGGCCGGCATCCTGCCGAAGCAGGGCCATCGCAAGCCGTGGAAATTCCACCAGAACTACGTGCTCGATCTCGCATCGCTGAAGTTCAGCGCGCTCGCCGATTCGGCGATGCATTTCGAACGCCGCGCGAAAACCGGCCCGGCTGCGACAGCGCCGGTTGCCGAACCCGCACTCGAAACCCGCTGAGGCCGACATGACCCCTACGCTCCATCTGATCCAGAACGTGCTGCTCGGCGTCGTCGCGGTGCTCGCCGCGCTCGCGCTGTTTTCCGGCTACGTCGCCAGCCGCGTGACGCGCGCGTTCCCGCCCGAAGGCCGCTTCGTCGACATCGGCGGCGACCGCATCCACTACGTCGAATACGGCAACGGCCCGCCAATCGTGTTCGTTCACGGGCTCGCGGGGCAACTGCGCAACTTCGCGTACCTGCCGCTCGCGCGGCTTGCGCAGCGGCATCGCGTGATCCTCATCGACCGGCCCGGCGCCGGCCGCTCGACCCGCGGCGCGGGCTCGCAGGCGAACGTGTTCGCGCAGGCGCGCACGGTCGCCGCGTTCATCGACGCGCTGCGGCTCGACAAGCCCGTGCTGGTCGGTCATTCGCTCGGCGGCGCGATCGCGCTCGCGGTCGGCCTCAACCATCCGGACCGCGTGAGCCGGCTCGCACTGATCGCGCCGCTGTCGCACGAGCAATCCGAGCCGCCGGCGCCGTTCCGGCCGCTGATGCTGCCGTCGCCGCTGGTGCGCCGCTTCGTGTCGTGGACCTTCGCAATCCCGCTGACGATCCTGACCGGCCGCAACGCCGTGCGCCAGGTGTTCGCGCCGGAAGACGTGCCGCGCGACTTCCCCACCAAGGGCGGCGGCCTGCTCGGGATGCGGCCGCATGTGTTCTACGCGACCGCGACCGACCTGCTGTCGGCGCCCGTCGACCTGCCCGCGATGGTGCGCCGCTACGCGGAGCTCACGCTGCCGGTCGACGTGCTGTACGGCCACGCCGATCCGATCCTGAACTGGCGCGAGCACGGCGATGCGCTCGCGAAGAAATCGGCGCGCGTGCGGCTGAAGGTCGTCGAGGGCGGACACATGCTGCCGGTCACGATTCCGGATGCGACGGCCGACTGGCTGCTCGAAGTCGCCGCCGCGCCAGCCGACGCCGTCGCACGAGCTGCGCGTATCGAGTCCTGAACGGGAACGACGCGGGGCTCGATTCAGTGCCGTGCAGCCGGTGCTGCGACGGAATCAGGCTTCGTCGTCGGGCACCGACAGCCCGAGATCCGCGATCACCTCGCGCGCGTTGCGGAATGCCTCGACCGCGGCCGGCGCGCCCGCGTACAGCGCGCTGTGCAGCAGCACCTCGCGGATCTCGACGAGGCTCGCGCCGTTATTGAGCGCGCCGCGAATGTGACCCTTCAGTTCCGTGCCGCGGCCGAGCGCCGCCAGCATCGCGCAGGTGCACAGGCTGCGCGTCTTCAGGTCGATCCCGCCCCGGTGCCACGTGCTGCCCCACGCGTGTTCGTTCAGCCAGTCCTGCAACGGACGCGAAAATCCGTCGAGGTCACGCATCGCGCGCTCGACGAACGCCTCGCCCATCACGTCGATCCGCCGCGCCTTGCCGTATTCCCTGTCCTGTTCGCTCATGTCCGTGTCCTGGGTGAAGTCGTGGTCGTGGCCGCGGCGGCGTCGCCGGCGGCCGGGAGATTTCGCGCCATGTTCACGGGGCCGGCGCGTTTCGTCAAAGATGCAGCCCTCGGTTCGCGGCTGTTCGCGTGACGGGCGGTCGAACGCTACGTAACATCCGGCCGCGCGTTACGGCGGCTTACGGGAACATCGCCACCGCCGCATCCATGCACGGTGCGTGCCCGTCGCGCGAAACCGCCATTCCTCCGTTTAAATCGCGTTGATATTCCCGATTCGTGCAACAAAGCGCGACGCCGTTTCGATAAATCCGTCATGGCGCGGAATTTGCAGAGGAGGCTTGGACACACTTCCAATGTCGAGGCCTACATGCACAATATCTTCAAAAGGACGACGGTAACGATGGCCGTCTCGTCGCTGCTCGCGCTGTACGGTTGCGGCTCGGTCGATGGACCGACGACCCCGCCGTCGATCAAGCCGAGCACGTCGGGGGGCGGCGGTACATCGGGGACGTCCGGTACGTCGGGCGGCGGTTCGTCGGGGACTTCGGGTGGCGGGAGTTCGGGTACTTCGGGTACTTCGGGTACTTCGGGTACTTCGGGTACTTCGGGTACTTCGGGTACTTCGGGTACTTCCGGTACTTCCGGTACTTCCGGTACTTCCGGTACTTCCGGTACTTCCGGTACTTCCGGCACCTCGGGTACTTCCGGCACCTCGGGTACTTCCGGTACCTCGGGCACTTCCGGCACGTCGGGCACTTCCGGTACCTCGGGTACTTCCGGTACCTCGGGTACTTCCGGCACCTCGGGCACTTCCGGCACCTCGGGCACTTCCGGCACGTCGGGCACTTCCGGCACCTCGGGTACTTCCGGCACCTCGGGTACTTCCGGCACCTCGGGTACTTCCGGTACCTCGGGCACTTCCGGCACGTCGGGCACCTCCGGCACGTCGGGCACCTCCGGTACCTCGGGTACTTCCGGTACGTCGGGCACTTCCGGTACCTCGGGTACTTCCGGCACCTCGGGCACTTCCGGCACGTCGGGCACTTCCGGCACGTCGGGCACCTCCGGCACCTCGGGTACTTCCGGTACCTCGGGTACTTCCGGCACGTCGGGCACTTCCGGTACCTCGGGCACTTCCGGTACCTCGGGTACTTCGGGCACCTCCGGCACGTCGGGCACGTCGGGCACTTCCGGTACCTCGGGCACTTCCGGCACCTCGGGCACTTCCGGCACCAGCGTCACCCCGCTCGGCAATGTCCTCCAGCAATCCGGCAACCTCGTGACGGCACTCGGCACGACGGTCGCGAACGGTGGCGCGCAGATCGGCGGCGTGCAGATCCCCGGCACGAACCCGACGACGGCCACCAGCGTCGGCAACGCGGTCACGAGCCTCGGCAACGGCGTGCAGTCGCTCGGCAACGGCGTCGCGGCCGGCCTCGGCTCGATCGGCGTGTCGCCGAACCCGCTCGGCCCGACGCTCACGTCGACCACCGGCCTGCTGACCGGCGCCGGCGGCGCGGTCAACAACCTCGGCAACGCAGTGACGAGCCTCGGCACCGGTCCGCTGTCGCCGCTCGCGCCGGCGACGACCCTGGTCGGCAATCTCGTCAACACGGTCGGCAATGCGGTCAACTCGACCGCATCGGCGCTGAATACCGCGCTGAACAGCGCGCCGGTCCAGCAACTCGAGACGCAGCTCGGCAGCGTGATCAACCCGATCACGAACACGCTGACCGGCGGCGTCACGACGCCTGGCGCCACGCAGATGCTCGGCGGCGCAACCATGCTCGGCGCCCCGCTCAGCGGACTGCTGAGCACGCTCGGGAGCGGCCTCGGCCTCGCCGGTTCGCAGATCGGCAGCGCGACCGGCAACCCGGTCGGCACGAGCGCCGGCAACGGCGTGTCCCAGCTCGGCAACACGGTGGCCTCGGCAGGCGGCCTGCTGTCCAGCGGCAGCTCCAGCAGCGGCACCAACCCGCTCGCCCCGATTACCGGTCTGCTCGGTACGCTGACGGGCGGGCTCGGCGGCGGCAGCAGCTCCAGCGGTACGGGTGGTACCGGCGGCACGAGCGGCACCGGCGGCGGCCCGCTTGCACCGGTCACCGGCCTGCTCGGCACCGTGACCGGCGCGCTCGGCGGCCTCGGTTCGAGCGGCACGAGCGGTACCGGTGGCTCGGGCGTCGGCGGCCTGCTGGCGCCGGTCACCAACCTCGTCAACGCGCTGACGCCGCTCGGAGCAAGCCTCACCGGCACGGTCACGACGCCGGGAGGCAACGTGACGGGCGCCGTCGGCGGCCTGCTGACGAGCGGCCCGGTCGGCACGCTGACGGGCGCGCTGACGACGCCGGCCGGCTCGGCAGGTGCCATCGGCACGGCCAGCCCCGGCGTCGCAGCCGGCACGGCGACCACACCGGCCGGCAGCGGCACTGTGGCGGCCCTGACCGGCAGCTCGAACGGCGGTACCGCGGGCGGTGCAGCCAACCTGCTGTCGCCGGTGACGAACCTGCTCGGCGGTCTGCTGGGCGGCGGCACCAAGAAGTAACGCTTTACCGACCAGAACCACAGGCCAATGGCCGGGCATGCATCAATACAAAGCCCGGCCGACGGCCGGCGTCACCCGCCAAGCGGGGGCGCCGGCCGTCATCCCGACGAGGATCCGATCATGAATTCCACGCTCGACGGCATCGCCGCGGTCCAGGACCGCCCGCCCCGTTCCGCCACGCCCTTCCGTGCCGGCCTGCTCGGCATCGCGGCCGGGCTCCTCGCGCTGTGGTTCACGCGCGACCAGCCGGCCCTCGACGCCGCGACGCGCGCAATCATCGCGAGCCTCGCGATCATCGGCACGATCGCGCTGCACGAAATCCTCATCTCGCGCGTCTACCTGCGCCCGAGCGCCGGGCTGTCACGCCAGGCCGTGCGGCCGCTCGGCCTCGCGCGCGTCGCGACGCGGCTCGGCGCGCTCACGTCGATCTATGCGGGCATCGGGATGCTGTACTGGCTGCTGCCCGAATATCACGGCGATTTCTACCGGCCGTTCTGGTCGCTGCTGCGCGCGCTCGCCCCGTACGTGATCGTCGCCGCGCCGTTCTATTTCATGTGGATGGACCGCCATCAGCGCGAAACCGATGACGCGTACCTGCTGTGGGGCCGCTTCCTGTTCCGCCGCGAGCGGCCCGCAAGCTGGCAGCCGGTGCGCGAGATGCTCGCCGGCTGGGGCGTGAAGACGTTCTTCCTGCCGCTGATGACCGTCTACCTGTCGAAAGACGCCGATCATCTGACCGCGTCGCTCGCGCACGCGATGAATGCGCCGATGTCGCTCGCGACGTTCTCGTTCCTGTACGACCTGTCGTTCACGATGGACCTGATGTTCGGCACCGTCGGCTACCTGTGCACGTTCCGCATCCTCGACAGTCACGTGCGCACGGTCGAGCCGACGGCGCTCGGCTGGGGCGCCACGCTGATCTGCTATCAACCGTTCTGGTCGCTGATCTCGAGCCACTACATCCGCTACGAAGGCTCGCTGTTCTGGGACAACTGGCTGCTGTCCGCGCCGACGCTGCGCGTGATCTGGGGCGCCGTGATCATCCTGCTGCTGATGACCTACGCGCTGTCGACGATCTCGTTCGGGCTGCGCTTCTCGAACCTCACCAACCGCGGAATCATCACGTCGGGCCCGTACCGCTTCACGAAGCATCCGGCGTACATCACGAAGAACCTGTCGTACTGGATGGTGTCGGTGCCGTTCGTCGAGCCGCTCGGCTGGGAGGTCGGGCTCATGCACTGCGCCGCGCTCGTCGCGGTCAACCTGATCTATTACCTGCGCGCGAAGACGGAAGAACGCCACCTGATGCGCGATCCGGACTATCGTGCGTACGCCGAATGGATCGCGCAGCACGGGTTGTTTGCACGGATCAGGCAGGCGTTCGGGGTGCAGCAGCCGGCGTGACGCGTCGGCCGGCGGCCGGGGAGGCGCTGCGTTGCCGCTCCGGTCATCGAATGGACGTCGGCGTTTCACCGGTTCCGGATATACAAAGACAGTCGCCACGCACTTTCCCCAATCGCCATGCGATCCGTGTTCGCACGCATCGTTCGGCGCGAAGGCGCGCGGCCGCTTGCGGCCAATTGTCGCGAAACGCCGCGATTCCCCGCTTTTCGTCGCTTTTCTCCGCCAGTCCGATTGCCCGCCCCCGGCACCTCGCGTATGGTGCTGGCCGTCCGCGCTCGAACCGTCGCGCGGACACCCGACCGTCGTCCCGCACGACGGCCGTGCGGGCCGTGCCCGCCGCTCACCGTCTCCGCGATGCCGCCCGCCGGTACCGCGCATTGATGAGGAAAGAGGCGTGATCCACAAAGTCCTGATCCTGTTCGCACTCTGCATCGCGGGCCTCGCCGCGATCGCCGCCGGTTTCCAGCACATCCCCAGCTGATTCGCGGCCCCGGCCCGCTTCGCCGAGCCCGGGGGCCGCCCCCGTTCCCTTTCCCTTGTTGCGATGAACCTCTTTCTCGAACCGCCCGGGACGGGCGACCTTTGCCATGCGCATCGACGTACAGCATTCCCAGCACGACATCGACGATGAACTCGACACGCTCCACGCACGCCTCCACCAGCCGGGCCACCGCCTGCACGGCCTCCCGGCCGTCGCGCTCGGCCGCTCGGGCCTGATCGTCCGCCACCGCGAAGCGGACGGCGAATACTTCCTGTATGTCGAAGATCCGGCCGCGCGCCAGCTCGCCGGCTACACGGTATTCAACCGCCTTCCCGAAATCCCGCGCCGCGCCGACCGCTACCTGCGCGCACCGCATACGCGGCTGCGCGGCTCGGCGCAACGCAAGGGCCTCACGACTACGCTGTATCGCTGGGGGCTCGACGCGGGCCTGTGCCTAATCAGCGGCGCGCGCCAGTCGGTCGGCGCCGCGCAGTTGTGGACGGCGCTCGCGCAGCATTACCCGCACGGCTTCGTCGATGTCGAGGGCCGCGCGCTGCGTTATCTCGGCGACACCGTTCCTGACGACGTGCACGGCGCGCTGCATACGCGGCGGCTGTTGCTCGGCAACGGGTGGGCGATGACGGAATTCGCGCGGGCGGCCGGGATGAGCGACGCCGAAGCGGCTCGCTGCGATTCCGCGACAAGGTTCAACGCATCGGCGCGGACCGCGTAGCGTCGGCGGCACGCACCGCGCACCACGCGGCCCGAACGCCGATGCGATAATCCGTCCGGTCCGCGCGACGCGGCAGCGCACCACGCCAACCGAAACGCTCATCGATGACCACCGATCCCCGAACCGACGCCGACCGCCGCATCGACATCGTCGCCCTGTGCGGCAGCCTCCGGTCGCAGTCGTACAACGCCGCGCTGCTCGATGCAGCCGCGCTCGTCGCGCCGCGCGGCATGCGCATCGCGCGCTTCGATCGCCTCGGCGAATTCCCGCTGTTCAATCCCGATACCGAATACCCGTCGCCGGCCGCCGTGCGCGACCTGATCGATCGGCTGAACGCGGCCGACGGCGTGCTGATCGCGAGCCCGGAATACGCGCACGGCGTGACCGGCGTGATGAAGAACGCGCTGGACTGGGTCGTCGGATGCGAAGCGCTCGTCTACAAGCCGGTCGCGGTGCTGAATGCGTCGCCGCGCGCGACGCACGCGGACGCGGCGCTGCGGGAAACGCTGTCGGTGATGTCCGCACGCATCGTCGAGCGCGCATCGATCGCGCTGCCGATCCTCGGGAGCCAGCTCGATGCGGCGGGCATCGCCGCGCATCCGCCGTTCGCGTCGGCGCTGGCCGATGCGTTGCACGCGCTGCGCGCGGCGATCGACGACACAGCGCCGGGCCGCTAGCCGCCACGTACCCGGTGTTCGTTCGTGAATGCGTGCCGCGTTACCGCGCCTTGGCGCGCGTCACCTTTTTCGCCGGTTTCGATGTTTTCGCGCGCGGCGCTTCCTTCTCGGGCTGCGCGCCGCCGCCGGCGAGATCCTCGAGCCACGCGAGCGCATCGACGTACGACAGGAACTGCTGCAGATATTCCGGCGACAGCTCGCGCATCGTCGACAGCGACCGGTGCACGAGGCTATTCGAATTGAGCGGCCCCGCATTGCGCGGCACCTGGTCGAGCGATTGCCGGTACTGCTGCTCCGTGCGGACTTTCGACCACATCGTGCGGAAGTAGTCGACCAGATCGGGATCGAGCCCGCGCCGGTCGGCCTGCGCATCGCGCGCGAGCCGTTCGACGAGTTCCGCAATCGCGCCGCGTACGGGCGCACCGGCCGTGGCTTGCGCATTGTCGCGCGCGGCCTTCGCTTCATCGGCCCGCGCGACGACCTCCGCGAAGCCGTCGATCAAGGCTGCCAGCCGCGCGTCGAGCAGGTCGCGTGCGTCGCCGTCGAGCACGGCCGCGCGCCGTTCGAGCGCGTCGATCCGGTGAAAGCGCACGGGATCGAGCCGGTCGGCGCCCTGCTCGCGCCATGCGTCGAGCGTCGCGCGGGCGGGCGTCGAGTCGTCCGTCACTTCGCCTTCCCTCCGTTCGATGCGCTCTTGCGCGGCACTGGCGCAATCTCCACGCGGCGGTTCTTCGCGCGGCCTTCATCGTCCGCGTTCGAGCTGACCGGCTGTTCGGAGCCGAACGCGGCCGCGAACACCGATGGCGCCGGCACGCCGGCGTCGATCATCGCACGCGTGACCGTCAATGCGCGCTTGGCCGACAGCTCCCAGTTGTCCGCGAACTGGCGATTGCCGGCATGCACCTGCTGATCGTCGGCAAAGCCGCTGATCATCAGGATCTCGTCGCGTGTCTTCAGATAGGCGGCCAGCGGCGCGGCCAGCGTCTTCAGCAGGTCGCGGCCCGCGGGTTGCAACTGGTCGGAATTCAGCGCGAACAGCACGTTGCCGCTGATGCCGATGCGCCCGTTCACGAGCGTCACGCGGCCGGCCGCGAGCGGCCCGGCGAGCGCCTGTTCGAGCGACTTGCGCTGCTGCGCTTCGAGCTGGCGCGCACGCACGGCTTCCTCGAGCTTCGACGTGAGCTGAAGCTGCATGCCGATCACGCCGACGAGGATCAGCACGAACGCGCCGAGCAGCACCGACATCAGGTCGGCGAACGCGGGCCATACCGGCGCGGATGGCGCGCCGCCGTCGATTTCGTCGTGCATGCGTTACGCTCCGACAGGCGCCCGCCGGCCGGCGAGCTGCTGCAGGTCTTCGACGATCTGCTTCTGCGACATCATGCTCAGGTCGATCACCTCGCGCGCCTGCGCGACGTAGTACTCGAGCTGCTCGTCGCTGCGCGCGAGCGATTTCTCGAGCGCGGCCTCGATGCGCTGCAGATGGGTCAGCAGCTTGTCGTTCGACTCGCCGAACACCTGCACGGCCATCCCGAACGCATCGCCGAGGCTCGCGACCTCGACCGCGCCCGCGGTGACCTGCGCGGCCACCGAATCGAGCTTGCGCGTTTCGGCATCGACGGTGTCGTTGAAGCGCGCGCCGACGCGGTCGAGCAGGTCGGCCGACGTGCTGACGAGCGCGTCGATCGCGGTGCGCTGTTCGGTCGATGCGTGGTTGACCGCGCCGAGCAGCGTTTCGAGCGTCGCGAGCAGGCGGCTGCGTTCCTCGAGCGTCGCGGTATCGCGCACCATGCTGTCGGACAGGCGCTGGCGCAGCTCGGCGACGACGTCGGCCGCGGCCTTCGGCGCCTCCGACGCGGCCTGCACGAGGCGCGCGATCTCGTTGATCGTGTCGCTCGCGTGTACCTGCGCCTGCGCGGTGATGTCGTTCGCGGTGCGGGCCAGCGTGTCGCAGATGTCCTGCTGGCGCGTCGCGGCCAGCGCGCTCGTCTGCGCCCATTCGTCGCGCAGCGCGGCCGTCATCGCGGCGAGCGAATCGTTCCATGCGGCGAGGCGCTGTTCGTCGCGCGCCGCGAGTTGCGTTTGCAGGCCCGTGTGCGAATCGCGGATCGTCGTCAGCAGTTCGTTCGAGCGTTGCTCGAACGTGGCGGCCTGCGTGGTGAGGTCGCGCGTCGTTTGTGCGAGCGCATCGCAGATTTCCTGCTGACGGCCTGCGCTGTGCACGCCTGCGCGCTGCCATTCGTCGCCAAGCTTCGTC